>NZ_LQIR01000018.1:0-65689 GCF_001499925.1 Mycobacterium lehmannii
GATAGGCCCCGGGCGGCGGTGGCGGATAGGCGCCTTGGGGCGGCGGGGGGTAGGCCGGAGGCGGCGGATACCCCGACGACGGGTCGTATGCCGGCGGAGCCTGGTAGGGCGAGCCGTACACGGATGGCTGATCGCCCTCGGACGTCGACTGCTCGATCGGCGGCGCCTCGTAGCCGCCGGACGTCTGCTCGGACGCACCCCCGTCGGATTCGGATGGTCCGTTTCGTGCTGCGTCCTCCCCGGGATTTGTCATGCTTGTCAACCTAGCGTAATTCTCGGGCACGATTGCGGCCATCGCGGCGTTGTCCCTTACGAGACAGCAACTTAACGATTTGCGGCAAAGAGGAGAAAGAGGACCGATGACCAGCCCGTTTCAACCTGGAGCAAATCCCGGCGCAACGCCGGGTAGCCCAAATATGGGCCGCGGCCCGGCGGGTCTGCCCACACCGCCGAAGGGGTGGCCCATCGGTTCGTATCCGACGTACGCCGAGGCGCAGCGCGCCGTGGACTACTTGTCGGACCAGGAGTTCCCCGTCCAGCAGGTGACGATCGTCGGCGTCGACCTGATGCAGGTCGAGAGGGTCACCGGTCGACTTTCGTGGCCCAAGGTGCTCGGCGGTGGTGTCCTGACCGGTGCGTGGCTGGGCTTGTTCATCGGCCTGATTCTCGGGTTCTTCAGCCCCAACCCGTGGGCAGCACTGGCCACCGGCCTGATCGCCGGTGTGTTCTTCGGCCTCATCACATCGGCGATCCCGTATGCGATGGCACGCGGCACAAGAGATTTCAGTTCCACGCTGCAACTCGTCGCGGGCCGCTACGACGTCCTGTGCGATCCGCAGAACGCCGAGCGCGGACGGGATCTGCTGGCGCGCTTGACCATCTGAGGTCCGCGCGCGATCGGTAGCAGAGGCACCATCACCGGTACGGCGTATGCGCAGTTCGCGATTGCGTAACGGTGTGCGACGCGCGCCGTCGAGGTGTTGCAAACCACATGCTTGTGGCAATACGGTTTGCGCGCGGGAGATTCCCGTCGGTGACATCACGCGGACGGAGGCGGGTGGTGCGCTTCCCCAGCATGCGCGGCGGCCCACGACGGATGGGTGCTGCGGCGATTGCTGCGCTGACGACGGCGTCAACGCTGACGGCGTGTGGTTCCGACAGCGGCGGCATCGTCATCAACTACTACACGCCCGCCAACGAAGCGCAGACCTTCACCGCCGTCGCCGAGCGGTGTAACGAACAGCTCGGCGGCCGCTTCCGAATCCAACAGATCAGCCTGCCCAAGAGCGCCGACGATCAACGGCTCCAACTCGCGCGGCGGCTGACCGGAAACGACAGAAGCCTCGACGTCATGGCCCTCGACGTGGTGTGGACCGCCGAATTCGCCGAAGCCGGTTGGGCGTTGCCGCTCTCTGACGATCCAGCCGGCCAAGCCGAAGCCGATGCGAGGGCCAATACGTTGCCGGGCCCGCTGGAAACGGCCATGTGGCAGGACAAGCTGTACGCCGCGCCGATCACCACCAACACCCAATTGCTTTGGTACCGAGCCGATCTGATGGCGCAGCCACCAACAACATGGGACGACATGGTGGCCGAGGCGACGCGGTTGCACGCCGCGGGTGAGCCGAGCTGGATTGCGGTACAAGGAAAGCAGTACGAAGGCCTGGTCGTGTGGTTCAACACCCTGCTCGAAAGCGCGGGCGGTCAAGTGCTTTCCGACGACGGCAAAACCGTCACGTTGACCGACACACCCGAACACCGGGCCGCCACCGTCAAGGCGCTGCAGATCATCCGCAACGTCGCCACCGCACCAGGCGCGGACCCGTCGGTGACTCAGACCGACGAGACCACCGCACGGCTGGCACTCGAACAGGGCAAGGCGGCGCTCGAGGTGAACTGGCCCTACGTGCTGCCGTCGCTCCTCGAGAACGCGATCAAGGGCGGGGTGTCGTTCCTGCCGCTGGACGAAGACCCCTCGCTGGCCGGCAGCATCAACGACGTCGGCACGTTCTCGCCCAGCGACGAACAGTTCGAGACCGCCTTCGAGGCGAGCAGAAAGGTCCTTGGGTTCGCCCTGTATCCGGGCGTGCGACCGGGCGAGGCGGCAAGGGTCACCATCGGCGGCCTCAACCTCGCCGTGGCGAAGACGACGCAGCACAAGGCCGAGGCGTTCGAAGCCATCCGATGCCTGCGCGACGTGGAAAATCAGCGGTACACCTCCGTCGAAGGCGGGCTGCCCGCGGTGCGCACGTCGCTGTACAGCGATCCGGCGTTCCAGGTGAAATATCCGCAGCACGAGATCATCCGCGAACAGCTCACCAACGCCGCGGTGCGTCCCGCCACACCCCAGTACCAAGCGGTTTCCACCCGCATCTCCACCACGCTGGCTCCGATCACCGACATCGACCCGGAGCGCACCGCCGACGAGCTCACCGAGCAGGTGCAGAAGGCCATCGACGGTAAGGGGCTGATCCCGTGACCGCCCCACCGGCGACCGCGACCGCACCGGTGCCGAGCGCGACCGGCAGCGACGACACTCGCTCGGAACGGAAGCTGGCATTCCTGCTCATCGCGCCGGCCGTCGTGTTGATGCTCGCGGTGACCGGCTACCCGATCGCTTACGCGGTGTGGCTGAGCCTGCAGCGCAACAACATGGCCGCACCCGACGACACCGAGTTCATCGGGTTGGAGAACTACGTCACCATTCTCACCGACCAGTACTGGTGGACAGCCTTTTTCGTCACGCTCGGTATCACCGTCGTCTCGGTGGCCATCGAATTCGTCCTCGGCATGGCGCTGGCACTGGTGATGCACCGAACCATCTTCGGCAAGGGCGTCGTGCGAACGGCCATCCTCATCCCGTATGGCATCGTCACGGTCGCCGCGTCCTACAGCTGGTACTACGCGTGGACACCGGGCACGGGATACCTGGCGAACCTGCTGCCCGAGGGCAGTGCCCCACTGACCGAACAGCTTCCGTCGCTGGCGATCGTGGTGCTCGCCGAGGTGTGGAAGACGACGCCGTTCATGGCGCTGCTGCTGTTGGCCGGATTGGCGCTGGTGCCACAGGATCTGCTCAACGCCGCCCAGGTCGACGGTGCAGGCGCCTGGAAGCGGCTGACCAAGGTGATCCTGCCGCTGATCAAGCCGGCGATCCTGGTGGCGCTGCTGTTCCGCACCCTCGACGCCTTCCGGATCTTCGACAACATCTACATCCTCACCGGCGGGGCCAACAACACGGGCTCGGTGTCGATTTTGGGATACGACAACCTGTTCAAGGCGTTCAATGTGGGCCTCGGCTCGGCGATCAGCGTGCTGATCTTCCTGTGCGTGGCGATCATCGCGTTCATCTACATCAAGATCTTCGGTGCCGCGGCGCCGGGGTCCGCCGAGGAGAATCGCTGATGGCTGAGCGGGTCGGTGCGTCGCGGGTGACGGGTTGGACGATCGTCAACGCGCTGGTTATCGTCTACGCGCTCTTCCCGGTGCTGTGGATCCTGTCGCTGTCGCTCAAGCCAACCTCAAGTGTCAAGGACGGCAAGCTGATTCCCGCCGAGATCACCTTCGACAACTACAAGGCGATATTCCAGGGCAACATCTTCACCTCGGCGCTGATCAACTCGATCGGTATCGGCCTGATCACCACGGCCATCGCAGTGGTGATCGGCGGGATGGCTGCGTACGCGGTGGCGCGCCTCGACTTCCCCGGCAAGAAGCTGCTGATCGGCGTCTCCCTGCTGATCGCGATGTTCCCCCATATCTCGCTCGTCACACCGCTTTTCAACATCGAACGCGCGGTCGGCCTCTTCGACACCTGGCCCGGCCTGATCATCCCGTACATCACCTTCGCGCTGCCGCTGGCGATCTACACGCTATCGGCGTTCTTCCGGGAGATCCCATGGGATCTGGAGAAGGCGGCCAAGATGGACGGTGCGACACCCGCGCAGGCGTTTCGCAAGGTCATCGCCCCGCTCGCCGCGCCGGGCATCGTCACCGCCGCGATCTTGGTGTTCATCTTCGCCTGGAACGACCTACTTCTCGCGCTGTCGCTGACCGCCACCGAACGCGCGATCACCGCGCCGGTGGCGATCGCGAACTTCACCGGCAGTTCGCAGTTCGAGGAGCCGACCGGATCGATCGCGGCGGGCGCGATGGTCATCACCATCCCGATCATCATCTTTGTGCTCATCTTCCAACGACGGATCGTCGCCGGACTGACATCCGGCGCGGTGAAGGGGTAGTTCCATGGCCGAAATTGTGTTGGACCGGGTGACGAAGAGTTACCCCAACGGCGCGACGGCCGTCCACGAATTGTCGATGACGATCGCCGACGGCGAGTTCATCATCCTCGTCGGCCCGTCGGGATGCGGAAAGTCGACCACGCTCAACATGATTGCGGGCCTGGAGGACATCACCTCCGGTGAATTGCGCATCGGTGGCGAGCGCGTCAACGAGAAGGCACCCAAGGACCGTGACATCGCGATGGTCTTCCAGTCCTACGCTTTGTACCCCCACATGAGCGTTCGGCAGAACATCGCGTTTCCTCTCACGCTGGCCAAGCTGAAGAAGGACGAGATCGCCCGCAAGGTCGACGAAGCCGCGAAAATCCTTGACCTGAGCGAGCTTCTGGACCGCAAACCGGGGCAGCTGTCCGGCGGTCAGCGGCAACGCGTCGCGATGGGCCGCGCGATCGTGCGTGATCCCAAGGCCTTCCTGATGGACGAGCCGCTGTCGAACCTCGACGCCAAGCTCCGTGTGCAGATGCGCGCGGAGATCGCCCGCCTGCAGGACCGGCTGGGCACGACCACCGTCTACGTCACCCACGACCAGACCGAGGCGATGACACTGGGCGATCGCGTGGTGGTGCTGCTTGCCGGGGTGGCCCAGCAGATCGGAACGCCCGAGGACCTCTACAACCGCCCGACGAACCTGTTCGTCGCCGGTTTCATCGGTTCGCCTGCGATGAACTTCTTCAGCGCGACGATCACCGACGTCGGCGTCCGGCTGCCCTTCGGCGAGGTCACCCTCACCCAGGAGAATTACGACCTGCTGGCCCGGCGCAACGCGCCGAGAAACGTGATCGTCGGCGTCCGGCCCGAGCATTTCGAGGACGCCGCGGTGCTCGACGGATATGCGCGCATCCGCGCACTGACCTTCGACGTGACGGTTGACATGGTCGAGTCGCTGGGCGCCGACAAGTATCTCCACTTCAAAACCGAAGGCGCCGGGGCGCATTCGGCGCAGCTCGCCGAGCTGGCCGCCGAGTCAGGCGTCGGCGAGAACGAGTTCGTGGCACGGGTTTCGGTCGATTCGACCGCCAGACAAGGCGACACGATCCAGTTGGCGTTCGACACGTCGAAGCTGGTGGTCTTCGACCCCGAGACGGGCAACAACCTCAGCCTGCCCGAGGCCGATGCGCCTGCCGATTCACCCGCGGGTTCAGCCGCGCCGCCGGCCGAGTGATCGACGTCCCCGCGAAGGTCCGCACCCACCTGCGCGAGCATTTCGCCGGGCAGGGCATCGATTCCGAGCCCGACGAGGCCAGCGTCACGTTCCTTGGCACCGAGACCATCGGCGTGCTCCGATTCGGGCCGGGCCCCGACGGAGTCATCCACTATGTGTCGCTGGGCTGTTCGCGTCATCCGATGTTCGACCCGACCGAGATGGTCACCGACGTCGTGCACGGTCCTCGCGCGGAGGTGATTGTCGCCCTTCGCGGACCCTCGCCGCGGGGACTGCACCGGTCGATCGCGATCGTGGCCGCCGCGCCCGCGGTGGAAGGGCTCGTCCTGGCGCCCGATGCGTTGATCGACCTCGAGACACCGCTGTGGGAGAACACACCGTTCACCGCGTTCCTGTTGAGCAACAGCGAAATCGACGATGTACCGTTGGCCGACCCGCTTGAACCGGTGAAGGTGTTGGGCGCCACGCCGATCACCGCGACCGAAGCCGCGTGGGTGCGCCTCAAGGGTGCCGACGCGATGCGCGAGGCGTGGCAGCAGGACGGCGTCGACGTGCTCGACCCGGCACGTCGGGCGGCCAAGCCGAGCTGAGTTGAAGCCAGCGCAAGCGGTCGCGAAATTGCGTTCCAGCAGAAGAAGGTCGAGTACGGGCCTGCTGGAACGCCATTTCGCGCAAAATCAGAGCCAGTTGTTACTACGGAACGTGCGATACAGCAGCGTGCATACCGTTGCCATCAACAACAGAACCGCGGGGTAGCCCCACGACCAGTCCAGTTCAGGCATGTGGTCGAAGTTCATGCCGTAAACACCCGCGATGGCCGTCGGTACCGCGGCGATGGCCACCCACGCCGAGATCTTGCGCATGTCGGTGTTCTGTTGCATCGCAACCTTGCCGAGTGCGGCCTGCACCAACGACGTCAGCATCTCGTCGAAGCTGGCGATGCGGTCCGAGGCCTTGGTGTTGTGGTCGAACACGTCGCCCATATAACGACGCACCTCGACTGAGACGAGGTCGTCGTGATCGGACAGCAGTCGTTGCAACGCCAGCGTGAGCGGGCTGACCGACCGGCGTAGCTCGACGACCTCCCGCTTGAGCAGATAGATGTATTCGACGTTGGTCTGGCGATTCGGCGAGAAGATCTCTTCCTGCATCGCGTCGACGTCGGCTTCGACGAGTTCGGTGACCTCGAGATAGCCGTCGACGACATGGTCGGCGATCGCATGCATGACGGCGTAGGGCCCCAATTCGGCCAGACCGGGGGAGGCGTCGAGGCGGTGACGTACGCTCGCCAGTCCGCTGTGGTCTCCGTGGCGCACGGTCACCACGAAATTCGCGCCGGCGAAAATCATGATCTCGCCGGTCTCCACGATGTCGCGCGCGTTGGCTACCGATTCGTGCTCCACGTAGTTGACGGTCTTGAGCACCAGGAACAGGGTGTCGTCGTAGCGCTCCAGTTTGGGCCGCTGATGAGCATGAACGGCGTCCTCAACCGCCAGCTCGTGCAGGCCGAACACCTCGGCCACCGACTGCATCTGGGCCTCGTCGGGTTCGTGCAACCCGATCCAGACGAACGCCTTCTTGCCGTCGCGCTCCACTTCGCGCACCTCGTCCAGTGCCGCCGCGGTGGAATATGTGCCCGCCAGCCGGGTGCCCTGACAATAGATGCCGCAGTCGACGGTGACGTTGGTCACCGGTGCGTGGCCGTCGGCGCCGATAGCTGGCGTGGACGCTTGACGGGTCGGGCGAAATGAGGGCACTGGGTCGCTCCCCCCGGGCGGACGGGGCCCAGGTATTGGGCCGTGGTAGATGCTACGCGGCTGGGCGCGTCGGCTGCCTGCTAGTTTCGTTCCCGACGCAATCCGCCCGCGGTGCGGGCAACGTACATCTGTCCAAGGAGCATCTGACGTGAGCACAACTCCCCTCAAGGTCGCAGTCACCGGTGCCGCCGGCCAGATCGGCTACAGCTTGCTGTTCCGCCTCGCGAGCGGGTCACTGCTTGGCCCCGACCGGCCGATCGAACTGCGGCTCCTCGAGATCGAGCCGGCCCTCAAGGCGCTCGAGGGTGTGGTGATGGAGCTCGACGACTGCGCGTTCCCGCTTCTTGCCGGCGTTCAGATCGGCGCCGACGCGAACAAGATCTTCGACGGTGCGAACCTGGCGCTGCTCGTCGGCGCCCGCCCCCGCGGCCCGGGCATGGAGCGCAGTGACCTGCTCGAGGCCAACGGCGCGATCTTCACCGCCCAGGGCAAGGCGCTCAACGAGGTCGCCGCCGACGACGTGCGCATCGGGGTGACCGGCAACCCCGCCAACACCAACGCGCTCATCGCGATGTCCAACGCCCCCGACATCCCGCGTGAGCGGTTCTCGGCGCTGACCCGCCTCGACCACAACCGGGCGATCAGCCAGCTGGCCCGCAAGACCGGCGCCAAGGTCACCGATATCAAGAAGATGACGATCTGGGGCAACCACTCGGCCACCCAGTACCCCGACGTCTTCCACGCCGAGGTCGGCGGCCGCAACGCCGCCGAGGTGGTCAACGACCAGAACTGGATCGAGAACGACTTCATTCCGACCGTCGCCAAGCGCGGTGCGGCGATCATCGACGCCCGCGGTGCCTCCTCGGCGGCGTCGGCCGCCTCGGCGACCGTCGACGCGGCCCGGGACTGGCTGCTGGGCACGCCCGCCGACGACTGGGTGTCGATGGCGGTGTACTCCGACGGTTCCTACGGAGTGCCGGAGGGCCTGATCTCGTCGTTCCCGGTAACGACGAAGGACGGCGACTGGTCGATCGTGCAGGGCCTGGACATCGACGATTTCTCCCGCAGCCGCATCGACAAGACGACGGCCGAGCTCGCCGACGAGCGCAAAGCGGTCACCGATCTCGGCCTGATTTGAGGCAGCGGGCGATTAGGTTACCTACCAGTTCGTCGTTAACCTGGGCGCCGTGTCGCAAGCGGTGAGAGACCTTCCATTGACCGGATCCAACATCGTCCTCAGCGATGAGGAGATCTTCGCGGCCCACGTAGGCGGCAAGCTCTCGGTAGCGCTGAACGCGGCCCTCGACACCGAACGGGCGTTGTCCGTCGCCTACACGCCGGGCGTGGCCCAGGTCAGCCGTGCCATCGCCGCCGACCACACGCTGGCCGCCCGCTACACGTGGGCGAGCCGAATGGTGGCGGTGGTCAGCGACGGCAGCGCGGTGCTGGGGCTCGGTGACATCGGCCCGGCGGCGTCGCTGCCGGTGATGGAGGGCAAGAGCGCGTTGTTCAAGGCGTTCGCCGACCTGGACTCGATCCCGATCGTGCTCGACACCAAGGACACCGACGAGATCGTCGAGACCCTGGTCCGGCTGCGTCCGACGTTCGGGGCCGTCAACCTCGAAGACATCTCGGCCCCGCGATGTTTCGAGATCGAGCGGCGCCTGGTCGAGGCGCTGGACTGCCCGGTCATGCATGACGATCAGCACGGCACCGCGATCGTCGTGCTGGCCGCCCTGCTGGGTGCGGCCAAGGTCGTCGATCGCGAGATCGCCTCGCTTCGGGTCGTGGTCTCCGGCTGCGGCGCGGCAGGCATCGCGTGCGCGAAGATCCTGATGGCGGCGGGCGTCAGCGACATCACGCTGCTCGATTCGCAGGGCATCGTGCACAAGGGTCGCCAGAACCTCAACTCCTACAAGGCCGACCTGGCCGAGTCGACCAACCCGCGCGGGCTGACCGGCGGGCTCGCCGAAGCGCTCGAGGGCGCTGACGTGTTCCTGGGGCTGTCCGCCGGCGTGGTGCCCGTCGACCTGGTCGCCTCGATGGCGCCGAACTCGATCGTGTTCGCGCTGTCGAATCCGGATCCGGAAATCCACCCCGACGACGCGAGCCGGTACGCGGCCGTCGTCGCCACCGGGCGCAGCGACTTTCCGAACCAGATCAACAACGTGCTCGCCTTCCCGGGCGTGTTCCGCGGTGCGCTCGACGCCGGTGCGCGCCGTATCACCGAGCGGATGAAGGTGGCCGCCGCCGAAGCGATCTTCTCGGTCGTCGGGACCGACCTCGAACCCGATCGCATTGTGCCGAGCGTGCTCGACCCCCGGGTCGCCCCCGCGGTCGCACAGGCGGTCGCCAGTGCGTCCCGCGACGCGTCGGGAGGCTAGACGCAGGTGGGCCGGCGGCTGGCGCTGGCGCTCGTCGCGGTGATCGTGGCGAGCACCGCAGCGTGCGGCGAGGACACCGAGCGGCCGTCGATAGCCGTCGGCGCCACACCCGATCCGGAGTCGACGTTGAGCGCCCACCTCTATGCCGCCGCGCTGCGCTCGTACGGCAACCCCGCTCACGTCAAGATCGAGGACGACCCGCTGACCGGGCTGGACACCGGGGCCGTCCGCGTCGTGCCCGGGCTCACCGGACGGTTGCTGGACCGGTTCAATCCCGAGTCGGCGGCACGGGCGCCGACGCAGGTGTACCGCGAGATGGTCTCCGCGCTGCCCGAAGGCGTCGCGGCGGGGGACTACACCACGTCGGCGGAGGACAAGCCCGCCCTAGCGGTCACCGAGGCGACCGCCGGAAAGTGGGACGGGCGCGACGTCACCGCCGCGGTGCGCAACTGCGACGGGCTGACCATCGCCGCGGTCGCCGACGCACCCCGTCCGGAGACGATCGGCACGTGCGAACCCAACGTGACTGAATTCCCCGACAGCGACGCGGCTTTCGATGCTGTTCGCTCCGGCCGGTTCCCCGCCGCGTGGACGACGACCGCGGCTCCCGGCATCCCGCCCGAACTGGTGATGCTGTCGGACCGTACGTCGCTGATCCGCGCGGAGAACCTGGTGCCGCTGTCTCGCCGCAACGGGCTCAACGAGTCACAGGTGCTCGCGCTCAACGAGGTCGCAGGCGTGCTGGACACCGCGGCGTTGGCCGAGATGCGCGCCGAGGTCGCCGACGGCGCGGATCCAGGCCACGTGGCCGACGCGTTCCTGGCCGAACACCCCCTCGGCGACTCGTAGACGTTCGAGAGCGCCGCAGCCTCAGTGGCTGTTGGGCACGAGACGCTTCATCACCGACAGGAACAGGCGCTGATAGCCCGAACCGGTGAGCCGCACGATCGCGTCGAGTATCTTCGCGTCGGCCCCGACCAACACCCGCGCCCGGTCCTTGCGGACACCGTCGAGGATGATTTTCGCGGCCTCCTCGGGCGTGGTCCGTGTCAGCCTGGTGTCGAACGTTTTGGTCAGGCCCTCGCGGTCGACGCCCTCAGCGGCCGTCGAGTTGCGCATGATCGCGGTCTTGATCCCGCCCGGGTGGATGGTGGTGACCTTGACCGGATGGCCCGCGGCCTGCATCTCCTGGCGCAGCGCCTCGGTGAACCCGCGGACCGCGAACTTCGCCGAGTTGTATGCCGCCTGACCCGGAACCGAGAAGATGCCGAACAGGCTCGACACGTTGACGACGTGCCCGTCGCCCGACGCGATCAGATGCGGCAGGAACGCTTTCGTGCCGTTGACGACGCCCCAGAAGTCGACGTCCATCACCCGTTCGATGTCCTTGTACGGCGTCACCTCGACATCGCCGACATACGCGATGCCTGCGTTGTTGTAGATCTGGTTGACCTTGCCGAAGTGCTCGACGACCGCGTCGGCGTACAGCTCGAAGGCCTCACGCTCGGTGACGTCGAGGCGGTCGGTCCTCACCGGTGCGCCGATCGCCTTGAGCCGCTCCTCGGTCGCCGCCAGACCTTCGGCGTCGACGTCGCTGATCGCCACACTCGCACCCGACTTGCCCAGCTCGATCGCCAGCGCCTGTCCGATACCCGACCCGGCACCGGTCACCACGGCGACTTTTCCGGCGAAGCCCTGCATAACCACTCCCTCGTGTTGCTGCCGTCAAGAGGCTAGCCGGTACCGCGGGTCCGCCCACTAACGGGTTGATCGCCCTGACGTGAGGTGCGGGCAATCAACCGGTTAAGGCCCGCCGAATGCGAAGGCGAAGGCTCAGGCGAACGCCTCGTGCAGGTTGTCGTCTCCTCGGCGCCCGCCTTCGTTCCTCAGGCGAACGCCTCGTCGATGATCTCCTGCTGCTCGACGGCGTGCACCTTCGACGAGCCCGACGACGGCGCCGACATGGCCCGCCGCGAGACGCGCGTGATGCCGGTCAGCTTCTCCGGAAGCACCTCCGGCAACGTCAGCCCGAACGTCGGCCACGGACCCTGGTTCGCCGGTTCCTCCTGCACCCACAGGTACTGCTCGACGTTGGGGTAGCGGTCCAGCGTCTCGGCCAGCCGGCGCCGCGGCAGGGGGGCGAGCTGCTCGACGCGCACGATCGCCACGTCGTCGCGCTCATCCTTCTTCTTGCGCGCGGCCAGCTCGTAGTAGAGCTTGCCGCTGCACAACAGCATCCGCTTGGCCTTGTTGCGATCCCCGTCGCCGTCGGTGTAGGTCGGCTCCTCGAGGACCGAGCGGAACTTCTGCTCGGTGAAGTCGCGGATGTCGCTGACGGCGGCCTTGTTGCGCAGCATCGACTTCGGCGTGAACACGATGAGCGGCCGGTGGATGCCGTCCAGGGCGTGACGCCGCAGCAGGTGGAAATAGTTGGCCGGCGTGGACGGCATCGCGATCGTCATCGACCCTTCGGCCCACAACAGCAGGAACCGCTCGATGCGGCCCGACGTGTGGTCGGGGCCTTGGCCTTCGTGACCGTGCGGCAGCAGCAGCACGACGTCCGAACGCTGGCCCCACTTGGCCTCGCCGGAGCTGATGAACTCGTCGATGATCGACTGCGCACCGTTGATGAAGTCACCGAACTGCGCCTCCCACAACACCATTGCGTCGGGGTTGCCGACCGAGTAGCCGTACTCGAAGCCGACGGCCGCGAACTCCGACAACGGGGAGTCGTACACCATGAACCTGCCGCCGGTCGGGTTGCCGTCCTTGTCGACGGTCAACAGATCCAGCGGGGTGAACTCCTGACCCGTCTTGCGGTCGATGATCACCGAATGGCGCTGGGTGAACGTGCCTCGGCGGGTGTCCTGCCCCGACAGCCGCACGGTCTTGCCCTCGGCGATCAGCGAGCCGAGCGCGAGCAGCTCGGCGAACGCCCAGTCCACCTTGCCCTCGTAGGCCATCTCGCGGCGCTTCTCCAGCACGGGCTTGACGCGCGGGTGCACGTTGAAGCCCTCGGGCACCGACAGATGGGCGTCGCCGATCCGCGCCAGCAGCGACTTGTCGACCGCGGTGTTCGTACCGGCGGGCACCATCTGGTCGGCTTCCACCGAAGCGCTCGGTTCGATCTCGTGTTTCTCGAGTTCGCGCACCTCGTTGAAGACGCGTTCCAGCTGGCCCTGGTAGTCGCGCAGCGCGTCCTCGGCCTCTTTCATCGAGATGTCGCCGCGGCCGATCAGCGCTTCGGTATAGCTCTTGCGCACACCGCGCTTGACGTCGATCGCGTCGTACATCCGCGGCTGCGTCATCGACGGGTCGTCGCCCTCGTTGTGCCCGCGGCGGCGGTAGCACAGCATGTCGATGACGACGTCCTTGTGGAACTTCTGCCGGAAGTCGACCGCGAGCCGGGCCACCCACGCGGCCGCTTCGGGGTCGTCGCCGTTGACGTGGAAGATCGGCGCACCGACCATCTTGGCCACGTCGGTGCAGTACTCCGAGGACTTGGCATCGGACGGCGATGTGGTGAAACCGATCTGATTGTTGACGATGATGTGGATCGTCCCGCCGACGCGATATCCCCGCAGCAGCGCCAGGTTCAGCGTCTCGGCCACCACACCCTGACCGGCGAACGCGGCGTCGCCGTGCAGCATCAGCGGCACGACGCTGAACGCCCCGGCGCCCTCACCGTCGCCGTCGCCCCCGTCGATCACGTCCTGCTTGGCGCGCACCAGGCCCTCCAGGACCGGGTCGACGGCCTCGAGGTGCGACGGGTTGGCCACCAGCGACACGTCGATGTCGTTGTCGCCGAACATCTGGATGAACCTGCCCGACGCGCCCAGGTGGTACTTCACGTCACCGGAGCCGTGCGCCTGCGACGGGTTCAGATTCCCTTCGAACTCGGAGAAGATCTGCGAGTACGGCTTGCCGACGATGTTGGCCAGCACGTTGAGCCTGCCGCGGTGCGGCATGGCGACGACGACCTCGTCGAGCGCGTACTCGGCGCACTGGTCGATCACCGCATCCATGGTCGGGATGACCGTCTCCGCGCCCTCCAGCGAGAAACGTTTCTGGCCAACGTACTTCGTCTGCAGGAATGTCTCGAACGCCTCGGCCGCGTTGAGCTTGCTCAGGATGTACTTCTGCTCGGCGACGGTCGGCTTCTCGTGCTTCTTCTCGATGCGCTCCTGCAGCCACTGCTGCTGCTCGGGTTCGAGGATGTGCGTGTACTCGACGCCGATGTGGCGACAGTAGGAGTCGCGGAGCAGCCCCAACACGTCGCGCAGCTTCTTCTCGTCGGCGCCGGCGAACCCGTTGACCTTGAACTCGCGGTCGAGGTCCCACAGCGTCAGCCCGTGGGTGAGGATGTCCAGGTCGGGGTGGCTGCGGAAGCGGTTCTTGTCCAGCCGCAGCGGATCGATGTCGGCCATCAGGTGGCCGCGGTTGCGGTAGTCCGAGATCAGCTCGATGACTCGGGCGTTCTTGTCCTCGACCGAGTCCGGGTTGTCGGTCCGCCAGCGCACCGGCTCGTACGGGATGTGCAGCTCGCGGAAGATCTCGTCGAAGAAGTCGTCGTCGAGCAGCAGTTCGTGAATGGTGCGCAGGAAGTCACCGGATTCGGCGCCCTGGATGATGCGATGGTCGTAGGTCGACGTCAGCGTGACCAGCTTCCCGATACCCAGTTGGGCGATGCGTTCCTCGCTGGCGCCCTGGAACTCGGCGGGGTACTCCATCGCGCCGACGCCGAGGATCGTGCCCTGGCCGCGCATCAGCCGCGGCACCGAGTGCACGGTGCCGATGGTGCCCGGGTTGGTCAGCGAGATCGTCACGCCGGAGAAGTCGTCCATGGTCAGCTTGCCGTCGCGGGCCCGCCGCACGATGTCCTCGTAGGCGGCCACGAACTGGCCGAAGCCCATCGTGTCGGCCTTCTTGATCGCGGCCACCACCAGTTGCCGGTCGCCGTCCTTGCGTTGCAGGTCAATGGCCAGGCCCAGGTTGGTATGTGGCGGGGTGACCACGTTGGGCTTGCCGTCGATCTCTTCGAAGTACCGGTTCATGCCCGGGAACTTCTTGACCGCCTGCACGAGCGCATACCCGATGAGGTGGGTGAACGAGATCTTTCCGCCGCGGGTCCGCTTGAGGTGGTTGTTGATGACGATGCGGTTGTCGATCATCAACTTGGCTGGGACCGCGCGAACACTGGTCGCGGTCGGCACCTCCAGCGACGCCGCCATGTTCTTCACGACGGCCGCGGCCGCGCCGCGCAGCACCTGAGTCTCGTCGTCGCCGCCCGAATCTTCGGCCTCGGCGTCCTTGTCCTTGGTCTTGGCCTTGGCCTCAGCGCCCTTGTTCTTGGGCTCCGATTTCTTGGCCGACTCCTTCGCGGGCTCCTTGTCCTTGGCGGGCGCCTTGGCCGGTGCCGACGACTTTGATCCCTTGCTCTTGGAGGCGCCGGCGTCGGATTCCTTCGCCTTGGTCTCGTTGGCTGAGGTCTCCTTGGCGGGGGTCTCCTTGGCGGGCGGGGCGGCGCCGTTGCCGCCGGACTGCTTGGGCGCGGGCGCGGGGGCAGGCTCCGGCGGGCTCACCGGTCCTGCGCTGCGCTGACCGTTGCCGCTGCGAGCCTGACTCTCCGAGGAGGTCGGCTCAGGGGAGTAGTCGACAAGGAATTCGTGCCAACTGGGATCTACCGACGAGGGATCCTCGCGGAACTTGCGATACATCTCCTCGACCAACCACTCGTTCTGTCCGAATGGTGAAGGTGAGCTCACGGTAGCTACTCGCCTCAATTCTTCGCTTCACGCGAGCGCATCTGAAACGCTCGCCAGGTTCTGTACGGATTACCCGCATTCCGCCGACTAAAGGCTAGCGCCGAAGCATCGGCCAGACCACGACAACGACCTTCCCGGCCATGTGCCGCTAGTCCTTGGACGCGGGCAGCATGTGCACCACCGTCGGCCATCGCGGTGGCGGGGTGCCGAACGCGCTGTGCGCATTGTCGATGATTCGTTTGCCCATCAGGCGGTTGCCCACACCGCCGACGACCGCGCCGACGCCGACGGGCAGCGTCTTGCCGAACGCGAGCGCGCCTCGCTTGAGGGTGTAGCGCTTGACGAAATATCTCAGCAGGCGCGAGTTCAGCTGCGACAGCGCAGGCAGCGGGAGGGTGGCCGCCCCGTCGGCGACCCAGGCGCCTCTGGTGCGGCCGCGGCCGACCAGGTCGGCGATTGCACGCTTGCTGTCCTCGCCGACCAAGACCGCCAGCACGAGCGCGCGACGCCGCTCCTGGTGCTCGGCCGGAATTCCGTGCACCTCGGCTACGGCGAGCACGTACAACGCCGTCGCTTCCAGGAAGACGACCGTCTCGCCGGCCACCGACGCCATCGCGGTCAACGTCCCGATGCCGGGGAACGCGGCAGCCGACCCGACGGCGGCGCCGCTGGCCATCACCGCGCTCAGATAGCGCTTCTCGAGTTTCTTGATGACCTCGGCCGGCGCCGCGTGCGGGTCCTGTTCGCGCAACCGGTCGACGTACGCCTTGACCGCGGGAGCTTGCACGCGCGAGCCGCGCTCGATGATGCGGGACAGCGCCTTGGCGGCGACGCTCGGATCTTCGCCGGAGCCCGCCTTGTCTCCCGGGCTGCCCGCCGGTAACTGGCTCTTGGCCTTCGACCGGGCACTCATGGGGCCTCCTGTCCGAACGACTCGTTTCAGGCTATCGCTTCGGCTAACGAACGACGGCGTCGGTGAGTGCCCCGGCCGTGATCGCGCTCACCTTATGCCGGGCAGGGAAGAAAATAATGAGAAGCGGCGCTCTTCATTCCCATGGCACCATCATCGGCTGTGGATCTGACGACTGCCCCGACTCCGATTCAGGAGGGCACGTCTGTCAGCCGCATCCGGATGATCGTCGTATTGGGCGTCATGGTGGCGCTGGGCCCGCTGACCATCGACATGTACCTGCCCGCGCTGCCGAGGATCGCCGAGGAACTCGGGGTGTCTTCCTCGATCGCGCAGCTGACGCTCACCGGGACGCTCGCCGGGCTGGCGCTCGGCCAGCTGGTCGTCGGTCCGCTCTCCGATTCGCTGGGCCGCCGCCGCCCGTTGATGGCCGGGATCGTGCTGCACATGATGGCCTCGCTGATGTGCATGTTTGCGCCCAACATCGAGGTGCTCGGGTTGGCTCGGGCGCTGCAGGGAATGGGCGCCGCAGCGGCCTCGGTGGTCGCGGTCGCCGTCGTCGGCGATCTGTTCACGGGCTCGGTCGCGGCCACGGTGATGTCACGACTGATGCTGGTGCTCGGCGTGGCGCCCGTCCTGGCTCCGTCGTTGGGCGCGGCGGTCCTGCTGAAGGCCTCCTGGCACTGGGTGTTCGCCGCTCTGGTGCTGTTGGCGGGATTGTTACTGGTCGTGGCGGCGACGGCCCTGCCAGAGACGCTGCCGGTCGCGCATCGTCGCCCGCTGAAGGTGCGCGGTATCGCAATGACGTACCTGGAGTTGCTGCGCGATACCAGGTTCGTAGTGTTGGTGCTAGTCGCGGCGCTGGGCATGTCGGGGCTGTTCGCCTACATCGCGGCGGCGCCGTTCGTCCTGCAGGGTCGCTACGGCCTGGATCAGCAGGGGTTCGCGCTGGTCTTTGCCGCCGGCGCGATCGCGCTGATCGGCGCCACGCAGTTCAACGTCGTCTTACTGCGCCGGTTCCGGCCGCAGACCATCGTGCTGTGGGCCCTGACCGTGGCCTCGCTGGCCGGTGCGGTCTTCGTCGGGATCACGGTTGCCGACGTGGGCGGGGTGGCCGGATTCGTCGTCCCGGTGTGGGTGCTCCTGGCCGCCGTGGGCTTCGTCATCCCGAACGCGCCGGCGCTGGCGTTGACCCGGCATCCAGACGCCGCGGGCACCGCGGCCGCTCTGCTCGGCGCGGGACAGTTCGGTCTGGGTGCTGCGATCGCCCCGCTCGTCGGTGCCCTCGGCAACGACGAGTTCGCTCTGGCCGCGGTGATGACGGTGGGTATGGTGATCGCGTTGCTCGCGCTCATGGCCGTCGGTGTGTCGGCGGCCGGACGCGCGGGCGACTCCGAACGCGATGTCACCGCCGACGTCGTGCCCGAGCCGGCCTGACGCTTCGCAGCGCGTGGTCCCGCCTTGTCGGGATCGACCACGCTCCGTAGCGTCGGCGGCATCGCCGAGTGCTAGTCGACCCAGAATGTTGTCAACGCTTTTCACCAGGCAGAACACGTCAACGAACCCGTGGCATGCGCTGTGGGCGATGATGGTCGGCTTCTTCATGATCCTGGTGGACGCGACGATCGTCGCGGTCGCCAACCCGTCGATCATGGCCACGTTCGGCGCCAGCTACGACGCCGTCCTGTGGGTCACGAGCGCCTATCTGCTCGCATACGCGGTGCCGTTGCTGGTGGCGGGCCGCCTCGGTGACCGGTTCGGCCCCAAGAACCTGTACCTTCTCGGCCTCACGGTGTTCACCGTCGCCTCGCTGTGGTGCGGACTGTCCGACACGATCGGGATGTTGATCGCCGCGCGGGTCGTGCAGGGCTTCGGCGCGGCGCTCCTGACGCCGCAGACCCTGTCGACGGTCACCCGCATCTTCCCCGCCGAACGGCGGGGCATGGCGATGAGCGTGTGGGGGGCGACGGCCGGGGTCGCGACGCTGGTCGGTCCGTTGGCCGGCGGGATCCTGGTGGACGCCCTCGGGTGGCAGTGGATCTTCTTCGTCAACGTGCCGATCGGGGTGGTGGGCGTGGCGTTGGCGCTGCGGCTGGTGCCCGAGCTGCCGAGACAGAGGCAGCGACTCGACGTTGCGGGGGTGATCCTCTCGGCGGTCGGGTTGTTCCTCATCGTGTTCGCCCTGCAGGAGGGGCAGGCGAACAGGTGGACCCACTGGGTCTGGGGCCTGATGGCGTTGGGCACCGGGGTGGTCGCCGCGTTCCTGTTCTGGCAGGCAGCCAACCGCAACGATCCGCTGCTGCCGCTCGAGATCTTCCGCGACCGCGACTTCTGGCTGTCGACATTCGGCGTCGCGACGATCGGGTTCGTCGTGACCGGGATGATCGTGCCGGTCATGTTCTACGCGCAGGCGGTGTGCGGGTTGTCGCCGACGCAGTCGGCGCTTCTGACCGCGCCGATGGCGATCGCCACAGGTGTGCTCGCGCCCGTCGTCGGACGGATCGTCGATCGGTGGCACCCACGCCCGGTGGTCGGATTCGGGTTCTCGGTGCTGGCGATCGCGTTGACCTGGCTCTCCCTGGAAATGGCGCCCGCCACTGCGATCTGGCGGCTGGTGTTGCCGCTCACCGCGACGGGGATCGGGATGGCGTTCATCTGGTCTCCGCTGGCCGCGACGGCTACCCGCAATCTGCCGACCCGGTTGGCCGGTGCGGGTTCGGGTGTCTACAACACCACCCGCCAGGTCGGGGCCGTGCTGGGCAGCGCCAGCATGGCGGCGTTCATGACGTGGCAGGTCAACTCCGAGATGCCGCCGTGGGCCGATCCGGCTCAGGGTGATGCGGGTGCGACGCAGTTGCCGTCGTTCCTGCACACGCCGTTCGCGGCCGCCATGTCGCAGTCGCTGTTGTTGCCCGCGTTCGTCGCGCTGTTCGGTGTGCTCGCCGCGGTGTTCCTAGTCGGCTATGCGCGCCGCCCACCAGAGGGACCCGCCGCCGTCGAACCAGTCGACGAGCCCGACGACGACGAGGCGTTCGTCGACGACGATGACGACTACGTCGAGTACACCATCGACTGGGACGACGGCTCTGCGTCATGGGTTCCCGCCGAGCGGGAACCGGCGACCGAGCCAATGCCCGCGCGCGATGAGCGCCCGCCCGAGCAGTCCGACGACTCGTGGCGCGCGATTCTCGACCAACTGCTCGCCGACATTCCGCCAGCGCCGCCCGCCAAACCCGCAGCCGATCCGATCGGGCTCTCGCACAACGGCTTACACGTCGAGAACGAGCGGCGGCTCACATCGCTGGAATCGGCCCGGCCGGACGGCGAGGCCTATCGCCACCGCGGGGAGTCCCGTTCCAGCGGCAGGCATGCGCGCGACGACCGCGACTAGTCGAACAGCACCGCGGGGTTGAGGTAGCCGGACGGGTCGAAGGCCGCCTTCACCGTCCGCATGGCCGCGATATCGGCGTCGGCGCGCGACATTGCGAGGTACGGGCGCTTGCGGGTGCCGACGCCGTGCTCGCTGCTGACGTTGCCGCCGAGGTGGGCGATGAGATCCATCATCGCCGAGTACAGGGCTTGTTCGGCTTGGCTGTCGAGCGTGCACCGCACGAGGTTCAGGTGCAGGCTGCCCTCGCCGACATGACCGAACAGCACCGGAATCGCTTCGGGCGCATGGCGGCCGACGAGTCGAACCGCATCGGCGGCGAACTGCGCGATGGCCGAAAGCGGAAGCGAGACGTCGAACTTCAGCGGCGGGCCGTACACGCCGAGCACTTCGGCGATGGCCTCGCGCACCTGCCAGAGTCGTTGCTGTGCGGCTGTGTCGACGCCGACGGCGGGTTCCCCGCACAGGTCTGCGCCCTCGATCGCGTCGGCGAGTCGATCGGTCTGGTCGGTGTCGCCCGCCAGTTCGATCAGAAGCTGCCAGGCGCCGTCGACGGGCGCGGGCACCCCGGCGTGCTCGGCGGTCAACGCGCTGGCGCGCGCGTCGATCAATTCCAGTGCGGCGATGCCGTCCAGGTCGCGGAAGATCCGTCCGGCGGTGACGAGCGCGTCGAGGTCGGCGAACCCGCAGATCGCGGTCACCCGGTGTGGCGGTGTGGGGTGCAGTCGCAGATCGAGCGCGGTGATGACGCCCAAAGTGCCTTCCGCGCCGACGAACAGCGACGCCAGGTCGTAGCCGGTGTTGTCCATCCGCACCCGGCTGTGCCGGTGCACGACCGAACCGTTGGGCAGAGCCACATCCAAGCCGATCACCTGCTCGCCCATGTTGCCGTAGCGGACGGTGCGCAACCCGCCGGCGTTCGTCGACGCCATCCCCCCGACGGTGGCGGTGTCGCGCGCGGCCAGGTCGACGCCGAACACCAGCCCTGCCTCGCCGGCCGTCCGCTGCACCTCGGCCAGAGTCACTCCGGCGCCCACCGAGATTCGGCGTTCGGTGATGTCGACGTCACCGATGTCACGCAGTCGCTCGGTCGACAGCAGCACGTCGTCGTGTTCGGGAACGGTGCCCGCCACCAGCGATGTCCGTCCGCCCTGCACGGTGACGTAGGCACCAGCGTCGCGGCAGGCCCGCAGTACGGCGGCGACCTCGTCGGCCGACCCCGGCCGCACCAGGGCGCTGGCCCGGCCGCGGTACCGCCCGGTGTGGTCGACGACGCGTGCGGCGAGCACATCGGGATCGCTGCTGACGTAGGCCTTCCCGACGATCTCGGCCAGCCGCTCGGTCAGGCTCATCACGTCGGTGTGTCGCTCGCGCCCAGCGACAGGAACGCTCCCAACTCGATCAAGCGGTCCGGTGTGCTCGGCAGATACTCGGTGAGCACCTCCGAACGGACGATCACGCTGAGGTACTTCGCGCGGCTGACCGCGACGTTGAGTCGATTCCTGTTGAGCAGAAACGATATTCCGCGCGGCACATCGTCGATGGAGGACGCCGTCATCGATACGAACACCACCGGCGCCTGCCTGCCCTGGAACTTGTCCACGGTGCCGACCGCGACGTCGGGCAGCCCGGCGTTCTCGAAATAGTGACGCAGCAGCAGCACCTGGGCGTTGTAGGGGGCGACGACCAGGACGTCCTTCTGGGTCAGCGCGCGGGCGCCGTGCTCGTCGGTCCAGTCGCTGCCGAGCAGCGTCAGTGTCGCCGCGACGATGGCTTCGGCCTCTTCGGGGCTGCTCGTGGAGTTGCCGTCGTGGGGGATGGACACCACACGTACACCGGGAGCTTGTCCGTGAAGGCGGCGCGCTGCCGGGTGGCCGTTCGCGGACTGCAGCCTGCCCTCGTAGGCGAGCCGGGATACCGGGGCGCACACCGCGGGATGCATCCGGTGGGAGCGGTCGAGGAAGTAGCCGAATTGTTCGGGCAGAGTGCGGTTTTCCTGCACCAGCCAGCCCAGCACCGATGCGTCGACCGGCTCGGGATGGTGGCCCTGGCTGACCTGAGGCAGCTGTTGCGGGTCGCCCAGCAGCATCAGGTTGTCGGCCGCCCTGGCCACCGCGATGGTGTTGGCCAGGCAGTACTGACCCGCCTCCTCGATCACCAGCAGGTTCAGGCTGCGGGCCTGGACGCGAGTGTCGTTCGCGAAATCCCATGCGGTGCCGCCGATGACGCAGCCGGCGTGGTCGGCGATGAACGCCGCATACTCGTCCTTGTCGATCGCCCGACAGCCGACGTCGTCGGGGCAGTCCTTCTTGGCGATGCGCTCGGGGTCCACGCCTGCCTTGATCAGGTCGCGAAAGAGGTTCTCCACCACCGCATGTGACTGCGCCACGACACCGACGCGCCACTGGTGGTCGTTGACCAGGCGGGCGATGATCCGGGCGGCCGTGTACGTCTTGCCGGTCCCGGGTGGGCCGTGCACCGCCAAATATGACGAGTCCAGGTCGAGCACCGCGGCGGCGATGTCGGCGGTGACATCGCCGGTGCGGGGCAGAAGGGCGCCGCTGCAGGTGCGCGGCGGCCGGCGCAGCAGGATATCGACCACCGCCGTGCGCGGCAGATCCGGTAGCGCAGCGGCGACCTCGGCGGCCGCGCTGTCGATGGCCTCACGTAACTTCTTGTTGGGCACGATGTTTCGCGGCGTCAGCGCGAACGGGGTCTGCGTGAACGTCCCGGCAGGGGTCTCACGTTCGCAGATCACCACCCGGGTGGGCGGGTCATCGACTTCGATGACGTCGGCGTTGCCGGCCGCGCGCCGGTCCGCGTTGTCCGCCATGCCCGCGGGCGACGGCGGCTCATACAGTGCGAACACCTCTCTGCTGACGTCACCGCCCTCCAGTGCCCCGGTCAGTTCCAGCCAGCGCTGCTGTTTACGGGCCCGCGTCGACGGCAGATGCCAGTCCTTGACCACGGCCACGCCGTCGGCGTCGACCAGGAACACGTCGTTGGTGTCGCCCCACTCGTCGACAGGACTGTTCAAGCGGTCGAAATGCGCCCACCAGAACGGCTTGTCCTCGCGGCGGTGATATCCGCGCGCGGCGGCCAACAATGCCACGGCCGTCTGCTCTGGACTGCGTTGGGCCACACCGTCCCCGGCAAAGTCCATCAGCGTGCGCGCCAGGTGATCGGTGTCCTCGACGGCGACGCTCTGGGTGACCGGCTGCGGCCCGAGCGGCGGGACGCTCGACTCGATTGCGATCTTGATCAGCCAGTCGCGCAGCCGATGTGTCGATCGGCAGTCGTAGCGGTTGTAATCCTCGATCTTCTTGAGCATGTTGTCGGCTTCGTCGTGACGACCTTCGGCGCGCAGCTCACAGAACCGCGCGTACATCGTGATCGACTCCGTGGCGGTGGTGACGTCGCCGGTGCGCAGTTCGGAGCCCATGTACAGCGGCTCCAGGGACTTCAGGCTGTAGTTCTCCGTGCCGACGCGAATACTCTTGCGCACCAACGGATACAGGTCGACCAGAACACCGCTGCGCAGCAGGTCGTCGACCTCGTCCTCGCCGACCCCGTAGCGGCCGGCCAACCGGAGAAGCGCCGTCTTCTCGTACGCCGCGTAGTGGTAGATGTGCATCTTCGGATACCGCTTGCGGCGCTGGCGCACCAGCTTGAGGAAGTCGACAAGGGCCTTGCGCTCACTCGGACGGTCGTGCGCCCACAGCGGCCGGAAACCGCCGCCGACCTCGAGCACGCCCCACATGTACTCCAGGCCCCACTCGCGACCGTCGGCGCTCCACAGCGGGTCACCTTCGAAGTCGAAGAACAGGTCGCCCTTGTCGGGGTCGGGTAGCAGGGTCAACGGTTGGGCGTCGACGATCTGATACGGCGGCTTGCCGTCCACCCGCGGCGCCAGCTGCAGCCTGGCCTGCTCGCGCAGCGCGGTGAGGGTCCGGGCCGGAAGCTCGGCGACCGGTCCTTCGTGTCGCGCGAGTTCGGCGACCGTGCTGATGCCGGCGTCGAGCAGGCGCGCCCGTTGGCTGACCCGCATGTTCGCCACCAGCAGCAGGTCGTCGCCGGCGCGGACCTGGGCCTCGCATTCCGGGCAGCGGAAGCACGCGCGCACGGTGTCGTCGGCCCAGTCGACCGGCTCGCCCGACGCGAAGTGGTCGTCGAGCAGCCGCTGCAGGGCTTCGCGCCGCGGGCGGTAGACCGGGAGCAACTCATCGATGCGGTAGCTCGCGGTGGCGCCGTCGCCCAGGATCAGCTCGACCTCCTCGGCCACCGGCACACCCGCGGCCGTGAGCGTTTCGGCGTAGGCGGCCAACTGCAGCAGCGCCTCGACCTTCACCGAGCGCGCGAGCTTGGTGTCGCGCAATCGATACCGCTCACCGTCGGCGTCCCGCTCCAGGATCAGGAAGTCGGCGAAGCCGACGAATCGGCCGTCGAACATCGCGGCCTGGTAGATCACCTCGGCGCGGCGCTCCACAGCACGACGCGTCTGCTCGGCGGCTGCGGTCAGCCCGTCGACCGTGTACGGCGGCCTGCCGATGATGGCGACGTCGGCCCCGTCGCGCAGCAGGTCGAGGTGCCGCTGTTCATGCTCGTCGCCGAGCTGAGCCGTCCTGGCCAACAGCTCGTCCTCGCTCGCGACGGCAGGACCTCGTCCGAGCTTGGCGTCGAACGCGCGCAGCAGCGCGTACTCGCAGCGGGCTGCCGCTGCGAGATCGGATGCGCTGTATACGACGCGGGTTTCGGCGCCCTCGGAGGCCACGAACACGCTGCCACTGTATGTGACCCGGACGACACATTCCGGCTCCCTCGGTCCCCGCGAACGTGGGTTACCCGCACACCTATTGCGGCTCGGGCGTGACACGAGGCCACACTCGCCGATTCACAACGACGCGCGTATCCACAGCCCGAGCGTTCAGTGGTCCGCACCGACCGATTCTGTGGGACTCGGCACTGACCGTGACCGCATGGATACGAAGTCATCGCCGTTCATCGGCACCGAAGGGTTGGCGGCAGGCGGGGTGACCAGGCGAACACTGGTCAGCCGTCACAACATGATCTACCGCAATGTCTACCTGCCGAAAGGGGTGAAGCTGACGCCGGAGAGACGGGCGGTCGCGGCGTGGCTGTGGTCCCGGCGAAACGCCACGATCGCCGGAATATCCGCCGCGGCGTTGCACGGATCCCGATGGATCGACGAGAACCTGCCCGCCGAATTGATCCGTGGCGAAGCCTGTGATGTCGACGGAATCACCATCCATCGGGCGAAACTGCGCGATGAGGAGATGGGCATGGTCCATGGAATGCCGGTGACCACGCCGGTGCGAACGGCATTCGACCTCGGCCGCGGGGGCAGCCTCGAGACGGCGATCATCAGGGTCGATGCGCTGGCGAACGCTACCGGTCTCAAGCCGGTCGACGTCGGGCGTCTCGCCGAAACGCGTCGTGGCGCCCGCGGCATCGTGCAGCTGCGACGGGTGCTCGAATTGATGGACGGCGGCGCTGAGTCGCCGCAGGAAACCAGGACACGCCTGCTGATGCTCGCCGCCGGATTCCCGAGGCCGCAAACGCAGATCCTCGTCGCTGACGAGTACGGCTGCTTCATCGGCCGCGTCGACATGGGCTGGGAGGAGCTCAAGGTCGGCGTCGAATATGACGGTCCGCAGCATTGGGACGATCCCGCACAGCACGCGCGCGACATCGACCGGCTGGCGGAACTGGGGGCCCAGCGCTGGCTGATCATCCGGGCGAGTCGCGATATTTTGCGCACTCGCCCCCATGTCTTTCTCGCGCGCGTACGGGACGCGATGCAGGCGAGGGGCTGGCCGCATTCGGATGAGGTTCGACTCGATGCGCGAATTGCTTGGCTCTAATTCGCTGAGTGTGGGATCGACACACGTCCTCGCCACGAAAGGTGTGCGGGTAACCCACGTTCGGCGGAGGCGGCCGAGGCGGCCGGCGGGCGGCACTCAGCCGCCGGTGTTCCCGATCAGCTCGACGCCGTTTCCGTTCCAGCGGAACCTGACCACGCTGTCGAGGCCGGGGACGCCGTTGGAGTAGCGCAGCGCGACCGTGTCGCCGGTGCTCTCCGAGGTGTCGACGCCGTTGAACCCGTAGGTGTCGGGCGCGCCGCTCGGGATGAACTTGCCGAGGTGGAACATCACCGCCCGAGTGTTCGGGTTGGTGGTGTTGGTGTTGGCCTTGACGATGACGACCGACAGCTGCGCGCACTCGTTGTAGTTACCTGCGATCGGCTCCGGGTTCCAGCCCTGGTCGCTGCGTGGATCGCGGGGCAACTCGGCCACCGCCCTGGTGATCTCCGGCGCGGCGAGGTTGACCGCGCACGGGTCGGCCGCCGCGGGTGCGCTGGGCGCCGCCGCGTTCGGGCCCGACGGCGGCGGCCCGGCCGGGGGAGGTGCGGCGGGGGGCATCGCGTCGGGCGTCTTCGAGACCGTCGAGTCGCTGGCTCCGCAGCCGACGGCGACCACCACCACCGCCGCAAGCGCCGCCGCCGATCGCATGAGGCCGTTGAGCCGAACCGTGCACATCACTTGAGCCACCCTTGCAAATCGCGTCGACCAGGTCGCGCCGACACACCGCGTGGCGAATCGGGCTGCTCGCGGGCACTAGACTCGACGCCGATGACCTCCGCCGAGTCGGATGCGAGCCACGACGGCTCGACCGGCGACCTGACCTTCGACGACCTGCAGATTCACCCTTCGGTGCTGCGGGCCGTCGTCGACGTCGGCTACGAGACGCCGTCAGCGATCCAGGCGGCCACCATTCCGGCCATGATGGCCGGTTCCGACGTGGTGGGTCTGGCCCAGACCGGCACCGGCAAGACCGCCGCGTTCGCGATTCCGATCCTGTCGAAGATCGACACCGACAGCCGGGCGACCCAGGCGCTGGTCCTGGCGCCGACGCGCGAGCTGGCGCTGCAGGTGGCCGAGGCGTTCGGCCGCTACGGCGCGCACCTGCCGGAGGTCAACGTGCTGCCGATCTACGGCGGGTCGTCGTACGGTCCGCAGCTGGCGGGGCTCAAACGCGGCGCGCAGGTCGTCGTCGGCACGCCGGGCCGGGTGATCGACCACCTCGAGAAGGGCCGCCTGGACCTGTCGCGGCTCGACTATCTCGTGCTTGACGAGGCCGACGAGATGCTGCAGATGGGCTTCGCCGAGGACGTCGAGCGCATCCTGTCCGACACCCCCGAGTTCAAGCAGGTCGCGTTGTTCTCGGCGACCATGCCGCCGGCGATCCGCAAGATCACCAAGAAGTACCTGCACGACCCGGTCGAGGTCACGGTCAAGGCGAAAACCGCTACCGCAGAGAACATTTCGCAGCGCTACATCCAGGTCTCGGGCCACCGCAAGATGGATGCGCTGACGCGCGTGCTCGAGGTGGAGGAGGGCGACGCGATGATCGTGTTCGTCCGCACCAAACAAGCCACCGAAGAGGTCGCCGAACGGCTCAAGGCCAGAGGCTTCGCCGCGGCGGCGATCAACGGAGACATCCCGCAGGCGCAGCGCGAGCGCACCATCGCCGCATTGAAGGACGGCCGGATCGACATCCTGATCGCGACGGATGTCGCCGCACGCGGACTGGACGTCGAACGCATCTCGCACGTGTTGAACTACGACATCCCCAACGACACCGAGTCCTATGTGCACCGCATCGGTCGCACGGGGCGGGCGGGCCGGTCCGGGTCGGCGTTGCTGTTCGTCACGCCGCGCGAGCGCCATCTGCTCAAGGCCATCGAGAAGGCCACCCGGTCCAAGCTGGTCGAGGCGGAACTGCCCACGGTCGAGGACGTCAACGCCCAGCGGGTGGCGAAGTTCCGCGACTCGATCACCGAAGCGCTTAGCGCCCCGGGCGTCGACGTCTTCCGCAGCATCATCGAGGACTACGAACGCGAGCACGACGTGCCGATCGCCGACATCGCGGCGGCGTTGGCCACGCAGGCGCACGGCGGTGACGAGTTCTTCATGGTCGAACCGCCGCCGGAGAAACGACGCGAACGCGAAGAGCGTCCCCGCCGCGACAAGCCCGACCGCAAACCGCGGGAAGGCCTGGCCACCTACCGCATCTCGGTGGGCAAACGGCACAAGGTCGGACCCGGCCACATCGTCGGCGCCATCGCCAACGAAGGCGGTCTGCACCGCAGCGACTTCGGCCACATCACCATCCGCCCGGATTTCTCGTTGGTGGAGCTGCCCGCCGATCTGCCGAGGAAGACTCTCAAAGCCCTTGAGAACACCCGTATCTCGGGGGTGAAGATCAACCTGCAGCCCGACCGACGGCCGGACAAGGGCCGGCACAAGCAGAGATGACGCTGTCGCGCGGCTTGGACGCGCAGGGCGGACTCGAATCCGTCAGCAGGATCGAACGTGTCTCCTCGCTCACCGGTATCCGCGCCGTCGCCGCGTTGTTGGTGATGCTCACCCACGCCGCGTATACGACCGGCAAGTACCCGCAGGGCTATGTCGGTTTGGTGTACTCGCGCGCCGAGATCGGGGTGCCTATCTTCTTCGTGCTCAGCGGGTTTCTGTTGTTCTCACCATGGGTGAAGGCTTCCGCGGAGGGTAGGCCCGGACCTTCGGTGCGCCGCTACGCCTGGCGCCGGGTGCTTCGCATCATGCCCGCGTACGTCGTCACGGTCCTTGCGGCATACCTCGTCTACCACTTCCGCACGGCGGGCCCGAACCCCGGACACACATGGGAGGGGTTGCTGCGCAACCTCACGCTGACCCAGATATACACCGATAACTACCTGTATTCGTTTCTGCATCAAGGGCTTACGCAGATGTGGAGCCTGGCGGTGGAGGTTGCATTCTATGCAGTGCTGCCGCTGCTGGCGTGGTTGTTGCTGGTGGTGCTGTGCCGACGACGGTGGCGTCCGGGCGTGCTGATCGGCGGACTGGCCGCCCTGGCACTGATCACGCCGGCATGGCTGATCCTGGTGCACACCACCGACTTTCTGCCCGACGGCGCACGGCTGTGGCTGCCGTCGTACCTCGTCTGGTTCATCGGCGGGATGTTGCTTTCGGCGTTGCAACCGCTGGGGGTGCGGGCCTACGGCCTGGCGTGCATACCGCTGGCGGTGGCGTGTTATTTCATTGCGTCCACGCCCATCGCCGGGGAGCCGACCACGTCGCCCACCGAGCTGCGCGAGGCCTTGGTGAAGGTGTTCTTCTACACGGTGATCGCCACGCTGGCGGTGGCGCCGCTGGCGCTCGGTGATCGCGGCGTCTACGCCCGGCTGCTGTCCAGTCGGCCCATGGTGTTCCTCGGGGAGATCTCCTACGAGATCTTCCTGATCCACCTGATCTTGATGGAGCTGGCGATGGTGGAGGTGCTGCACTATCCGATCTACACCGGTTCGATCGTCATGCTGTTCCTCGTCACCTTCGTGATGACAGTCCCGCTGGCGTGGCTCCTGCACCGGTTCACCCGCGTGCGGTCCTGACGGCCCGCTAAGGCCCCCAAGCGGGCTATCTGCCGCTTCCGCACAACGGAGATTAGGGTAGCCTAACCGGGACAGCGACACGGAAGGCTAGTGATGTCGGACAAGAAGCCAACGCGAGGTTTCCAGGGCGCGGTGCTCAAGCTGCTGCGCGCGGGCGACTATCGGCTGACCGTGACCGATAAGCGGGAGATCAGCCCGCACTACCTGCGGCTGAGCTTCGACGCAGGCGGCATGCTCGAAGGCTCGCCGCTGCACCCGACGATGTGGATCCGCATGTGGTTCGCCGACGGCGAGAAACTGCACCAGCGCGGCTACACGCTGGTCGACCCGAACCCAGCAGCCGACACCGTCGACATCGAGTTCGCGCTGCATGACGGCGTCGCCTCGCACTGGGCGGAAAACGCGCAACCCGGCGACACGATCGAGGTCACGGTGCTCGGCAGCAATTTCACGCTGCCCGAACCGCCGCCCGCCGGTTACGTGATCGTCGGCGACACCGCGTCGCTGCCCGCCATCAACTCGCTGCTGACCGCCATCGGCGATACCCCGGCGCGGGTGTTCCTGGAGGCGGCACACGACGACGACCGGCAGCTACCGGTCGCCCGCACCACCGACGTGATGTGGGTGGACCGCAAGAACGCCGGCGAAGCGCTGGTGGAAGCGGTGTCCGCAGCCGCGTTCGACGCCCCCGACCACTTCGGATGGGTCGCATGCGACAACCGCACCACCCGCGCCGTGGCCAAGGTCTTTCGCGAGCAGTACAAGATCTCGAAGAAGGCGATCAAGGCTCAGGCTTACTGGGTGGCCTGACGAATCCCGCGCTAGAGCGTCGGCTCTCGTTGGCTGGGCAGCACGATCGGAACGACGAACTCCTCGAGCATCGAACGCTCGTCGTCCTCGTCGTGGCCGGGGAACAGCATCAGCGAAGTCATCACCCGCACCAGCCACCGCGCGCGGTGTGCGACCAACTCCGGCGCGTCGGGACCGAGCGAGATGACGAACGCCTCGGTCAGCGCCTTGATCACCTCGGACTCCTCGGCCATCTCCGCACCGATCGGTCGCTGGGTCGTGGCGAACCACGAGGCCAGGGCTGGGCTTTCGCGCACGTTGCGCAGCGAGGCCAGCATCCCTTCGATCAACCGCTCACGCGGATCGGTCAGCGCGTTGATCTGTTCGGTCATCTCGCGGTACAGCCGGTAGCTCTCGCGGTGCACGTAGGCGGTGTAGAGCGCTTCGCGGTTCTCGAAGTAGCGGTACAGCGTGGCGCGAGAACATCCTGCGGCCGATGCGATCTCGTTCATGCCGACGGTTGCGGCCTCTTTCTGGGTGAACAGCTCGCCTGCCGCGTCGAGAATGCGGTCCGCGGCCACCTCGGTCCGCCGCGCGGCCAACCAGTCACCGGCCATCAGGCGACCACCTCGAACGGAACGGACAGTGGTCGTCGCACATAACTGCCACCGGCCCAGACGATTCCGCTCTCGTCGACCTCGAAGTCGGGGATGCGCGTCAACAGTTCGCTCAGAGCGACGCGCGACTGCATGCGCGCGGCCGCCGCGCCGAGGCAGTGGTGCGCGCCGTGGCTGAAGGTCAAGATGTTGCGGGGTCTGCGCGTCACGTCGAGTTCGGATGCGTCATCGCCGAATTGGCGTTCGTCGCGGTTGGCCGATGCGTAGAGGAACAGCACCCGTCTGCCCTCCGGGATGGTGGTGTCGGCCACCGTCACATCGCGGGTGACGGTGCGGGCCAGCCCCTGCACCGGCGAGGTCATGCGCAGGAACTCGTCGACCGAATCCGGTATCAGGTCCGGGTTTTCGACGAGAAGGCGACGCTGTTCGGGTCGCTGATGGAGCAACTGGACCGAGCCGCCGAGCATGCCGGTGGTGGTGTCGTTCCCGCCCGTGACCATGGTGAAGGTGAACGCGAGGATCGACAGCACACCGGCGATGTCGCCGTCGGCGCCCACACCTGCGGCCACCAGATGCGACACGGTGTCGTCCTCCGGCTGGACCCGTCGCCGCTCGATGAGATCGGTGAAGTAGGCCATCATCTCGCCCAGCTTGTCGCCGAGCGTCTCGAGCGCACCGCCGATTCCGCCGTCGGCGGTGTTGGCGGCGACGATCGCCTCGGTCCAGCCGTCGAACTTGTCGCGATCGGCCTCCGGTACCCCGAGGTAGTGGGCGACCACCATGGACGGCAGCGGCTTGAACAGTTCGGCGACGATGTCGCCGCCGCCGTTGCTCCGGATGCGCTCGATGCGCTCGACGACGTAATCGCGGACCTTCGGCTCGACCGCCTCGACCTGCCGAGGCGTGAATCCCCGCGACACCAGCTTGCGGAACTCGGTGTGCACGGGCGGGTCCTGCATGACCATCGGCGGGTTGTCGGCCAAGCCGATCAGTTCGAGCTCCCCGTAGTTGACCGTGAGCCCCTGCGCCGAGGAGAACGTCTCGTGATCACGCGCGCCGGCCCAGATGTCGGCATGGCGCGACATGACGTAGTAGTCGTGATCGGGCCGGTCGCTCGGTACGACGTGGTGTACGGGATCATGGTCGCGCAGCGCCTGATACATCGGCCACGGATCGGCCCACGTGTCGGCGTTGGCGAGCTGGAATCGAACCGGCGTGTCATGAGACAGAGTAGCCGTCATGTCTCATTGGTACGACAGAACCGGGGGCCATGTCAATACTCTCGACCTCGAAACCGACGAATTGGTCGAATCCGGCGGGTGATTTCAACCAGTACGTCGGCCTCGGCGCAAATCAAATCGCGGCACCCGGGTTGAGGATGTTGTCCGGATCGAGCGCGGCCTTTATCCGCCGGTTGAGCTCCATCGCCTCCGGGCCGATCTGACCGGCCAGCCACGGCCGCTTCAGCCTGCCGACCCCGTGTTCGCCGGTGATCGTGCCGCCCAGGCTCACGGCCAGATCCATGATCTCGCCGAACGCCTGGTGGGCGCTTTCGGTCATCGCGGGATCGGCGGGGTCGTAGACGATCAGCGGATGCGTGTTGCCGTCGCCGGCATGCGCGATCACCGAGATCAGCAATTCGTGGTTGGCCGCGATTTTGGCCACGCCGCCGACCAGATCGGCCAACGCGGGCAACGGAACTCCGACGTCCTCGAGCAGCAGCGAGCCCTTCAACTCCACGGCCGGAATGCAGAACCGCCGCGCGGCGACGAAGGCCTCGCCCTCCTCGGGGTCCGATGTCGAGAACACTTCCTTGGCGCCGTGTTCGGTGAAGACGTCGGCCATGAACCGGGCGTCTTCGGCGCCGGACGGACCACGGTCGTCGGAGGCGGCCACCAGCATCGCCGCAGCGCTGCGGTCGAGGCCCATCTTCAGCTTGTCCTCGACGGCGTTGATGGCCGCCGAGTCCATGAACTCCAGCATCGAGGGCCGGATCCTGGCCGTGATCGCGACGACGGCCGCCGCCGCGGATTCCACCGATCCGAAGGCTGCGACCACGGTGCACGCCGCCGACTGTGCGGGCAGCAGCTTCAGCGTCACCTCGGTCACCACGCCGAGCGTGCCCTCGCTGCCGACGAACAACTTGGTCAGCGGCAGCCCGGCGACGTCTTTGAGCCGCGGACCGCCGAGCCGCACCACGGTGCCGTCGGCGAGCACCACCTGCAGTCCGAGCACGTAATCCGTTGTGACGCCGTACTTCACGCAGCACAGGCCACCGGCATTGGTGGCCACGTTGCCGCCGATGCTGCAGATTTCGAACGACGATGGGTCCGGCGGGTACCACAGCCCGAACTCCGCGACCGCCTTCTTGACCTCCGCATTGAGCAGACCGGGTTGGACGACTGCGGTGCGCGTCAGCGGGTCGACGGCGATGTCGCGCATCTTCTCGGTCGTCAGCACGATGGCGCCGTCGAGGGCCGATGCGCCGCCGGATAGGCCGGTGCCCATACCGCGTGGTACCACAGCGATTTTGTTCGCGGTCGCCCAGCGGAGCACGGCTTGTACCTCTTCGGTGCTGCGCGGCCGCACTACCGCCAGCGGTGTGCCCGCGTTCGGGTCGAACGCCCGGTCCTGCCGGTATGACCCCAGGATGTCCGGATCGGTGACGACGGCTCCCTCGGGCAGCGCGTCGACCAGATCGGCCAGGGGTGACTCCACAGCGCCATGGTACGAGCCGGCGGGTTCGACTGGTCCGGAGCCGCGTGACGGCGGCTCGAAAACACGCGCGGGTAGGAGAACTGCGGGATATAGTTCCGCCGTGATCAGCGGGGATCCGCTGGCGGGACGTGACGGCGAACTGGCAATCATTCGCCGCGCACTCAGCGGGGGCACCGATGCATCCGGCGTCGTGATCGTCGGCGCCGCAGGGGTGGGCAAGACCCGACTCGCACGTGAGGTGCTTCGGCTCGCCGACCGCGCGGGCGACCGCACGAACTGGATCGTCGGCACCGAATCCGCAAAAGCGCTACCGCTGGGCGCGTTCACCGCCGTCATCGACGAGGCCGTCGCCGAGCCGGTGCCCAACGTACGCCGACTGGTCAATTCCCTTGTTGGCCAGCATCGTCACGGCCGCACCCTGGTCGGGGTCGACGACGCGCATCTGCTCGACGGGCTATCCGCGCACCTGGTGCATCAGCTTGCGCAGACGCGGGCGACCCGTCTTGTCGTCACCCTTCGCGCGGGCGCCGACGAACCCGATGCGATCACCGCGCTGTGGAAGGACGGACTGCTCGTCCGCCTCGACCTCGAACCGCTGTCCGTCGACGCGGCGCGCGCCGTGATCGAGCAGATCCTCGGTGGTGCGGTGGACGCCCGTAGTGCTCACCGGTTCTGGAAGCTGACCGGTGGTAACGCACTCTTCCTGCGCCAGTTGGTCATGGACCAGATCGACGCAGGCCGGCTGCGGCAGACGGCTGGGGTATGGATCTGGGACGGCGGCGTGGCGGTGTCGCAGAGCATCAGTGACATGGTCGGGCGCCAACTGCGTGAACTGACCCCGGCTGTCGCCCTCGTCGTCGACACGCTGTCGCAGTGCGAACCGCTGGCGGTCGACGCCCTGTGCGACGTGGTGGACCGGGACGCGCTGGAAACTGCCGAGCGGATGCGGCTGGTGACCGTCGAGCGAAGCGGGGCGAATTTGGCGGCGCGCCTGGCCCATCCGCTGTTCGGCGAATTGCGTCGGGCCACCGCCGGCGAGCTCTACCTGTCGAGGATCCGCGGCAGGTTGGCCACCCGGCTCGCCCACGACGGTGAGTGCGACGGTCAGGCGACGGTGCGACGGGCACTGCTCGCGCTCGAATCGGACCTGCCACCGGACCCCGACCTCTTTCTGACGGCGGCTCGGGGCGCGATGACGCTGCTCGACCTCGAACTCGCCGACCGGTTCGCGACCGCGGCGGCCGACGCCGGTGCCGCCGAGGCGCCGGGGCTGCGCGCGTTGAACCTCTTCCTGCTCGGCCGCGGTGCGCAGGCCGAGCAGGTGCTGAGCCGGATGGTCGGCGACGGCACCACAGGCGCACACCGCTGGTCGATTGTGAGGGCGGCCAACCTGATCTGGATGCTCGGCCACATCGACGACGCGTGCGCGGTGCTGACCCGGCTGGCATCGGGACACGAGTCGACGGCCGAGCAGTTCGCGCGCAAGGCCGCCGAAGCGTGCGTCGACGCCGCTTCGGCGCGATGTGACGACGCAGCCCAAAAGGCCACGGCGGCCCTGGAGTCGGGGCTGCTGACCGACTTCGACGCGATGTTGGCGGCGGTGGCGCTGACGATGGCGCTGGGTGCGCTCGGCCGGGCCGACGAACTGACGGCGATCGCGGAGTCGGCGCTGGAGCGGGCGATGACGTCGTTTCAGGCATCGCACATGCGGTTCTGGTTCGCCAGCGTGTATGCCCGGGCCTGCCGGTTGACTGGACATATCCACGAATGTGACGCGATGGCGCGACGAATGGCCGACTCCGCCAAAGAGATGCCGAGCCTGGCCTATGCCAATTTGGCGTCGTTGCTGGGCAATGCCGAACTCATGCGAGGCAACGTCCGCGCGGCGGTGACGCTGTTGCACGAGGCGTTGGCCGGTGTGCAAAGGTACGGCGTGACAAGCGGTTTGCGGCCGGCCACCTGTTTCGCCCTGGCCGAGGCGCACGCGAAACTCGGTGAGGGGAAGGCGGCCGAGGACGCAATCGCCGAGGCGTGTGAGAGCGTGCCGCCCGACTACGTGTTCATGCAGACGGCGTTGAGCATCGCCACCGGATGGTCGTTGGTGGCCAACGGATGCGTCACCGACGCCATCGCCACCGTACGAGCGGCGGCGTCCCAAGCCCGCACGCGTCGCCAGCCCACTCACGAGCTGGCGTGCCATCAGGCGGCGGCGCAGTGGGGTGACACATCGCGCGCCACACCGGCACGTGAACTCGCCGACGAACTCGGGTTGCCGTTGGCCGATGCCGTTGCGCGCCATACAGAAGCGCTGGCCGCCGACGACGGCGAAGGATTGCTCGCGGCCGCCGAGGCCTATCGCACCATCGGTGACCGGGCGGCCGCGGCCGACGTCGCCGCGCAGGCGGCGGTCGCGTTCACCCGCGGCCAACACCGCAAGCGCGGCCTGTATGCCGCTGCCGTGGCCAAAGAACTCAGCGACGCATGCGGGGGACTGTGCACGCCGGCCCTGAGGGTTCCGGCCAGTCAGCCGCTGACCGGCCGTCAGCGCGAGATCGTCGAGTTCGTGGTGGCCGGTTTGTCGAACCGTGAAATCGCCGAGCGGCTGGTGATGTCGGTGCGCAGCGTCGAGGGCCACATCTATCGCGCATGCCAACGGGTGGGGGCGAGTTCTCGTGAGCAACTCGCCGCGATCGCCAGGCAGGGCCCTGCCCGCTAACGGAGGCTCTTCGGGAAAGGTCGCTCCATGGACGAGATCCACTACCGCAATGCCGGATTCGGCGACTGGGCGACCCACCGTGCCTTCCTCTGCGGTGACCGGGTCGCCCTGATCGACCAACTGCTCCGCCTTTCTCGAGACGCTGTTCGCCACCGGCAAGCTCGGCGCGGTGTCCGTGCCCATCAATTTCCGGCTTGCCGCACCCGAAGTCGCCTGCCTGCTATGTGATTCCGGTGCGGTCGACTTCGTGTGGTCAAACGGGCTATCGGCGGTCGCACGGGCGGCGTGCGCCAACAAGGCCGTTCGAGTGCGGACGCGGGTGGTGGTCGGCGGTGAAGTCGAGGATGGGGAGACGGACTCCGAGAACTCCTTGCCAGCGGTGAGGACCGCCCTGCGGACGTCGACATCGCTGATAGCGACTTGTGTTGCCTGCCATACACTTCGGGTACGGCGGGCCGGACCAAGGGAGCGGTGCTCACCCACGACAACCTGTTCTGGAACACGATCAACGGAGTTTGCGCCGGGAGAGGGCTACGCGAAGGGGGCCGGACCGTCACGGCGGCGCCGTTGTTTCACATCGGTGGGCTCAGCGTGCACACCCTGCGCGACGAATTCGGCGGCCGACCGTCATCTCGCTAAACCGTTGGCGGGTAGTCGAGTTCGCGCAGTGCGGGCAGGAACACGGCGATGATGCCCAGCAGCAGCATCGGCAGCGCCAGTGCGAGGAACGTCGTGTGCAAGCCCGCCGAGTCGGCAAGCGGCCCGGCGATGATCAGTCCCAGCGGACCCGCCGCGTACGCCAGCGATCCCATCACGCCGACCACCCGGCCGCGCAGATGCTGCGGTGCCCGCGTCTGCATGACGTAGTTGTAGATCGGTTGGATCGGCCCGTAGACCAGCCCGACGATCGCCGAGAGCACCAGGATCAGCGGTAGCGGCGGCAGGAACGCGATGACCGTCATCGCGACTCCCAGCGTCAACACCGCGGTCAACATCGTCACCCGGCGGCTGATGTACTTCGACGACACCGCATAGCCGAGCGCGCCCACCAGGCCGCCGATGCTCAACGCCATCAACACCCAACCGAGTTGCACGGGTTCGTCGCGGTCGGTGAAGTACTTGGGGAACAGGACCGACTCCATCGGCATGTAGAGCCCGGTCACCACCAGGTCGACGATCGCCAGCGTGCGAAGGACCCTGTTGTGCCAGACGAACCTCAGTCCCTCCACGACGCCCGCCCACACCCCCTCGGGCAACGACGTGCGGTCGGGCGTACCGGCTCCCTCCAACCGCAGGACGGCGATCGCGGCGATCGAGAGGACGAACGCCGACGCGGTGACCCACATCGTGTTGATGCCGCCGAGTGTGGCGATCAGCAAGCCGCCGATGCCCGGTCCGACGATATAGGCGAGGTTGAACACCGCTTCATAGACGCTGTTGGCGCGGTCCAGCGTCCACCCGGCGCGAATCGCCGCTTCGGGCAGCATCGTCTCGCGAGCGGTCATCCCCGCCGGGTCGAAGAAGGCGCCCAGCGCGGCCAACGTGGCGAGCACCGCGACGTTGACGGCCTCGACGCCGAACGCCAGCGCCAGCACGGGCACGGCGGCCACCGAGAGCGCGGAAAGGGCGTCGGAGATAATCGAGACCAGCCGCCGGCCCAGATAGTCGACGGCGGCCCCCGCGATCAGCGTCGCGACGAGCAACGGCAGCGAGCCCGCCATCGCCACGATCGAGGCGTCGAGGGCAGAGCCGTTGCGTTGCAACACCAGCCATGGGAACGCGACGAGCGAGATACCGTTGCCGGCACCGGCCGTGAGCGCGGCGAAGAAAATCAGTATCAGGGGACCGCGCCGACTATCCGTCATGAGTTATCGCGGCAGAATCTAACAGCGCACCGGCCCGTGCGGCATCAGATTTCCTGACCAGGCACAGTGGTGCTGTGCAGCGCTTGCCTCACCCGCGGACCGGCGGGCGGTTCACGTCGCCGGTTCCTCCAGGCTCGGGCTGGCCGGGTGACCCCGCCACGCCTCGGACCGCCGTCGCCCAGACCGCCGCGCACGTCGTGTCGATGGCGGCGGCGACGCAGTCGCTCGAGGAGCTCGACGCCGAGGTATCGGTGTGCCGCGCCTGTCCCCGTCTGGTCGAGTGGCGGGAGGAGGCCGCCGTCGTCAAGCGCAGGTCCTACGCCGACGAGCCGTACTGGGGCCGCCCGGCTCCGGGCTGGGGGTCGTCGCGGCCCCGGGTGTTCGTCGTCGGTCTCGCGCCCGCGGCCCACGGGGCCAACCGCACCGGCCGGATCTTCACCGGCGACCGGTCGGGCGATTTTCTGTTCGCGGCGCTACATCGGGTGGGCCTGGCGAACCAGGCGCTGTGTGTCGACGCGGCAGATGGTTTGGCGCTCAACGAGACCCGCGTGGCCGCCGCCGTGCGCTGCGCACCGCCGGCCAATGCGCCGACACCCGCCGAACGCGCGACCTGCGCTCCGTGGCTGGACGCCGAATGGCGGCTGACGGCTGCGCACGTGCGCGTGGTCGTCGCGCTCGGCGGGTTCGCATGGCGGGCGGCGCTGCAGATGCTGCGCACGGGCGGTGTGCCGGTGCCGGTGCCCGCGCCGAAGTTCGGCCACGCCGCCACCGCCGAGATGGGCGGCGTCACGTTGGTGGGCTGCTACCACCCCAGTCAGCAGAACACATTCACCGGCAAGCTGACCCCGCAGATGTTCGACGATGTGTTCCGCACGGCTAAGGCGCTAGCGTCCGACGGATAGTCGCGAACTGGGCGACGGCCAACTCCTGCAGGGCCGAATCCGCGAAGTCGTCGTAGTGCGCGATCGTCCATTCGTCGAAGACCTGCAGAATTCGGAACACGAGCTCCGCCTGCAACGGCTCGGGCAGGTCGGTGCGGACGGCACCGGATCGACGACCGACGTGCAGCACCTGGCGCACCCACTCCCGGACTGCTCCGAGCGCTCCGCCGACGGCGGTTTTCGCGGGGTCAGGGGCCTGCAGGTAGAACATCCGTCCCAGCAGCAGGAACGTTGGCTCGTGCTGCGAGACCCGGACGAGCTTCGTGAAGTATCGTTCGATTTTCGGCCAGAATTCCGTTCCTTCGAATTGTTCGGGTCCGATGACGTCGATTTCGGCCGCCACATCAGCGATCAATTCCCCCACGACGAATTCGTAGAGTTCGGCCTTCGAAGACAAGATGTAGTAGAACGAACTCTTGCTCATCGCGCACTTCTCGATGATCCGGTTAAGCGATGCGTGTTCATAACCCGCGGAACCGAATTCGAGCGCCGCTGTCTCCACCAGACGTCGCCGCTTCTCTGCGGGCATGCGGGCGATTCGTGCCGAGGTCACGATTCAGGTTAGCAGGTGTGGACCACCCGGTCCACTGAATGATAACCTGGAAAGCATGTTGAGTCCGATGAGCCTAGAAGAGCAATACCAGCAGGCGACCGCGGACGAATTGCGAGTTTTGGTTGTCGGCGCCGGGATCGCCGGTGTGACCGCTGCGCAACTGCTCCGCGGGGACGGCAGGCACCCGGTCCTGATCGAGCGCGCCGAAAGCGCGCCCGCGCAGGGCTACATGCTCGCGTTGATGCCGATGGTCGACGCCGCACTCGACGACCTCGCCGTGCGCGACGCGTACCGCGCAGCGAGCGTGCCGCTGAAGCGGTACGCCGTGCACGGCCACACCGGGCGCATGTTGCGGACGGACTCGACCGTCGACCTGATGTCGCGCTACGGCGACTACCGCGGCATTGCCCGCGGCCGGCTGATCGACGTGCTCGCCGGTGCGGGCTGCCCGGTGACATACGACTCGGTGGTCACCGACGTGGCGGAGACGTCGTCAGGTGTCGACGTTCGCGTGAAGAGCCAAGGCGCCGAAAACCGCATGCATTTCGACCTCGTCGTGATCGCCGACGGAATGCACTCGAAGTCACGCGATTTCGTGCTCGACGGGCAATGGGTGCAGTGGGTGGACACCGGCTGGGGCGGCTGGGTGGTGTGGGCGCCCGACGAAGGCGACTCCGATCTCGGTGAGGAGTTGTGGGGAGCAGGCGGCATGGTCGCGATGTATCCGGTGGCCGATGCGCTCGGGGTGTTCCTCGGCGGGCCGCGCGAGGACACCGCGGCAGGTCCCGCGCCCTTCGTCACGTCGATGCGCCGTGGCCTCAAGACCGTCAACCCCAGACTCAACCGCGCGATGGCCGCCGTCGCCACCGACCCCGATCCCTACTACTGGTCGTTGACCGACTGCCGAGCCCCGCGCTGGACCACTGGGCACACCGTCCTGCTCGGTGACGCGGCGGCCGGGTTCCTGCCGACCGCCGGCGTGGGTGCGGGCATGGCGATGGAGTCAGCGTGGGTGCTCAGCCGCGTGCTGCGGCATGCGCCCCGCATCGCACTCGGTGAGCTGCTGCGCGCCTACGAACGCGGACAACGTCCCCGCGTCGAGGCGGCCCAGGACAACTCGCGCCAACTCGCCAAGGTGATGTTCCGTCGCAGCCGGACGCTCGCCGTCGCCCGTGAGCTCGCAATGCGCGTGATGAGCGTCGAACGCGCACTGCGGCCGATCCAGCGCCTCCTGCAACACCAGCCCGACCCGGAAGCGCTGGTAGACGCGGTACGGGGAACGTCCCTGCGCTCAAATGCGTTGTGATTGCTATGCGTCTCTCAGTCCTTGATCTCGTACCGGTGCGTACCGACCAGTCGACCTCCGATGCACTGGCAGCGTCGACGCGGCTCGCACAGACCGCCGACCGCCTCGGCTACACCCGCTTGTGGGTCGCCGAGCACCACAACATGCCCTCGGTGGCGGCCACCAGCCCGCCGGTGCTCATTGCGCACCTCGCTGCGCACACCGAACACATCCGGGTCGGATCCGGCGGCGTGATGCTGCCGAACCACGCGCCGCTGGCCGTTGCCGAGCAGTTCGCACTGCTGGAGGCGGCCCACCCGGGACGCATCGACCTCGGCATCGGCCGCGCGCCGGGCTCGGACCCGGTGACGTCGATGGCGCTGCGCGGTGCCGCCGGTCGCGACGATCGTGACATCGAGGCCTTCCCCGACTATCTCGACGACGTGGTCGCTTTGATGAGCGCGCGCGGCGTACGCGTGCCGATTCCGAATCAGCGTTACGTCCTCAAGGCCACGCCCGCTGCGGTGAGCGAACCGAAGCTGTGGCTTCTGGGGTCGTCGATGTACTCGGCGCACCTGGCCGCCGCAAAGGGACTGCCGTACGTGTTCGCCCACCACTTCTCGGGCCAGGGCACCGCGGAGGCGCTGGAGGTGTACCGCTCGGAGTTCCGGCCCAGTGAGCTGGCGCCCGAACCCGTCACCTTCCTCACGGTCAACGCGGTCGTCGCCGAAACACGTGAGGAGGCAGAGGCTTTGGCGCTGCCCAACCTTCAGATGATGGCGCGGCTGCGCACCGGTCAACCGTTGGGTCCGTTGGATCTCGTCGAGGACGCCCAACAGCAGGAGCTCGCACCGCAGGCGCAGCGCATCGCCGAAGCCTCCTTCGGGCGCGCTGTCGTCGGGGATCCGACCGAGGCGGCCGAGCAGGTGCGTGCGCTGGCCGACCGGTTCGGTGTCGACGAGGTCATGGTCAACCCGGTGGCTTCGGCCCGCCGCGGCGCCGACCCGGCGACCGCGCCGGCCCGCGACACGACGCTGGAACTGCTGGCCAAAGAGTTGTTCTAGGCCGGCGTCAACCGGCGGGCCGGTTATCAGGCATCAACCGGCGGGCCGGTTAAGGCTTCAGCCTGACCACCGGGATCGGACGTGACGTCCGCTTCTGATAGCCGATGTAGCGGTCCTTGTTGCCGCGCATGTTGTTGACGATCTTCCACAGTCGCGGGAAGTCAGGATCATCGTGAGTGACGGGGGTCGCGGTGACCTTGATCCGCTTTGGCCCGACGTTGATCTCGACGTTTGGATCGGCCTTGAGGTTGTGATACCAACCGGGCGCTTTCGGCTCGCCTCCCTTGGACGCGACCACCAGATAGTCGTCTCCGTCGCGCGCGTAGGAGAGCGAATTGGACCGCTGCAAACCGGTTTTCGCGCCGACCGTGTGCAGGATCAGCATCGACGGTGCGCCCGGGATGGTGTGGCCGATGCGGCCGTTGGTGCCCTTGTAGATCTTGTCGTGCAGCAACAGCATCGGGTAACCGATGTACTTCTCGTACCAGGGCATGCTCATGGGCTCAGTCTTGCGCAGCCGAGTCGAGTTCCGCCAGCGCCTCGCGCAACAGCCGTCCCGATTCCTCCCGGTCCGGGTCGCGGCGAAGGAGCATGTTCTTGGCGAACGAGAGCTTGTCGCCCCGCTGCCGCGGCAGCACGTGCAGGTGGATGTGGAACACCGTCTGAAACGCGGCCTTGCCGTCGTTGATCACCACATTGTTGCCGTCGGCGTGAAGTCCGGACCGGCGTGCGGCACGCGCGACCCGTTGACCCACCCGCGCCAAGGTGGCGACCGTCTCCGGCGGTGTGTCGGTCAGGTCCACCGTGTGCCGCTTCGGGATCACCAGCGTGTGGCCGCGGCTGAACGGGCGGATGTCGAGGATGGCGAGGACGTCGTCGTCTTCGTAGACGCGGATGGCCGGGGCCTCGCCGGCGACGATGGCGCAGAACACACAAGACATATTCGCCACGGTAGCGGTTCTCGTCGCCCGCCCGGATCCCGCTGTTCGTCGATCTGATCGCGCGCCTCGCGGCTACGCTGCGGCCGTGGACACCAGCGAGCTTGTCTTCGCAGGCGCCGCTGAGCAGGCGCGGTTGCTCGTGTCCGGGGTCATCACCGCTCCGGAATTGCTCGGCCACTATCTCGATCGGATCGCTCGACTCGACACCACGCTTCGCTCGTACCGCGTGGTACTCGAAGCCGGCGCACGACGCGAAGCCCAAGCTGCGCAACGGCGGCTTGACGCGGGGGAGCGGGCACCGCTGTTGGGCGTGCCGATAGCGATCAAGGACGACGTCGACATCGAGGGTGAGACGACGACGTACGGCAGCGCCGCACACGGGCCCGCCAGGACCCGCGACGCGGACGTGGTGCAGCGGCTACCGACGCGGGCGCGGTGATCATCGGCAAGACGACGGTGCCGGAGATGATGCTGTGGCCGTTCACCGAGACGGTGACGTTCGGCGCGACCCGCAACCCGTGGAATGTCGACTTCGCGCCCGGCGGAAGCAGCGGCGGAAGTGGCGCGGCGGTCGCCGCGGGTCTGGCGCCGATCGCGCTCGGTTCCGACGGAATGGGTTCCATCCGCATTCCGGCGACATGGTGCGGACTGTTCGGCCTCAAACCGCAACGAGACCGGGTGCCGATCGCGCCGCACGACGACGCGTGGAACGGCCTCAGCGTCAACGGTCCGATCACCAGAACGGTAGAGGACGCGGCGCTGTTCTTAGAGGCGACGACGGGGGAGCCCGGATTCGTCGCGGCCGCGTCCGCGGAACCGCGACGCCTCCGAATTGCGTTGAGCGACAGGCCTCCTCCGCTGCTGATGAGCCGGGTGGGACGTGCGCAGCGCGCGGCGCTGAAGGAGTCGGGTGAGCTGCTGCGGCAAGTCGGTCACGAGGTGGTCGAGCGCGACCCGGATTACCCGACATCGGTGATGTTCGACCAGGCACTGCCGCGGTATTTCAGGGGCTGCTACGACGACGTCCAGACGCTGCCCCATCCGGAGCGGCTGGACGCCAGGACACGCAGCTTCGCGCGGGTCGGCGGAATGATCTCCGATCGGCGGATGGCGGCCATCCGCGATGCGGAAGCCCGGACCGCCGACCGGATTCAGTCCATTTTCGACGACGTGGACGTAGTGGTCACCCCGGGGACGGCCAGGGGACCCTCGCGCATCGGGGTGTATCAGCGCCGGGGGATGCTGTCGACGCTGTTGTCGGTGGCCTCGCGAGTGCCGTTCCAGGCATTGTTCAACGTGACGGGTCAGCCGGCGGTAGTGGTGCCGTGGGGTTTCGACGGAGCCGGCGTACCGACGTCCGTGCAGTTGGTGGGAAGGCCTTTCGATGAGGCGACGCTGCTGTCGCTCGCCGGGCAGATCGAGCGCGTACGCCCGTGGGCGCACCGGCGTCCGCCCGTGTCCTAAGTCGCCGCCTCGGAAAGGGCTTGGCGCCAGATCGTGAGCTTGTCGGCGAACGGCATGGTCTGCGCTGGGCTTGTCGAGGGCAGTCGGCGGTACCGCAGATCGTTTGCGACGCGGACGAGTCGCGTGAAGTTCTTCTCGGCCGCCGCACCGTTGAACAGCACCGCTTCGATGCCGCGGTGTTCATCGAAGAACCGCTGAATATCGTTCGGGATCATGCTTTCCGGCCTCACCGCGGAGTCGAGGCTGCCCTCGCGCTGACAGGAGCGCAAGACGTCCCAAGCGGCGATCCCGTGAGCCGTCAGGGCGGCGCAACGCTGCTCGTACGGAGCGTCGGGGGCGAACCCGAAGACGTTGCCCATGATGCGCCAGAAGGCATTGCGTGGGTTGTCGTAATACCGCTGGGCGGCGAGCGAGATGACGCTGGGCATATTGCCCAGGATCAAGGTGTGTGCATCATCGCCGACAATCGGCGGCAGGCCGTACAGCACCGCTGAACCCATTCTTCGACTATCGCATGCGGTATACGTTGGGCCGGTGGCCGAGGACTTCGACGTCGAAGGGTCCGGTCTGCTCGACGGGCTCGAAGGTGACGAGCGCGCCGAGCGCGCCGAGCTGGTCGAGTGGTTGGTGAGCAAAGGCATCGCCGTCGAGGTGATCCGAGAGGCGTTCCTGCCGATGCTGCTCGGCGCGCGTCAGGCGCTCGGCGACGACGGAGTTTACGTCTCCGCGCGCGAAACCAGCGATAAGACCGGCATCGATCTCGGGCTGCTGCAGCGTATTCAACGCGCGATGGGTCTGCCCACCGTCGATGACCCCGACGCCAAGGTCCATCTGCGTGCCGATGCCGAAGCCGCGGCGTACGGTCAACGTTTCATCGAGATCGGAATCCTGCCCGACCAGATCATCCAGATCACGCGCGTGCTCGCAGAGGGTCTGTCGAAGGCCGCGGAGGTGATGCGGTACGCCGGGCTGGCTTCGGTGCTCGACCCTGGCGCATCCGAAGTCGTCATCGCCAAGAACGCCGAGGCCCTGGTGCGTACGGCCGATCCGCTGCTCGGTCCGATGATCCAGGACATGTTGCGGTTGCAGCTGCGCCACCTGATGGAAACCGAGGCGATCACCGCATCAGAGCGCGCGAAGGGTCAACGGCTGCCGGGCGCACGGCTGGTGACGATCGCGTTCGCCGATCTCGTCGGTTTCACCAGACTCGGCGAGGCGGTGCCTCCAGAAGATCTGGAACAGCTCGCCCACCGGCTGTTCGACCTCGCGCATGAGGCGTCCGTCCCGCCCGTGCGGTTCGTCAAGACGATCGGCGACGAGGTGATGCTCGTGAGCCAGGAACCCGTACCCCTGCTCGACGCGGCGTTGACGCTCGTCGAGCAGACCAACGACGACGAGGACTTCCCGCGGCTGCGCGTCGGCCTGGCGACGGGGATGGCCGTGAGCCGCACCGGTGACTGGTTCGGTGGGGCGGTGAACCTCGCGAGCCGCATCACCAGCGCCGCGCGGCCCGGCACCGTTCTGGTCTCGGAGTCGACGCGCGACGCCGTCGGTGACGATGAGGGGTTCTCGTTCTCGTTCGCGGGGGCGCGACATCTCAAGGGCATCAAGTCGGATGTGAAGCTGTTCCGCGTGCGGCGCGCAGGCGACTGAACTTGGCCGCGGTTCGAACCATTGTTCGAGGCAGCGAATGGCCGTGAGACGACCGCTCGCATTTCGAAACGGCTGCTGGCGTAGGTGATCTACGATTCAGGCATGAGCCGCGTCGCAAAAGCCGTGCTGGTCACGCTGTTCGTCGCATCATCCGGTCTGCTGGGTGTGGGTGCGGCGAACGCGCAACCGCCGCAGCCGGCGTGCGGCTACACGCTGTCGCCGCCGCAGGTTGTGAACACCGGCGGCGTGAGCAAGGTGACGGCGACGGTCTCGTTTTTCGCTTGTGGTGCGCCGTTCCAGCCGGCGTACAGCGTCGCGTGCGTCCACCAGGCCGGCCATGACTCTCAGGGGCAGTGCACGCAGGCGCGGGGGCCGGCCGCCGCGCAGGTGTTCTTCGAGCCGTATCAGCCGGGCGGGAGCTACATCGCGAGCGGGCGCGGCTGCGGCAAGGTCTTTCAGGACGCGCTCGAGCCGAACTGCGACATGCTCGGCCCGATCAACGTGACGCTGTAGCTCAACGTGGCGGTGTAGCTCGACGTGACGGTGTCGCGTTGAACCGGCGCAGCCGAAGACTGTTGCTCACGACGAACACCGAGCTGAATGCCATCGCTGCACCGGCGATCATCGGGTTCAGCAACCCGGCCGCCGCCAACGGCAACGCCGCGACGTTATAAGCGAACGCCCAGAACAGGTTTCCCTTGATCGTCGCGAGCGTCCGACGAGACAGGCGGATCGCGTCGGGTACCGCGTTCAGGTCGTCGCGCACCAAGGTCAGATCGCTCGCCTCGATCGCGACGTCGGTGCCGCTTCCCATCGCGAGTCCGAGATCAGCCTGGGCGAGGGCCGCCGCGTCGTTGACGCCATCGCCGACCATTGCGACCACCTTGCCGTCGGCCTGCAGGCGCTGGACGGCATCCACCTTGTCTTGCGGCAGGACTTCGGCGACGACATCCTCGATGTCTACTTCCGCGGCGATCGTGCGGGCCGCGGCCTCGTTGTCGCCGGTCACCATGATCGGCTTCAGCCCCAGCGCACGAAGCCGCGAGATCGCTTCGGGTGAGGTCGGTTTGATCGCATCCGCGACCACCAACACCCCCCGGGCCTCACCGTCCCATCCGACGACGACGGCGGTGCGACCCTGTGACTCCTCCTGTCGCACCGTGGCTTCCAACGACGCGGGAAGCTCGTGCGACAGCAGCCGTTGCCGTCCGACCGTCACATCGCGCCCGTCGATACGTCCGCGCACCCCGAGTCCGCGCAGGTTGGTGAAATCTTCGACCGTCGGCAGCTCACCCAGCTTCTCCCGCGCGCCTGTCACGATGGCCCTGGCGATCGGATGCTCGGAACCGTCCTCGACCGCACCGGCCATCCGCAACACGTCGTCGGGCCGTTCGGCATCGGCGGCGACGACATCGATCAACGTCATCCTGCCGGTGGTGATGGTCCCCGTCTTGTCCAACACGATGGTGTCGATCCGCCTGGTCGACTCCAGAACCTCGGGCCCCTTGATCAAGATGCCCAGCTGCGCGCCGCGACCCGTACCGACCATGAGCGCGGTCGGTGTGGCCAACCCCAGCGCGCACGGGCACGCGATGATCAGCACTGCCACCGCTGCGGTGAAGGCCATCGCGGCCGACGCCCCGGTACCTAACCAGAAGCCCAGAGTCGCAACCGATAACGCGATCACGATCGGCACGAACACGCCCGAGATCCGGTCGGCCAGGCGCTGTGCGTCGGCCTTCCCGCTCTGGGCGTCCTCGACCAGCCGCGCCATCTGGGCAAGCTGGGTGTCGGCGCCGATCCGCCTGGCCCGCACCACGAGTCGGCCATCGACGTTGACCGTCGCACCCACGACCTCGTCACCGGGTCCGACGTCCACCGGAACGGCTTCGCCGGTCAGCATCGACGCGTCCACCGCCGAGGCGCCCTCGACCACGATGCCATCAGCGGCGATCTTCTCACCGGGCCGCACCACGAATTCGTCACCGACACCGAGCTGGTCGATCGGAATGCGTTGTTCGCGGCCATCTCTGCGGATCACGACGTCCTTGGCGCCCAGCTCCAGCAATGCACGCAGCGCCGCGCCCGCGCTCCGCTTGGAACGCGCTTCGAAATATCGCCCGGCCAGAATGAACGTGGTGACGCCGGCGGCGACCTCGAAGTACACGCTGCCCAAACCGTCGGTGCGTGACAGCGTCAGCTCGAAGCCATGCGTCATTCCCGGGGTGCCTGCGGTGCCCCAGAACAACGCATAGACCGACCATCCCAGCGCGGCGAGCGTGCCCATCGAGATCAGCGTGTCCATGGTGGCGCTGCCGTGGCGCAGGTTCGCCCATGCCGCACGGTGGAACGGCCATGCGCCCCACACCACCACCGGGGCTGTCAGCGTCAGCGAGAGCCACTGCCAATTCGTGAACTGCAGAGTGGGGATCATCGCCATCGCGATCACCGGAACCGTCAAGGCGAGTGACACCAGCAGCCGGTGCCGCAGGATGGCGGTCGGATCCTCTTCGACGACGGTCGCCTGTTCGGTGGGCAGATGCGCTTGATACCCGGCGTCTTCGACGGTGGCCACCAACGCCTCCGGGGTCACGTCTGCGCTGTACTGGACACGCGCCTTCTCGGTGGCGAAGTTGACGGTGGCCGTCACGCCGTCGATCTTGTTGAGCTTGCGCTCGATTCGGTTCGCGCATGACGCACAGGTCATACCGTCGATGGACAGTTCGATCGTGTCAGTGGCCATGGCCGGCCTCGCCGTGGTCGTGGGTGGGGACGTCGTGCTGCGCGGAGGAGGTATCGACCGACACGGTGAATTCGGCTGTGCGCACGACGTCGCGGTGTTGGAAGTCGAGGAAAAGGCGGTACTGCCCGGCGCTGGGGAACGTGGTGTGGAACTCGATGGCCGGTCCCGGGCGTGTACCCGCGTCGCCGGGTCCGCCCATCGGATGCACGTGCAGGTATGCGAGGTCGGCGGCCCGCAGGGCGACGAGGTGGCCGTAGGCCCCTAAGTACGGCTGCAGGTTGTCGACCGGAATCCCGTGGCGGTGGACCGTCAGCGTAAGAGTCGATGCCTTAACGGCTTTCGGGGTTCCGCTGAGCGTGACGGTGTAGTCGTCGACGGTCGCTGACGTGTCGGCCGCGGGCAGTGGAACGGGGGAGTATGGGCCTGCGACATGCACGTTGGCGCCGAGGGTGAGCGCGGGACCGCCAGTAGGCACGAAGTCGGCGAAGACGCGGTAGTCGCCCGCGCGGCTGAAATCCACGGGAGTCCGCCACGTGCCGCGGTCGTCGAGCACAGGGTGAAGGTGCTGGAAAGCGGACAGGTCGTTACGGACCACGATCAGGTGCAACAGCTTCTCGTGTGATTCGTCGAACTGCGTCACGGGAGCACCCTGCTGGTCGAGGATCCTGAACTCCAGACGAGAGTCTCGGCTCGCCGGCGGGAGCGGTCGAGGCACGTCCAGCGTGTAGCCGCTCTCGGTCATCTGTAAGCCGCCGGGAGCCTCGGCGGGCTGTGCATCTGCGTGTGCGGTGGAGTGCTGCGCGGTAGCGGCATCACCCTCGGGGCCGAACGAACGGCCGACCCACACCGAGGCTGCGAACACCACCGCGAGCGCGGCGATGAACGCGGCGATCCGAGGGGTGGTCTTCATCAGCTCGCCAACTGGTAGCCGGCCTCTTCCACGGCGGCCTTGATGGCGTCGGCCTCGACGGGTGCGTCGCTGTCGATGGTCACCGCTCCGCTGGTGACATCCACGTCGACCGCCTTGACGCCCGGGATCTCCCCCAGTTCCTCGCGCACCGATGCGGCGCAGTGTTGGCAGGTCATTCCGGTGACTGTGACAGTGGTGGTAGCCATGGAACCAGCGTATCTGATACCCCCTAGGGGTATTCATTCAGGTGTGCTTCCCGGCCCCGGCGCGGCCACCGTGGCAGCATCGGCATCCATGCGTGTTCTCACCCAACGGGTCACTTCAGCAGCCGTCACGGTGGACGGCGAGGTCGTTGGGGCGATCGAGCCCAAGGGGCAGGGTCTGCTCGCCTTGGTCGGCGTGACGCACGACGACGACGCTGCCAAGGCTCGGCGGATGGCCGAAAAGGTCTGGCAGCTCCGGATTCTCGACGACGAGAAGTCAGCCTCGGATGTCGGCGCCCCGATCTTGGTGGTCAGCCAGTTCACCCTGTACGCGAACACCGTCAAGGGCCGGCGCCCGGCATGGAACGCCGCCGCGCCGCGCGCGACCGCAGAGCCGCTGGTCACCGCGTTCGCCGATGCGCTGCGTGACCTTGGTGCGTCGGTGTCGACCGGCATATTCGGCGCTCACATGCAGGTTCAGCTGGTCAACGATGGCCCGGTGACCGTGCTGCTCGAGCTGTGACTATGTGGTGGCGACCGGCGGTGCGCCTTCCGAGGGCTGCACGATCACGAAGCCCTGCCCGTGGAACGCGACCTGGATCGCCTCACCGGAGCCGCGGCCGATGAGCGCGCCGGCCTTGAAGCTGGTCTTGAGCTGAGTCTGGAGATTCGCCGACCACGCCACCACCGCATTGGTGTCGGCGAACGTCGGCGCCTCGGCGGCATTGAGCACCACCGGGGGCCCGTCGGTCGTCAGCGCCACCCACCCGGTTCCGCGCAGCGTGGTGTTGAACAGGCCGCCGGTCGCGATGCTGCCGCCCCGCACGCGTTCGATGTTCCAGTTCAGGTTCGAGGAGAACGCCAGCAGGTTCTTGCCGCTGATCGACAAGCCGGAGTTGGTCAGCTGCAGCAGATGCACGTCGTAGCCCCGCTCGGCGAGGAAGACGTCGCCCTGTCCCTGGCAGCGCATCAGCGGCAGCCCTTCACCGGTCAGTGCCTTCTTGATGAACTTCGAGGCGCCGCCGCCCTCGAACGCGAAGTCGACGTTGCCCTGGTACGCCACCATCGAGCCCTGCCGCGCCATGAACGGCTCCCCAAGGCGCACCCGCAACATTTTGGTGTTTTGATTGGCGATGGCCTTGGCTTCTTTTTCGCTGAACCGGCCGTCCACCAGATCGCCGCTGATCCCTCCGAAGCCGTCGCCTGCAAGCTGCCCGACCGCCATCGCCTGCGCAGGGGCGGCCTGCTGTGGTGGAGCCTGGCGTGCTGGGGGAGGTCCCCCGAGCGAGGTCAGCGGTGCCCTGCCGACCTGCCCTTGGTGCGACACCTGGTCGGTCCAGTTGTGCCCGTCCCACCAGCGGTACTCATAGCGACCTTCGGGATCGGGTCGCCAGCTTCCGTTGCTCGGTGCTGTCATGGTCTACAAACTAACCGGACGGCCCTCCTGCGGTGAGGTACTTTGCGCGCTGATCCATCCCGCCCGAAACCACTCGACGACTGGCATTCTTGTGCCATGGCAAAGGAAATCGACCGGGTCCGGGCGCAGAGCGCGTTCGCGGTCCTCAAGCAGCATCCGGGCATGGCGCTCTTCGTCGCCTCACCTGCACTCCTCGCGGTCGGGCTGGTGTGGTGGTTGGTGAGCCCGACCCTGGCGGTGCTGCTGTTGATCGGTGCGATCGTGGGCGGCGGCGCGCTGCTGCTGCGCAAGCGCGGCTAGTTACCGACGTCATCGGGTCTTGTCGGTGTCGATGACCCCCCTCTGACCTGGAGCGTTCGCTCTCAGCGAACCACGGGATGGTATGGCTGTAACGGTGTAAGCATGTAATCATGCGACACAACATCCACGGCCGGCGCCGCCAGGGCGGCTGGCAACAGGCTCAGCAGCCCGGTGCGGGCGACGCCGCCGACTGGTTCGCCGGTCGGCTTCCCGAGAGTTGGTTCGCCGGAGATCCGACGGTGGTCGTCGATCGCGAGGAGATCACCGTCATCGGAAGGCTCGCGGAAACCGAAGTCGACGAGAGCGAGGCCCGCGCATCCGGACGGGCCGCGCGGTTCCGTGAGGAGACCCGCTCCGAACGCATGCGCATCGCCGATGAGGCCGAGGCGCGCTACGGGCGCAAGGTCGCATGGGGCATCGAGATCGGGGCGCCTGACGCCGACAACTATGAGCGAATCATGTTCACCAACATGGCCGTTCCGGTGATGACGCGACTGCGCCAACCCGAACGTCAGGTGCTCGACACGCTGGTCGACGCGGGTGTGGCGCGGTCCCGCTCGGATGCGCTGGTGTGGTCGGTGCGGCTGGTCGGTGAGCACGCCGAGGAGTGGCTGGGCAAGTTGCGCGAGGCGATGCGCAACGTCGACGATCTGCGTGCCGAGGGTCCGAACCTCTAGTTCGTCGCGTCGGCCTCCTCAACGCGGCTCGTGCCTCGCCGCTTGATCGTCGCCCGACGAAATCAGCTCCACGCCAACGTATTGCGAACTCAACGCCGCCGTCTGGGACAGCGGGTCCACCGGAGCGCCTTCGACCAACAGGTTGCGGTTCGCACCGTAGGAGACCGGCGCGTCTTGCCCGCGCGGGTCGAAAACCCGTGAGCCCCAACCGTGGTCGATGATGATCACCCCTTGACGCGGACGGTCGTTCACCACCGCCGTCAACTCGACCTCGCCGACCGGTGAGAAGACCCTGACCAGGTCGCCGTCGCCCACCCCGAGATCGGCCGCGTCCTTCGGATGAATGATCACGTCGTTGCCCTTACCAGCGGGATGAAGTCCGGGTAAGTCGTTGAGCCACGAGTTCATCGAGTGCCGGTGCCTGCGATTGGCCAACTGGAACGGATAGCCGACGGGGGCCGCCGGAAGCGGATCGGCGAGCAGTTCACGGGCCCGCGCGACGAACTCGGGTGGTGCCGCGTGCACCTTCTTGTCGTCGGTTCTCAGCGCGTCCCGGAAATGCCCGAACTCGCGGGGACCCAACACCCAGCCGTGCGGGTGGGATATGACGTCTCGCCATCTGATCTTGCGCCCGTTGACCTTCCGCGAGGTCGCCACGACCAGGCGGTCGATCCAGTGCGGTCCGAACTCCAGGGCCGGCTTGCGCGTCACACGCGCCGCGATGCGCGTCGCCTTGATGAATCCGTTGAGGCCCTTGGCGCCGAACAGCGGTCTGCCCATCGCGATCGCGAGGTCGGCGAAGATGCGCCACTCCTGCCGGACACCCGGCGGCGGCTCGACGACCTTGGCGCCGTACTGCAGATACGGCTCGTCGTGCATGTTGCTGGTGAACGCGAGCAGGTCGTTGCGCTCGAGCCAATGGGCGGCGGGCAGCAGCCAGTGTGCATGGCGGTGGCTCTCCCGCTGGACGAAGTCGATCACGACCAACAGGTCCAGATCGGCCAGCGCGCGGTCCAGCTTGTCGCCGTCCGGGCCGGAAATCACGGGGTTGCCGCAGTTGATCAACAGCGCTCGAATCTGACCGTGGCCCGGCGTGGTGATCTCGTCGGGCAACTCGCTGAGTGCGTGTGCGCCGGCGACCATTTCGCGGCCCAGCAGCCGGCTGTAGTGCGGCTTGGCCTTGACCATCGCCGACATCCGGATTGCGTCGACGTAGCCGGGTTCGAAGCGGCGTCCACCTGGGCGGTCCATCCGGCCGGTGATCACGTTGAGCACATGCCCGAGCCACTCGGCGACGGTGCCCGCCATATGCAACGACACCCCGGTGCGGGTCACCACCATGGCTCCGCGCGCCGCGGCGAAGTCGCGGGCAACCCGCTCGATCTGGTCGCGGGGAATGTCGCAGCGCGCGGCGAGCTCGTCGAGGTCGACGTCGGCGACCAGCGCACGCAGATCGCCGACTCCCGTGGCCAGTTCCGCGCAGTCCTGCCGATGTTCGAGACGCTCGTCGAGGATGACCTTCACCATCGCCAGCAGCAGCGCCCAGTCCTGACCAGGACGCACCGCGAGGTGCAGGTCGGCCTTCTCGGCGGATTCGGTGCGCAGCGGGTCGACCACCACGATCGTCGCGCCCTGTTGTTGGCGGGCCAACGCGCGTCGCCACCCGCCGGGCACACTCTCGAGCCAATTCCACGCGCTCACAGCGGGGTTCGTGCCGACCAGCAGGAAGTAGTCGCAGTTGTCGACGTCGGACACCGGCACCATCAGGATCGAGCCGTACATCGCCTCCGCGACGACGTGCATCGCGTTCTGGTCGACCGAGCCCACGGCGTAGCGGTTCTGCGTCCCGAGCGCGTCCAGCCACCCGTTCATGAAGATGACGTTGGACGAGGAGAAACCCGCCGGATTGCCGTAGTAGACGCCGACGGCGTCGGGCCCGCCCGCCTCGATCGCGGCGTTCATCCTGGCGGCGATGTCGGCGATGGCCTCGTCCCAGGTGGCCTCGACGTAGGAATCGCCGACGCGGCGCATCGGGTTGAGGATGCGGCGCGGATGCTCGATGAGCCTGTGTGCGGTGCGGCCCTTGGCGCAGAAGTCCTGCCAGCTGTGCGGATTCTGCTTGTCGGCGGCGATCTTGGTGACGCGGTTGTCCTCGACCGTCACCTCGAGCCCGCAGGAGGCCAGGCAGATTCGGCAGAACGTGTAGACCGTTTCGCTCATCGCCTTGAGCGTACGACGCTTAGGCCTGGGTCATGGACCAATAAGCGCCATGCTTAGCGACCAACTCGGCATGGGTGCCGCGTTCGACGATCTCGCCCGCGTCCATCACCACGATGCGGTCGGCGTCCCGGATGGTCGACAACCGGTGGGCGATGATGAAACTCGTTCGGTCGCGGCGCAACTCGGCCATCGCCTGCTGTATCAGCAGCTCGGTGCGGGTGTCCACCGAGCTGGTCGCCTCATCGAGGATCAGCAGGCTGGGCTGGGCCAGCACCGCACGCGCGATCGTGATGAGCTGTTTTTCGCCGGCGCTGATCGAGGCGCCGTCGTCGCTGACGTGGGTCTGATAGCCGTTGGGGAGCATGTGCACGAACCGGTCGACGTATGCCGCCTTGGCCGCCGCGATCACCTCGTCCTCGGAGGCATCAGGTCTGCCATAGGCGATGTTCTCGAAGATGGTGCCCGCGAACAGCCAGGTGTCCTGGAGCACCATCCCGATGCGGGACCGCAACGAATCCCTGGCGACCGTCGAGATGTCCACGCCGTCAACCAGGATCCGGCCGGAGTCGACGTCGTAGAACCGCATGAGCAGGTTCACCAGCGTGGTCTTACCCGCCCCCGTCGGCCCGACGATCGCCACCGTGCTGCCGGGTTCGGCGATCAGCGACAGGTTCCGGATCACCGGTGTGTCGGGGTGGTAACCGAACGTGACGTCCTCGAACTCCACCCGACCGGCCTGCCCGCCCGACCCCGGCTGTACGACCGGCAACCGGTCCGCGGGCTCGGGCGCCTCCTCTTCCGCGTCGAGCAGGTCGAAAACCCGCTCCGCACTGGCCACACCGGACTGCAGCGTGTTGTACATGCCCGCGACCTGCGTCAGCGGCTGGTTGAACTGGCGGACGTACTGGATAAACGCCTGGATGCTGCCCAGCGTGATCTGGCCCGTGGCCACCTGCAACCCACCCACCACTGCGACCGCGACATAGCTCAGGTTGCCGATGAACGTGGTGGCCGGCCCGACCAGACCGGAGAAGAACTGGGCGCCGAAGGCGGCGTGATACACGTCGTCGTTGCACTCGCCGAACCGCTCCTGTGCTGCGGCACGGTGACCGAAGGTCTTGACGATCGTGAAGCCGCTGTAGGTCTCCTCGATGTGGGCATTGAGCCTGCCGGTGTTCGCCCACTGCGCGACGAACAGGCGCTGCGACCGGCGCGCGATGGCCCGGGTCGCCCACAGCGACAGCGGCACCGTCACCACCGTCAGCAGCGTCAGAAGCGGTGAGATGGTCAGCATCATCACCAGCACCGAGAACACCGTCAACACGGATGTCAACAGCTGGCTGATCGTCATCGACAACGAGCCCTGGATGTTGTCGACGTCGTTGGTCACCCTGCTGAGCACCTCGCCGCGTTGACGAGAGTCGAAATACGACAGCGGCATTCGGTGCAGCTTGTCCTCGACGTCGGAGCGCAGCGTGGCCATGGTGCGCTGCACCGCGACGTTGAGGAGCAGGGCCTGCAACCACACCATCAGCGCGGCGACGAGATACAGGCCCAACGCGAGCAGCAGGGTGCGCCCAACGGCCTCGAAGTCGACACCTTGCCCAGGGACGACGTTCATCCCAGACAGCAGATCGGCGAACGTGCTGTCGCCGCGGGCGCGGGCGGCGTCGATGGCCTGCTCCTTGGTCATCCCCGCGGGCAGCTGCCGGCCGACCACGCCGATGAACAGAAGATCGGTGGCGTGCCCCAGGATTCGCGGGCCGATGACGCTGATCGCGATGCCCGCGACGCCCAGGAGTATCACGCACGCGGTCAGGCCGCGCTGCGGTGTCAGCCGCTTGACCAAGCGGATCGCCGAACCCTTGAAATCGCGCGAGCGTTGGGTCGGGGCCTGCATCACGCCACGGATCGGCCGACCCATCGGGCCGGTCACTGGGTGTCCCCGACGATGGCGAGGGACTGGGAGTCGGCGAACTCGGCGTACTGCGGGCAGTCGCTCAGCAGGGTTTCGTGAGTGCCGATGCCGACGATCCGGCCGTCGTCGATCACCACGATCTGATCCGCCTGGATGACGGTCGAGATGCGCTGGGCAACAACGATGACCGTCGCTTCTGCCGACGCTTCGCGCAGCGCCGAGCGCACGCGGGCGTCGGTATGCACGTCGAGTGCGGAGAACGCGTCGTCGAACAGATAGACGGCGGGCCGGCGGATCACCGCTCGGGCGATGGCCAGCCGCTGCCGCTGTCCGCCCGAGAAATTCGCCCCTCCCTGCGCGACCTTCATGTCCAGGCCGTCGGGGTGCGCGCGCACGAAGTCGTCGGCCGCGGCCACTCGCAGCGCGGCCCACATCTCCTCGTCGGTGGCATCCGACTTGCCGTACCGAAGATTGTCGGCGACGGTGCCCGTGAACAGGTATCCGCGCTGCGGCACCAGGCCGAGCACCGACCACAGCTGCTCGGGGTCGTACTCGCGCACGTCGACGCCGTCGAGATACACCGAACCGCTCGTCGCGTCGTACATCCGGCAGATCAGCGACACCAGCGTCGACTTACCCGACCCGGTGGAGCCGACCACTGCCGTCGTCGTACCCGGTCGTGCCGTCAGCGAAATATCCTGCAGGACAGGACGTTCAGCACCGGGATAGCTGAACGTCGCGGCCTCCAACCGGATTTCGCCCCGAATGCTGGTCGGCCGCACCGGATCTTCGGGGCTGACGATGTGCGGTGCGACCGACAGCACCTCGGAGATCCGCTCAGCACACACCGACGCCCGCGGGATGATGACGAGAATGAACGTGGCCAGCAGGACCGCCATCAGTATCTGCATGAAGTAGGCCAGGAACGCGATCAGTGAACCCACCTGCATCTGCCCGGCGTCGATCCGCAGCCCACCGAACCAGATCAGCGCGACGCTCGAGACGTTGATCACCAATGTCGTGGTGGGCAGCATCAGCGCCTGCCACCGTCCGGCTTCGAGCGCTGTGTCGGCCAGCGCGTGGTTGGCTTCGGCGAACCGGTTGCGTTCGAACGGTTCTCGGGCGAACGCGCGGATCACCCGCAGGCCGGTGAGTTGGTCGCGCATCACCCGGTTGATGCCGTCGACCAGTCGCTGCATGCGGCGGAAGATCGGAAGCAGGTGACGCACGATCCAGTAGTTGGCCAGGGCCAGGATCGGCACGCTCACCAACAGCAACCAGGACAGCCCGGCGTCCTGATGCAGCGCCATGAAGATTCCGCCGATCGACATGATCGGCGCGGTGACCAGCATGGTGCAGGTCAGCTGCACCAGCAGTTGGATCTGCTGGACGTCGTTGGTGGTGCGGGTGAGCAGCGACGGCGCCCCGAAGCGTGCAGCGTCCTCGGCGGAGAACCCGGTCACGTGGTTGAACATCGCCGCGCGCAGGTCGCGGCCGACGCCCATGCCCGCCCGCGAGCCGAAGTACACCGCTCCCACCGCGCACACCACCTGCAGCGCGGTGACCGCCAGCATCACACCGCCGAGTTCGACGATCCGGCGCAGGTTCCCGACCGCGACGCCGTCGTCGATGATCGCGGCGTTGACCGTCGGCAGGTACAGCGAGGCGAGCGTGCTGACCAATTGCAGCGTGGCGACGGTGGCGAGCAGCGCCCGATATGGCCGCGCGTACTGTCGCAGCAGCGCCCATAACATCCCGTTACTGTCGCACATCCGATATATGGGCAGGTCAACCGGCATGTCGGTGGTTGACCTCCAGAGCTGCCGCTACAGTGCATGGCGTGACTCACAGCACGCGCGTGACCCGCTGCCTGGCCCTCGCGGCCGCCGTGGTCATTCCGCTGTCCGCATGCTCGGATTCCGAACCCGCAGGCCCGCAAGTGCCCGAGGACACCACAGCTCCCACGGAGAACGTCTCGCACGGCCCGTTCTTCCCCCAATGCGGCGGTATCAGCGACCAGGAGGTCATCAAGCAGACCCGGATACCCGGGCTGATCAACACCGCCAAGACCTCGGTCGGATGCCAGTGGCTGGCCGGTGGCAGCATCCTGGGCCCGCATTTCTCGTTCACCTGGTTCCGCGGCAGCCCGATCGGGCGTGAACGCAAGACCATGGAACTGTCGCGCACAGCGGTCGAAGACATCAGCATCGAAGGCCACGACGGGTTCATCGGGTACAGCGAGGACCCGATCAACGGCGTCAACCTCTGCGAGATCGGCATCCAGTTCGACGACGACTTCATCGAGTGGTCGATCAGCTACGGCGCGAAGCCGTTCCCGGATCCGTGCGAGGTGGCCAAGGAACTGACCCGCCAATCGATTGTGAACTCCGAATGAGAACCGCGCCCGCTCGTCGGCTGATCGCGGGCATGGTCGCCGTGCTCGCTTCGTTGTCCGTGCTCACCGGTTGCACCCAGACGGTCGAAGGCACGGCGGCCAAATCGGGGACGGGTGGCGGACCGCGCAACGAAGACTCCGAGCGCCAGTACCCGAACCTGCTCAAGGAGTGCGAGGTGCTGACAGAAGACATCCTCGCCGAGACCGTGGGCGCCGACCCCCTCGACATCCAGAGCACGTTCGTCGGTGCGGTGTGCCGCTGGCAGGCGGCCAACCCGGGTGGCCTCATCGACATCACCAGGTTCTGGTTCGAACAGGGCGATCTGGACCACGAGCGCGAGGTGGCCCAGCGGCTGGACTATCGGATCGAAGACCGCAGGGTCGCTGGGATCCAGTCCATCGTGATGCGGCCGAATGATCCGAACGGGGCATGCGGTGTGGCCAGCGACGCGGCCGGGGTGGTCGGCTGGTGGATCAACCCGCAGTCGCCGGGGATGGACGCGTGCGCAATGGCGATCAAGCTGATGGAGTTGACGCTCGCCACCCGCGCGTAGCTTCGCCGGCTAGCGCGCCACGTGGAAGGTGACCAGCGCGGCGCCGTCGAGGGCGAGCCGGTCCCACGGTTCGCCGGTGCGCAACACCGCGATGGACGACGTCGGGAACTTCAGCGAGATCTGTTCGGCCGCACCAATGTTGCTGCCGTCCACGGTGGCCAGGCCGAGCGCGACACCCGACATCGCCGGTTCGTGACCGATCACCAGCAGGGTGCCGACCTCGAAGTCGAAGTGTGTCCGGACTCGGTTGATCTCGTCGATCACCGTGCCCGGAGTCGCGTCGTAGAGACGATCGAGGTACTCGACGGGCGCGGCGATGCGGGTGCGTGCGAGCGTCTCGCGGGTGCGGGTCGCGGTGGAACACAACACGGCGTCGACGGCGGGCGCGTGGGCGCGCAGCCAGTCGCCGGCCAACCCGGCCTCGCGCACGCCCCTCGGCGCCAGCGGACGGTCGTGGTCGCCGACCCCCGGCGGGTAGTCCGACTTGGCGTGCCGGAGCAACAGCAGCGTGCGGTACCGGTCGGTCACCGGACTAACGGTAAGGCATGCCGCCGCACCTCCCGGGACTTGTCGGCGTGCCGCCCTACACTCGCGGTGCCCGGCAAACACAACAGGGGAAGGGGGCGCTGAGATGCGATTCGTGCACACCGCCGACTGGCAACTCGGCATGACGCGATACTTCCTCAATGGTGAGGCACAGCCCCGTTATTCGGCAGCGCGCCGCGACGCGGTGGCCGAGCTGGGACGGGTGGCCGCCGACACCGGTGCGGAGTTCGTCGTCGTCGCCGGCGACGTCTTCGAGCACAACCAGCTCGCGCCACGCGACGTCAGCCAGTCGCTCGAGGCCATGCGCACCATCGGCGTTCCCGTCTATCTGCTGCCGGGCAACCACGACCCGCTCGACGCCTCGTCGGTATACACCAGCCCGCTGTTCGTCGCCGAGTGCCCCGACAACGTGTCGGTCCTCGACCGCGCCGGTGTACGCGAGGTGCGGCCCGGCCTCGAACTGGTCGCGGCGCCGTGGACCTCGAAGGCGCCCTCGTCGGACCCCGTTGCGGGCGTGCTCGAGGGTCTTTCCGGCGACGGGGTGACGCGCGTCGTCGTCGGTCACGGCGGTGTGGACATCTTCGTGCCGGACAAGGAGCGGCCCTCACTGATTCGGCTGGCGGCGCTGGAGGCGGCCGTCGACCGGGGCGCCGTGCACTATGTGGCTCTGGGCGACAAGCACTCTCGGATGCAGGTCGGGTCCACCGGGCGGATCTGGTATTCCGGGTCGCCGGAGGTCACCAACTACGACGACATCGAAATGGACCCGGGCCATGTGCTGATCGTCGACATCGACGAGGACGACCCGGCCCGTCCGGTGACCGTCGAACCGCGGAAGGTGGGCCGCTGGCGGTTCGTCACGCTGCGCCGCGGAGTGGACAGCGACCGCGACGTCGCGGACCTGGATATCAACCTGGATCTGTTGCCGGACAAGGAACGCACCGTGGTCCGGCTCGCGTTGACCGGATCCTTGACGGTCACCGACAAGGCCGCCCTCGACACCTGCCTGGACAAGTACGCCCGTCTCTTCGCCGCGTTGAGGGTGGAAGACAAGCAGAGCGACATCGCGGTCGTTCCTGCCGACGGCGAGTTTGACGACCTCGGCATCGGCGGTTTCGCCGCATCGGCCGTCGACGAACTGGTCGCGACCGCACGGTCGGACGGCGACGCGGCCGACGACGCCCGAGCGGCCCTGGCGTTGCTGCTGCGGCTGTCGGATCGAGGTGTGGCGTGAAACTGCACCGTCTGGTCCTCACCAACTACCGAGGTATCACCCGCCGGGAGATCGAATTTCCCGACCACGGCGTGGTGATCGTCAGCGGGGCGAACGAGATCGGCAAGTCGTCGATGATCGAGGCGCTGGACCTACTGATCGAGGCCAAGGACCGGTCCGCGAAAAAAGAGGTCAAAGAGGTCAAGCCGACGCATGCCGACGTCGGTGCCGAGGTCGAGGCCGAGATCTCGACCGGCCCATATCGTTTCGTGTACCGCAAGCGCTTTCACAAACGCTTTGAGACCGAGCTGACGATTGTGGAGCCGCGCCGCGAACAGCTCACCGGCGACGAGGCGCACGACCGCGTTCGGACCATGCTCGACGAAACCGTCGACACGTGCCTGTGGCAGGCCCAGCGGGTGCTGCAGTCTGGGTCGACGGCGGCGGTGGACCTGTCCGGATGTGACGCGCTGTCACGCGCGCTCGACGTGGCTGCCGGTGAAGCCGTGCAACTTTCGGGTGCCGAACCGCTGCTGGTCGACCGCGTCGAAGACGAATACCTGCGTTACTTCACCCGCACCGGCAGGCCCACGGGTGAATGGGCCGCTGCCACCAATCGATTGCGAACGGCCGAGGAGGTGTTGGCCGAGGCGGCGGCCGCCGTCGCGCAGGTTGACGACGCTGTCCGCAGGCACGCCACGCTCACCGATGAACTGGCCCGGCTGACCGCACAGCGCAGCGAAGCGGCGAAGCAGGTCGCCATTGTGCAGAACGCCGCCGACGAGGTCGCGACGCTGACGGGACAGCTCAAGGAAGCCGAGCTGGTTCTCGCGGCGGCGCAGGCCAACCACGACACGTCGCGTACCGCGGTCGAGGAGCGGCGCCGCCTGCGTGCCGACATCGAGCAGCGGACCACCGCGATGGCTGACCTCGAGAACGCGGCGGCCCAGGCCGGCGAGAACCAGTCGACGGCCGCCGAGGTGGCCGAGCTCGCCGAGGTCGCTGCCGAGCAGGCACGGAAAGCCTTGGCGGACACTCAGGCTCGCGTCGAAGCGGCGCGAAGCGCCGTTCAACGCCTTGCCGACCGCGACGAGGCGGATCGCATCACCGCGCAATTGTCGAAGATCGAGATCGCTCAGCATGAACTCGACCGTGTGCAGGACGAACTCGCCGAGGTTCGGGTGACCGGTGAGAGAATGCGGGCCATCGAATCCGCCAAAGCGTCTGTCGACGCCGTGGCGGCACAGGTCGAGCTGGCCTCGGCGCACATCGAGTTGATCGCGACGGCCGACGTCGAGGTCCGCGTCGGAGGCCAGGCGATCGCCCTCGGCGCGGGCGAGGCGTGGACGGCCAGCGTCAGCGCCGAGACCGCCATCGAGGTGCCGGACCTGCTGACCGCTCGGCTGGTGCCCGGCACGCCCGCCTCGCAGACGCAAGCCAAACTCGATGCGGCACAAGATGTGCTGGCGTCGGCGCTGACGGCTTGCGGTGTCGATGACGTCGCCGAGGCACGCGCCCTCCATCAGCGGCGGCAGCAGCTGATCACCACCCGGGACCGGCTCGGCGCGACGATCGAGGCGCTGACGGGCGACGAACCGGCCGACCGGCTCAGGGCGCGGCTGGCCGAGCTCAAGGCGCATCAGCCGGAGGTGCCCGAACTGTTCGAGGTCGACGCCGGCGCCGCCCGCGCCGAGCTCGACGCGGCGAGCGCCGCGCAGAAGCAGGCGATCGCCGATTGTGAAAAGCAGCGCAAGGTCGCCGAGGAGGCCGCTAAGCGGTTGGGGGAGTGCAACACCCGGTCGACCGTGCAGCACGAGAAGTTGGTCGGTGCGCAGTCCGAGCTCGCGTTTGCCCGGGAGCGGTTGGAGGGGCAGCGCGCCACTGTCGGTGACGACGAGCTGGCGGTGCGGGCTCAGGCGCATGCCGACGAAGCGCTGCGGGCCACGGCGCTGGTCGAGGAATTGAGCAAGGAGCTGGCCCGCGCCGAGCCCGACGCCGTGGCCGCGGCTCTTCAGGAGGCGACGCGCCGGGCCGACGCCCTGTCGGCCGAACACGAGCAGATGGCTGAGGAGTTGCGGGAGGTCAGCACGCGGTTGACCGTGTACGGCACCGAAGGCCGCAAGGGCAAGCTCGACGAGGCGGAGACGGAGCGGGAGCACGCCCTCGCCGAATACGAAAGAGTGCAGCGCCGCGCGCGGGCCGCCGAGCTGTTGCGGTCGGTGATTGCTCGGCACCGCGACTCCACCCGGCTGCGTTACGTCGAGCCGTTCCGCGGCGAAGTGGAGCGGTTGGGCCGCATGGTGTTCGGGGACAGCTTCGAGGTCGAAGTCGACAGTGCGCTACGGATCTGCACCCGTACACTGTCGGGCCGCACCGTGCCATACGACTCGCTGTCCGGTGGGGCCAAGGAACAACTCGGCATCGTGGCGCGACTGGCCAGCGCGGCGCTGGTGGCCAAGGAGGACAGCGTGCCGGTGGTCATCGACGACGCGCTCGGATTCACCGATCCCGACCGCCTGGTCAAGATGGGTGCGGTGTTCAACGCGGTGGGCGGCGACGGGCAGGTCATCGTGCTGACGTGCAGCCCGCAGCGGTACGCGGCCGTCGACGGAGCCCAGCACATCGCGCTCACGGCATAGCCGCATCCGGGTACGGACCGGCGGTCGGTGGCGCCGATCTCCGGTCGGGTTTCCTCCACGTGCGCGTTTGTCCGTCCCGGAAAGCCTAGACTCCGGCGGATGGAAGCCGACTACATCGTCGTGGGAACCGGCTCGGCAGGGTCGGTGGTGGCCGCCCGGCTCAGCGACGATCCGTCCGTCCGGGTCGTCGCTCTGGAAGCGGGCCCACAGGACAAGGGCAAGTTCATCCGCATTCCCGCGGGCTTCGTCAAGTTGTTCCGCAGCCCGATGGACTGGGACTACCTGACCGAACCGCAGAAAGAGCTCGACGGCCGCCAAATCTACTGGCCCCGAGGCAAGATGGTCGGCGGGTCATCGTCGATGAACGCGATGATGTGGGTCCGTGGATTCGCCGCCGACTACGACGAATGGGGCCAGGCAGCCGGCGAGCAGTGGGACTACGCGCACCTCGAGCCGTACCTGCGCCGCATCGAAGCGGGTCCGCTCTCGATCAGCAAGCAGCGCAGCCCGCGCAGCGCCACCGCCAAATGGCTTACCGCTGCCGAAGAGTGCGGCTACCGCATCGAGAAGCCGAACCAGGCGGCGCCAGAAGGCTTCTGCGAGACGCTGGTCACCCAGCGCCGCGGTGCCCGGTGGAGCGCCGCCGACGCCTACCTCAAGCCCGCCCTCAAGCGGAAAAACCTCACGCTCGAAACGGAGGCGCTGGCGACCAGGGTGGTGTTCGAGGGCCGGCGCGCCGTCGGCGTCGAGATCGACCAGAACGGCACCCGCCGCATCATCAAGGCCCGGCGCGAGGTGGTGTTGTGCGGCGGCGCCATCAACAGCCCGCAGCTGTTGATGCTGTCGGGCATCGGCGACGGCGATCGGTTGGCCGAGCACGGCATCCAGACGCTGGTCCATGCTCCGGACGTTGGAGCCAATCTTCTCGACCACTTCATCGCGGCACTCGGCTTCGACGTTCCCAACGACAGCCTTTTCACCGCCGAGAAGCCGCTTCAGCTGCTCAACTACCTGCTGCGACGCCGCGGGATGCTCACCTCGAACGTCGGGGAGGCCTACGGCTTCGTCCGCAGCCGCCCCGACCTCGCGCTGCCCGATCTCGAGCTGATCTTCGCCCCAGCCCCGTTCTTCGAGGAGGGCATCGGCGACCCCTACGACACGCACGCCGTCGTCCTGGGGACGATCCTGCTCAAGCCGGCCAGCAGCGGCACCATCGAACTGCGTTCGGCCGACCCGGCGGACAAACCGATCATCGACCCGCGCTATCTCACCGATCCCGACGACGCCGACCGTGCCGCGGTGATGGCCGGCCTGCGCATCTGCGCCACCATCTCCCAGGCGCCCGCGCTCGAGGGCGTCATCGGCAAGATCGCGCGGCCCCTCGACTCGGCTGCCCTCGATGAAGCGACGCTCGAACGCGCGCTCGCCACGTTCTCGCACACGCTGTACCACCCCGTCGGCACGTGCCGCATGGGCCGCGACGACGCGAGCGTGGTCGACCCGAACCTGCGCGTCCGCGGCGTCGAAGGGCTGCGAGTCGCCGACGCGTCGGTGATCCCGGCGATCATCCGCGGGCACACCCACGCGCCCAGCGTGCTCATCGGGGAGAAGGCCGCCGAGCTTCTGCGTGCCTGATAGCCGCGAGTGTCAAGATGGTTCCATGGCCGAGCGCGACCGCGACGACGCCGGGCGTCCCCGCAACACCCGGCCCCGCGATGCTTTAGGGCGGCCGCTGCCCCACGGCAGCGAGGGTGTCGAGCGCATCCCCGACGACCTCGACCTGCCGCCGACCGAGACCCTCGCCTACGCTCAGGAGCTCATCGACGACGGCATGGCGTTCCACGCGCACGAGGTGTTGGAGGCGGCGTGGAAGAACGGCCCGGACGCTGAACGCACACTCTGGCAGAGCCTGGCCCAACTCGCGGTCGGCATCACCCACATCCAACGCGGAAACACCAAGGGAGCGCTGGGGGTGTTGGGCCGCGCACGCGCTGGTCTGGCCGACGCCTCGGTCGCCCACGACGTCGACGTCCCCGGGCTTGTCGTCTATGCCGAGAGTCTCATCGAGGATCTCGAAGCGGGAGTCACGATAGCGCCGCAGCGCCTGCAACCGCGCCTGCGCTCCGACTAGCTGTAATGGCCAGGCAGGTTGTGGACGGCGTGGCGTGAGGAAGTAGGTGAGGACCTCCGGTATCGGTGTGGTTACCAC
>NZ_LQIR01000019.1:0-65060 GCF_001499925.1 Mycobacterium lehmannii
CGGCAGACTGTTCCTTCGGCATACCTGCATCCTCGTTTCCAAGGTCAGGAGCCTCCAACATTTCCAGGGCGATTCAGTTCGCTAGCGTCGGCATGTCCAGTTCACCGATCGCATAGCCTGGTAGTTCGTTCGTGCTCGCATACGGAAGAGAAACCGACCTCTGATGAAGTTTGCCCTGGCCTGTTTCGGGAGTCGCGGTGATGTTGAGCCTTCGCTTGCGGTAGGTCGCGAACTGGCCAACAGGGGCCACGGAGTGCAGCTCGCCGTTCCGCCTGATCTCATCGAGTTCGTAGAGTCAGCGGGTCTTGTGGCGGTCCCGTACGGACCGGAGGTCCAGGCGCTGCTCAACGAAGATTTCGTCCGCAACCTCTGGGCGAACTTCATGCGCAACCCGGTCGGACTGCTGCGCGATCTGTGGGCGCCGATCATTCGACACTGGCACGATGTGAGCGCGACACTAATGGCACTTGCACATGACGCCGACCTGCTGTCCACCGGCATCAATTTCGAGCAGGCCGCGGCCAATGTCGCCGAATATCACCGAATTCCGTTGATCGCCTTACACCACTTTCCAATGCGCCCCAATGGGAAGCTCCTCACTCAACTTCCACCGCCTTTGGTTCGCTCGGCGGGCACGGCATCCGAATGGCTATTCTGGCGTGCTACACACGAGGTCGAAAACGCCCAACGTCGTGAACTCGGCCTTTCCGAGACTTCAACTCGATCCTCAGTGCGCTTTGCTGAGCGGGGAATACTGGAGGTACAAGCCTACGACGAAATTTGCGTACCGGGGCTGGCGACCGAATGGGCGAAATGGGGCGACCGTCGACCATTCGTCGGCGCGCTCACGATGCAACTGGAGACAAACGCCGATGCAGAGGTCACGTCCTGGGTCGCTGCAGGATCACCTCCAATTTGCTTTGCCACAGGCAGCATCCCGCTCGAATCTCCCGCCCGCACCATCGCGATGATCAGTGACGCCTGCGCGCAGCTGGGCGAACGAGCATTGGTGTGCGCCGGCGGGACCGATCTCAGCGGCATCGACCATCCAGAACACGTCAAAGTGGTGGGAGCGGTCAACTACGCGGCAGTCTTCCCAGCCTGCCGCGCCATCGTTCACCACGGCGGCTCAGGCACGACCGCCGCGGCACTGCGAGCCGGGGTACCCACCCTCATCCTCTGGAGCTCAGCGGACCAACCGTACTGGGGGAGTCAACTTCAGAGGCTCAAAGTCGGTGCATCCCGGCGCTTTTCAACCACCAATACCAAGACACTGATCAAAGATCTGCGCCGCATCCTGACACCGGAATACGCCACACGCGCGCACGACCTCTCAGGCCAGATGACCCCGCCCGCCCAAAGCGTCACCCAGACCGCCGACCTCTTTGAGAACGCCGCACGCAAGGCGAAAGCCGAAGTACGAGGACGGTGAAAGTCCCAGCCGGAATCGGACTTCTAAAACTCAGTATTTATTGCAGCTGGCAAACATCTGCTGGATTATCGGGAAAGCCTCGGCCGCACCAGGATTGTTCTTCACTTGGTTAATCAGGTTCATCCGCTGATCCGGCGTCGAACTGAGGAAGACCCGCAAGAACTCTTGGTTCGGCGGGGACGCGTCAAGGTACTGCGCCGCCATCGGGTTTTCCGCACGGACCGCAGCCATCGCTTGATCGTAGGTGCACGTGGTGTTGATCATCGGGCCGAAGTCGGGATCGGCGGAAGCCAGCCCCGCCCCGGCCGCCAGGGCCAACGCCATACCGCCGAACGCGGCGGTCATTCTGGCCAACGACAGATTGATCATATAACGACCTTTCCCTGATGAACCGGCCCAAAACGCTCGCACGACCGGCTCCCAATGCGCAGCTCAGACCTTGCACATGCTATTTCGTCGCACAAGCTCTCGTGTCCGTTACCACCGAACGAACCACCCACATCAAGCGAGGCTGAAACCCCGAGCGAGCTGCCAGATGGCGATGAGCACGAAGAAGACGATCAGGATATGGCGATTATGCGCACGCGCCCACTCGTGGAGTGGCCGGAGCACGGCTTCAGTTTTCGCCGGGGCGAACACATAACTGAGCAAGACGAGTTCTAGTACCGCGAGGAAGCCGAGCACGAACGCGATCGCGGCGGCGACCTGCTCGCCGATACCGGCTCCGGACGCCACGATGGTGGTATCGATCAAGAGCACGAGTGTCGCCGACGGCAGATACATCATGCCGAATACGAACGCCACCCACGGCGACCCGCGATCCCACACGCTGGTCAGCCGTTCGTACAGACGCTGGATGGCCGCCACGACGTTGTTCACCCTGCCCACCAGCCGGTTGCGCGGTGCTGGGTTCGTCTCCACGGTGTGTGGATGCATCGCCGACGAATCGTCGCCACCACCTGCCCGCGCGCTTGCACGCTCGCGTAGTCGGGGCCGCACAGCCATCACCACGGCTATCGCCAGCAGCACGGTGGCGATGATGAGCGGGAACGGCTGCAGGGTGCCACTTACCGCCTCCGGCGGCGTACCCAGACCATCAGCGAACGACGCGAACCCAGGGGTCATGTGAAGCAGCGCCAGTGGGACCAAGAAGAGCGGCAGGTTTACCGTCAACGCGCCGACCCAGTAGAAAAATAGATTCTGGACAGGCCGGGGCCTGGAGATGATGAGGAGGATGAACCCGAGGAGAACCGGATTCAGCGAGATCAAAAGCGCCAGCCCGAGAAGCGAACCCCACATACCTACAGCAGTCCGAGCAGTTGTAGGTCGGTGACGTACTTGACGATGACCGGCGCCGAGACATGCGGAATGTCGTTGTCAGGACCGATCTTCGCCTCCTGCACCGCGGCTTGGAATCGGTCTGCCGGTGCGAACGAACCCAGGGTCGGCTCCGGCGGCTGGAGAGCGCCGAGCGCCCGCATCATCAACAGCATCTGCAACACCGACTGCTGGCGCTGCTTATCTGGCAGTGTCCGCAGTGCGGTTTCGAAGCGATGTAGCCACTGGTCGAAGTCGTCGATGCGTTCGATGTCATAGCCGGCTTCGATGAGCCAGTCGACGTATTCGTCGAGTCCGATCCCATCGTCGTGCGGGTTCATCACGTGGTAGGTCTCGAAGCCGTCCACCGTTTGTGAGCCCAGGGTCGAGATCGCCTCGGCGACGAAATCGACGGGCAGCCCGTCAAAGTGGGCACGTTTGCGCTTGCCTGCAGCGTCGCGCTGGTAGAACGACACCGGCGCCACCCCGGTGGCCACGATGCTGAACACCATCCTGGTGACGATGTCGGTCACGTTGAGCTGACCCGCATAGCGGGTGTCGGCCAGGATCATGCCCGAGCGGAACACCGAAACCGGCAGCCCACACAGGTCATGAGCCTCACGCAACAACACCTCGCCGGCCCACTTGCTGTTGCCGTAGCCGTTGGCGTACCCGGAATCGACAACCCTCGTCGCGCTGATGTCACGGATATCAGCGTGCTCGGTGAACGCCGACGGCTCGATCTGGCGACCGACATCCGAGGTCGACACGAACGCGTACGGCTTGACCTTGGCGGTCAACGCGAAACGGATCAGTTCGGCGGTGCCCACCACGTTGGGTCCGAACAACTCGCTGTACGGCAGGGCGCTGTTGACCACCGCCGCAGAATCGACGATCAGGTCAACGGTGTCGGTCAAGTACCGCCAGGTGTGCTCGTCCAGGCCCAGGTTGGCTTGGCCCTTGTCACCGGCGATGACGTCCAGATGCCCGGCCGCGAGTTCGTGGAATCGGCGCAACAGATGCGGATCGCCACTGTCGAAAGTCTTCTCGAGACGCTGACGCGCCTCATCATCCGACTTGGCCCGCACCAAACAGATGAGCCTGCCGTCGACTCGCTCCATCTGCTCGAGCAGCTGTAGCGCCAGATAGCGCCCGAGGAAACCGGTCGCTCCGGTCAACAACACGGTGCGCACTTCGGCGTTGGGACCGGGCAGCCCCGGCGCGACCCCGAGAGTGCCTGCATCGATGAACTTGTCCAACGTGAGATCGCGGGCGTGGATCTGGCTGGCACCGCGCCCATGCACTTGGTCGAACAACACCGCACTGGCGTCGTCAGCAGAACCCGCCGCCTCCAGGCGGTGACTCAAGCCGGACACCGTCGGCGCCTCGAACAAGGCGTGCACCGACAGATGGCTGTCGAGGGCGGTGTTGATGGCGGCGGTCACCCGCATCGCCGAGATCGAGTCGCCGCCCAGATCGAAGAACGAATCATCCACCCCGACCCGCTCCACACCCAGCACCTGAGCGTAGATGCCGGCGATGATCTCCTCGACCGCGCTCGACGGGGCCCGATACTCGGTGGCGTTGCGGTATTCCGGTGCCGGCAACGCCCGCCGGTTGAGCTTGCCGTTGACCGTCAACGGCAACGCCTCGAGCGCAACGACCGCTGACGGCACCATGTACGCCGGCAGCCGCTCGGCCATCGTGGCACGCAACTCAGACGGATCGGCACCACCGGTCACATAGCCGACCAGACGCTTATCGCCGGGACGGTCCTCGCGCGCGATCACCGCCGCCTGCTCGACCCCGTCGAGCGCGGCCAACACCGCCTGAATCTCCCCGAGCTCAATGCGGTAGCCGCGGATCTTGACCTGATCATCAGCCCGGCCCAGATACTCCAGCTGCCCATCAGAATTCCAGCGCACCAGATCCCCGGTGCGGTACATCCGCGCTCCCGGCTCTCCGAACGGGCATGCCACAAACCGCGAGGCCGTCAGTTCGGACCGGTTGACGTAGCCCAGGCTCACACCGCGACCCGCCAGATACAGCTCACCAACCACCCCGGCCGCAACCGGGCGCAACCATTCGTCGAGGACGAACGTCGCCCCACCGGGCACCGGCGAACCAATCGGCACCACCGACGAACCCGCCACCAACGGCGCACTGATCGCCGCATAAATCGTCGTCTCGGTCGGACCGTAGGCGTTGAGCATCACCCGCCCTGGCGCCCACCGATCCACCACCTCACTCGGGCATGCTTCCCCAGCGACCACCAAGGTCGTCGCCTCCAGGCCCTCCGGCGACAACATCCCCACCGCCGACGGAGTCTGATACAGAACAGTGACACCTTCATCGACCAGCAACTCGTGAAGGTGATCGGGCGACGCGGCCACCGATTCGGGCACCACCACCAGGCGGCTGCCGTGCAGCAGGGCACCCCAGATCTCCCACACCGACACATCGAAAACCAACGAATGCCACTGCGACCACACCTGGCCCGGACCCGCCGGCATATCCGAATGCAACGACTCCAGAACTTGGGTCACGTTGTGATGGGTCACCGCCACACCCTTGGGCACCCCGGTCGTACCCGACGTGTAGATGAGATAGGCGACATCGTCGGGAGCCGGCGGGAGCAAGGTGGTGCTGGGATACATGTCGATAGCGGGGTCGTCGACCTCAACGACCGGCACGCCCGACCCGTCTAGCCGAGAGCGCAACTCCGGAGTGGTTATCGCGGCGACCGGCGCCGCGTCCTCCAGCATGAAGTCCAACCGCGCAGCGGGCACGGCCGGGTCGATCGGCAGGTACGCCGCACCCGTCTTGAGCACGGCGAGCATGCCAACAATCGCGTCGTCAGAACGGGGAACCAGCAGCGCCACGGATCGGCCCGGCCCCGCGCCGTGCATGGCCAGCAGGGTGGCAACCCGATTGGCGGCCTCGTCGAGTTCGCCATAGGTCATCGAGCGACCATCGAAGGTGATCGCCATGGCCTCGGGCGCACGGGCCACCTGCGCTTCGAACCGCGCGGGAATCGACATCGGGGTGCTCACTGGCCGGCTCAGAACCGCCCGGTTCGCCCACGCGTCGAGTTCCTCGCATTCGTTGGCGTCGAGCACCTCGATTTCGGCCAACCGCTGCGCGGCGTCGGCGGTCATCGAGACGAGGATCCGCTGGAACCGATCGATCATGGCGTCGATCTCGGTGGTGCTGAACACGGTGGCGTCGAATTCGACGCGCAGTCCCAGTTCGTGGCCGGGCAGAGCCATCACCGACAGCGGGTAGTGGTTGTACTCGCGGTTGGTGAACTCGGTGACCGCCAACTCCTGCAGACCCGACAAAGCGCTGGTGTCGATCGGGTAGCTCTCATACAGAAACAGCGTGTCGAACAACTGATCATGCCCTGCAGCATGGTGAATCTCGGTCAACGCCAGATGCTCATGCTCGACGGTGTCATTGTGGTGGCGCTGCAACTGCTCGAGCAGATCAGCCACGGTGGCCGCGGCCGACATGTCCGCCCGGATCGGCACCGTGTTGATCATCAACCCGACCATCGCCTCGGCACCGGCCAGATCCGCCGGCCGACCCGACACCGCGGTACCAAAGGCCACATCGTGCTGGCCGGTCAACGCCATCAACAACTGCGCCCACCCAGCCTGCAACACCGTGTTCACCGTGGTGTGGCAGGCGCGCGCCAACTCCCCCAACGCCCGAGTCAACTCGGTGGGCATCCGATACGACTCCACCCCACGCGGCCCAGGCGCCCCCGGCGGGGCCACTAGCGTCGGTGTCTCAAACCCATCGAGCACCTGCTGCCAGGCCGCCCGCGCCGCTTCGCGGTCCTGACCGTGCAGCCAGGTGACAAAGGCGCGGTACGACGGGGCCGCCGGCAACCGGTGCCCGTAGTAGCTGGCCAAGATTTCCTGCAACAGGATCGGCATCGACCAGCCGTCGATGACGATGTGGTGGAACGTCAACACGAACCGGTGCTGGTTGCCCGCAGTGCGGATCAACGCAGCGCGGAAGGTGGGCCGATCCGCCAGATCGCAGACCGCCGCGCGTTCTGAAGCGCACAACGCATCCAGCTCGGCCTCGGACTTGCGGTCATCCCAACGCAGATCCAGGTACCGCCACGCCATCACCGGATTGGCCGGCAGGATCTGCACCGGCTCACCGAACTCCTCAGTGAACCGTGCGGCCAGGTTCGGGTGGCGCTGGACGACGTTTTGCACCGCATCGCGGAAGCGGTGCGCATCCAGCGCACCAGCCACGGTGATATCGAGCTGTACCGCATACACGTCATCACCGGTGCCGCGTGCGATCGCCGAATGGAACAACAACCCCTGCTGCAAGGGGGTCAACGGCAACACATCAGCGATGTCGTGCTCGGCACACAGGTCGTCGATCTGGGACTGGGTGAGCCGAGCCGGAGCCAGATCCGACGGGGTCAAACCGCCGCCGCCGTTGCGCACATGGGCACAGATCCCGGTCAGCGCTTCGAACCACAGCCGGCTCAAGCGTTGCATCTTGTCGGCGTCAAGTGCTGAGGGTGCCCAGGTCCACGCCGCCTGCAACTGCGGACCCTCATCGGTATCGATGGTGCCGGCGTTGAGTTCCACGGTGTGCATCAACGGCATCGCCACCGCCGAGACCGCATCCGACAGCGAGAAACTCTCCTCGCTGAGCTGCCACAAGTCATCACCGAGATCACCGGCCCCGGCGCCCAGGCGGCCTAGATAGTTGAACCCGATCACCGGATCTGGACCCGACAACTCCACATCCGGGTTCAGATACCGCAGCAGACCATAGGTCAACCCATCAGGCAGCCCACGCAGCTGCTCCTTGGCCTCTTTGACCACCGCTCCCAGTGCAGCGTCACCGGAAAGCACCTTCTGCCAAGGCAACTCAGCGATAGTGAGCGCGACCGGAGATTTGGTGGTGAACCACCCGACCGTACGGGACAAGTCGATGTCGGCGGCCAGTTCCTCGACGCGGCCGTGGCCCTCGACGTCGATGGCGATCGGGGTTTCGGCGCCACCCAGGAATTCCGTCCAGGCCAGCCCGAACGCGATCAGCAAGATGTCCTGCACGCCGGCGTGGAACGCAGAAGGCACCTCACCGAGCAGTCGCCGCGTGGTGTCCACATCTAAGGGCACCGACAACTGACCGGCATTGGCATAGGTGTCCACCGAGGGTTGAACCGCCGGCAACATCGCCGGCGCCGCCTCCACCCGCCGCCAGACCTCAGCGTGCGCGACGACCTCAGGACGCAGGGCATGTTCGGCCAACAGGGACGCCCAGTGCTTAAACGAGGTACCGCCGACCGGAAGCTCGATCGGTTGTCCGCTGTGGCGCTGGACCCAGGCGATGTTGAGATCCTCGAGCAGGATGCGCCACGACACCCCGTCGACCGCCAGGTGATGGAACATCAGCACCAACTGGTTCGTCGAGGTCACCCACAACGCAGACAGCATCGCGCCCGCACCCGGGTTCAGCCGCGACCGCGCCGCCACCAGTGCCTCGTCGGACAACGCCTCGACCACGTGCAGGTAATCGCGCGCGTTGACCGTGCCGGGCTTGGGAACGCTGAAGGACCATTGGCCGGCGCCGTCGTCGTCGACGTAGAGACGCAGCGTGGCGTGCCGATCCAACAACGCCTGCAGGACGACTTCGACGTCGGCCTCGCTCACCGCCGCAGGCGCCTGCACGATCAGGGTCTGGTTGAACTCATCGACGGGGCCCTCGACGTCCTGCAGCCAGCGCATGATCGGCGTGGCCACCACCGGGCCGATGCCCTCATCGATGACCGCGGCCTCGCCGCCGACCACCTTGGTCACAGCCGCCAACCGGGCCACAGTCTGCTCGACGAAGATGTCGCGGGGCCGGCACAACAACCCGGCTGCGCGGGCCCGGCCGACGACCTGCATCGACAAGATGCTGTCGCCACCGAGATCGAAGAACGAATCATCGACCCCGACCCGGTCCACTCCGAGCACCTCGGCATAAATCGTGGCCAGGATCTCCTCGACCTGGGTGGACGGAGCACGGTAGTCCGCCGCCGTGCTGCGGTACTCCGGAGCCGGCAGGGCGCGCTTGTCGAGCTTGCCGTTGACCGTCAGCGGCAGCGTCTCGAGCACCACGATCGCCGTGGGCACCATGTAGGCGGGCAGGCGCTGGGCCAGCGCGCCGCGCAGTTCGGCCGGATCCGCGGTCCCGGTGATATAGCCGACCAGGCGCTTGTCGCCGGGGCGGTCCTCACGCGCGATCACCGCGGCGTGGTCGACCCCATCCAGCTTGGCCAACGCGGCCTGGATCTCGCCCAACTCGATGCGATAACCGCGGATCTTGACCTGCTCATCGGCGCGGCCCAGATACTGCAGCTGCCCGTCCTCGCCCCACCGCACAAGATCCCCGGTGCGATACATCCGCGCACCCGGCTCACCGAACGGGCACGCCACAAAACGCGACGCCGTCAACCCCCCACGATTGACATAACCAGCCGCCACCCCGGCACCAGCCACATACAACTCACCAACCACACCTTCGGCCGCCGGGCGCAACCACTGATCCAAAACGAACAACGCCGCCTGCGGCACCGGCGAACCGATCGGGGCCACCCCCGCATTGGCCACCAACGGCTTGCTCATCGCCGCATAAATCGTCGCCTCGGTCGGCCCATAGGCGTTCATCATCACCCGATCACCGCTCGCCCACCGATCAACAAGGTCGGTCGGGCAGGCCTCACCAGCCACGATCAACGTCGTCGACTCCAGCCCCTCCGGCGACAACATGCCCGCCGCCGACGGGGTCTGGCACAACACGCTGACCTTCTCGGTGATCAACAAGTTGTGCAGATCCATCGGCGAACTGGCCACCGACTCCGGCACCACCACCAGGCGCCCACCATGCAGCAGCGCACCCCAGATCTCCCACACCGAGACGTCAAACACCAGCGAGTGCCACTGCGACCACACCTGCCCCGGCCCCGCCGGCAGATCGGCATGCAACACCTCAAGCAGCGACGCCACATTCGCATGCGTGACCGCCACCGCCTTGGGCACACCCGTCGTACCCGAGGTATACGTCATATAGGCCAGATCATCAGGCGCGGGCCCTGCCGCCGAAACGACGACGTCGGGCTGGTTGTTGACGGCGGAATCATCGACATCGATGACCACGACGTCCGAATCATCCAAGCGCGAGCGCAGATCTCCCGTGGTGACCGCGACGACGGGCTCGGCGTCGCCGAGCATGAACTTGATGCGCTCGTCGGGGTGCGCGGGATCGATCGGCAGATACGCCGCCCCACTCTTGAGCACCGCCAGAATCGAGATGATGGCCTCGGCCGATCGGGGAATCAGCAACGCAACTGATCGACCAGGGCCGGCGTCGCGTTCAGCCAGAACATTGGCCAGCCGGTTCGACGCCTGATCCAGCTCACGGTAGGTCCACGACTGCTCACCGCACACCAGGGCCACCGCATCGGGGGCACGCAAGACCTGGGTGGCGAACAAATCTGGTATCGAGACACGGCTGTGCACCGACTCGGTCAGAACCGAGTGGTTACCCCACTCGGCAAGCAGGTCCTGCTCGTCGTCGTCAAAAAGGTCCAACGACAGTAAAGTCCGGCTCGGATCGGCGCTCATGACTTCCCCCTCGTATCTACAGTCATAGCCACCAACACCCGCTGGAAACGATCGACCAGCTTTCCGATTCGGGCGCTAGAGAAGACGTCCTTGTCGTATTCGACGCGCAGGCCAATTTCGTTACCCGGAACGGCCTGCACCGATAGCGGATAATGGTTGAACTCGCGATTTGTGAACCCCGTAATCGCCAGTTCCTGCACCTCCGACAACCCCGCTGCATCGAGGGGATAGTTCTCGTAAACGAAAACGGTGTCGAAAAGCTGATCGTGGCCAGTGGCGCGATGAATCTCGGTCAGCGCCAGGTGCTGATGCTCCAGCGTGTCAGTGTAAGAGTTTTGCAGCTGCGTCAACAAATCGGCGATCGTCGTGGTCGGAGTGACGCTCGCCCGCACCGGAACGGTGTTGATCAGGAGCCCGACCATGGACTCGGCGCCCGGCATGTCGACCGGACGTCCCGAGACGGCTGTACCGAAGGCGACGTCGGTCTGCCCCGTCAACCAGATCAGGATCTGCGCCCACGCCGCCTGCAGCACCGTGCTGACGGTGGTGCGGCAGGAGCGGGCCAGCTCGCCGAGAGCCTGCGTGGTGTCGGCGGAGACCGTGAAGGACTCGACTCCGCGACGGCCCAGCGCCAGCCGGCCCGGAGGACCCACGAGGGTGGGCGTATCGAAGCCGGCGAGCACGTTCCGCCACGCCGTCTGGGCAGCGTCGAGGTCCTGCTCGGCCAGCCAGGTGACGAACCGGCGGTAGGGCACGGGTGGCGGAAGCCGGTGACCGAAGTAGCTGGCGAAGATCTCCTGCAGCAGGATGGGCTTCGACCAACCATCGAGCACGATGTGGTGATTTGTGAGGACGAATCGGTATTGGTCTTCGGCGGTGCGGATCAACGCAGCCCGGAAAGGCGGTCGATCAGCCAGGGCGCAGACCGCAACGCGCTCACCGTGGCTGAACTGGTCGATCTGCGCTTCGATGTCGCCGATCTCAGGGTCGAGTTCGACGTACTGCCACGCCAACTCCGGAGCGGCCGAGAGGACCTGGACCGGCGCACCGAAATCTTCGTAGAAGCGGGCCACCAGGTTCGGATGCCGGTTGATGACGGTGTGCACCGCATCGCGGAGGCGCTCCGGCTCGATCCGTCCGGTCACCGACACGTCCAACTGCACCGCGTACAGGTCTTCGCTGCCGTCGGCTTCGCCGGTGTGGAAGAGCAGGCCCTGCTGCAGCGGAGTCAGCGGCAGGACATCGACGGCCTGGTATCGCCGCTGCAGATCGTCGATCTGCTCCTGAGTGACGCGTGCCGGCGCGACATCGGACGGGGTCAGCCCGCCGCCACCGGATTGCACGTGGGCGCAGATCCCCGCGAGCGCCTCGAACCACAGCTGACCGACCCGGTTGACCTGCTCACGGTCCAGCGCCGACAGCGCCCAAGTCCAGGTCGCCTGCAGATGCGGCCCCGCTTCGGTGTCCATGGTGCCCGCATTGAGTTCGACGGTGTGTCCCAGCGGTGTGGGCACTGCCGACGCTGCGGCGGTGATGGAGACGCCGTCGTGGTCGATGCGCCACAGGTCCTCGGAAAGCTCAGCCGCCGCGGCGCCCAGCCGGCCCAGATAGTTGAACCCGATCGCGGGGTCGGAGCCTGCGAGGTCCACGTCGCTGTTCATGTAGCGCAGCAGCCCGTACGTCAGGCCGTCGGGCAGGCCCCGCAGTTGTTCCTTGGCGGCCTTGATGACCGGGCCCAGAGCGGCGTCGCCTGCCGCCACCTGGTCCCAGGACAGCCCGCCGACGGTCAGTGCCACCGGGTACTTAGTGGTGAACCAGCCCACCGTGCGCGACAGGTCGACGTCACCGGCCAGTTCCTCCTGGCGGCCGTGGCCCTCGACGTCGATGGCGATCGGGCCCTCGTTGGCGTCGAGGAACTCGGCCCACGCCAGACCGAAGGCGATCAGCAGGATGTCCTGGACCCCGGCGTGGAACGCCGCGGGCACCTCGCCGAGCAGCAGTCGCGTTGTGTCGGAATCCAGCTCCAGTGACAGCTGCCCCGCGTTGGCGTAGGTGTCGACATCGGGTTGCACGGCCGGCAGCGCAGCCGGTATGGCCGCCACCTGTCGCCACGCGTCGGCCAGGTCCACCACCGCCGACAGATGTGCATGCTCCTTCAGTATCGAAGACCAGCGCGCGAACGAGGTGCCGCCGGTGGGGAGCTCGACGGCCTGTCCCCCGTGATGCTGCGCCCAGGCGATGTTGATGTCTTCCAATAGGATTCGCCATGACACCGCATCGACTGCAAGGTGGTGGGCGATCAACACCAGTTGGCGGGTGTCGGCCACCCACAGAGCGCTGAGCATCGTGCCGGCAGCCAGATTCAACCGGGACCGCGCCTCGAGCAGCACGTCATCGGACACCGCGTCCACCGATTGCACGCAACTGCGTGCGTCGACGGCGCCCACCTCGGGGACGCTCAAAGACCAACCGCCGGTGCCGTCGTCGTCGACGATCAACCGCAACATCGCATGCCGGTCCAGCAGTCCCTGCAGGACGACCACCACGTCCGCCTCGCTCACCCCGGCGGGAGCCTGCAGTACGACCGTCTGGTTGAACTCGTCGATCGGACCGTCAACACCGTTGAGCCACTGCATGATCGGCGTGACGACCACCGGACCGATGCCCTCGTCGACCGCGCCTTCGGTGTCCGAGAACGTGGCCACCTGCGCCAGCCGGGCAACGGTCTGCTCGACGAAGATGTCGCGCGGCCGGCACACCAGTCCGGCCGCCCGCGCACGGGCGACCACCTGCATCGACAGGATGCTGTCGCCGCCGAGGTCGAAGAAGGAGTCGTCGACGCCGACGCGGTCCACGCCGAGCACCTGGGCGAAGATCCCGGCCAGGATCTCTTCCACCGCCGTGCTCGGCGCGCGGTACTGGTCGGCATCGGAAAATTCGGGCGCCGGAAGGGCACGGGTGTCGAGCTTGCCGTTGACGGTCAGCGGCAACGCATCGAGCACCACCACCGCGGTCGGCACCATGTACGTCGGTAGCCGTTCGCCGAGTTTCGCGCGCACCGCGGTCGGGTCCACCTGGCCGGTGACGTAGCCGACCAACCGCTTGTCGCCCGGGCGGTCCTCACGCGCGATCACCGCCGCCTCGTTCACCCCGTCGACCCCGGCCATCGCGGCTTGTATTTCACCGAGCTCGATGCGGTAGCCGCGGATCTTCACCTGCTTGTCGGCGCGACCCTCATACCGCAGCTGACCGTCGGCGCCCCAGCGCACCAAGTCGCCGGTGCGGTACATCCGTGAGCCCGGCCCGCCGAACGGGCAGGCAACGAACCGCGTCGACGTCAGCAGAGACCGGCCGAGATAGCCCGAGGCCAGCCCGGCGCCTGCCACGTACAGCTCGCCGGTCACGCCGACTGGTACCCGCCGCATAAACTCGTCGAGCACGAAGAACGCCAGGTGTTCGAGGGGCACACCGATGGGACTGGTGGTGGTATCGACGTCGCCGGCACCGATTTCGCGGAAGGACGCGTGCACCGTGGTCTCGGTGATGCCGTACATGTTGATCATGCGCGGCAGCCCCGGATGGCTGTGCAGCCACGTCGAAAGTCGTTGCGGCTCAAGCGCTTCACCACCAAACACGACGGTTTGGAGCTTAAGTTGCTGGCCCAGCTCCGGCTGCAGCGCGTCGGCCGTCTGCAATGCGTAGAACGCCGACGGCGTCTGGCTCAGGACGCTGACCTGCTCGGTGACCAGCAGCGCGTGGAGCTCTTCGGGCGACCGGACGACCGAGTCGGGCACGATCAGCAGCCGGCCGCCGTACAGCAGCGCGCCCCAGATCTCCCAGACCGAATAGTCGAACGCCAGGGAATGGCACTGCGTCCACACCTGCCCGAGGGATAGCTCCACATCGAGGGACTCGAGCAGCCTCGTGACGTTGCGATGCGTGACAGCAACGCCTTTGGGGGTGCCGGTGGTTCCGGAGGTGTAGATGATGTAGGCGATGTCGTCGGGCGCCGAAGCCGACAGCACCGCCGCGGGTTCCTCGTCGGCACCGTAGTCATTGACGTCGATGATCGGAACGTCATAGGACTCCAGCCGCGAGCGGAGGTCGTCCGTCGTGACGGCGGCAACCGGCGCGGCGTCGCCGACCATGAATTCGATTCGTGCGTCGGGGTGAGCGGGGTCGATCGGCAGATAGGCCGCGCCTGTCTTGAGCACCGCCAGGATCGCCGCGATCGCCTCCGTGGAACGCGGAAGCAGAAGTGCCACACGCTGTCCCGGTCCCGCGCCTCGGTGATACAGCAGTGATGCCAACCGGTTCGCGGTCTCGTCGAGCTCGCCGTAGGTCGTCGACCGACCCTCGAATGTGACCGCCACCGCCTCTGGGGCGCGGCTGACCTGGGCGTCGAACATCGCCATGATCGACACCGGCGTGGTGGCAGGCCGAGTCAGTACCGCCCTGTTGCCCCAGCCGTCGAGTTGCTCGCGTTCGCCGGAGCCCAGCAGGTCGATCGAAGACAACCGCCCGGTCGGATTGGCGACCATGGCCGTCAACACATGCCGCAATCGGTCGACGAGCGTCTCGATCTCAGACTCGTCGAAGATGTCGGTGTCGAACTCGACGCGCAGACTGAGTTCGTTACCGGGGGTCACCACCATCGAGAGCAGGTAGTGGTTGTACTCGCGGCTGTTGAAATCGGTGACGGCGAGGTCCTGCACGCTCATCAGCGCGCCGACGTCGATCGGATAGTTCTCGTAGACGAACAGGGTGTCGAAGAGACGATCGTGTCCGACGACGCGATGAATCTCGGCGAGCGCGAGATGCTCGTGATCGAGGGTGTTGTTGTGGTCGCGCTGCAGCTGATCGAGTAAGTCCGCGACGGTGGTCGCCGCCGTCATGTCGGCGCGCACCGGAACCGTGTTGATCAGCAGGCCGACCATCGAGTCGGCACCGGAAAGGTCGACCGGCCGGCCGGACACCGCGGTGCCGAAGGTGACGTCGTGGTGGCCCGTCATCGCCATCAACAGCTGCGCCCATGCGGCCTGCAGGACTGTGTTGACGGTGGTCTGTCGGGCACGCGCCAACTCGCCGAGCGATTGGGTGAGGTCCGCAGGCATCCGATGTGACGCGACGGCCCGTGGCCCGGCCTGAGCGGGCGGCGCGACCAAGGTGGGTTCTTCGAAACCGGTCAGCACCTCGCGCCAGGCCGCCCGCGCTGCGTCGTCATCCTGATCCGTCAGCCAGCTGACGAAGTTGCGGAACGGCGGGGCCGCAGGAAGCCGTTGCCCGTAGTAGCTCGCGAAGATCTCCTGCAGCAAGACCGGCAGCGACCAGCCGTCGATCACGATGTGATGGATCGTGATCACCAGCCGGTGTTGATTCCCCGGCAGACGGATCAGGGCACCGCGGAAGAGCGGCTGATCCGCGAACTTGCATACCGCGGCACGCTCGTCGGCGCACATCTGCTCGACGCGTTGGTCGGACGCATCGCCGTCGCCCAATTCGCGGTACTGCCAGGCGATTACGGGATCAGCGGGGATGATCTGCACTGGTTCGCCGAAGTCCTCGCTGAAGCGCGCGGCCAGGTTGGGGTGGCGGGCGACGACGGTCTGCACCGCATCGCGGAGGCGGGCCGGGTCCAGGGAGCCGGTCAGGGTGATGCCGAGTTGCACCGCGTAGACGTCGTCGTCGGAGTCCTCGATGAAGCTGGACTGGAAGAGCAGTCCTCGTTGCAGTGGTGTCAGCGGCAGTACGTCGGCGGGGTTGTGCCGGTGGGTCAGATCATCGATCTGCTGTTGGGTGAGTCGGGCGGGAGCGAGGTCGGACGGGGTGAGCCCGCCGCCACCGTTCTGCACGTGGGCACAGATACCGGCCAGAGCCTCGAACCACAGCTGGTTGAGCCGCTCGGCCTTGTCCCGGTCCAGCACTGAGGGCGCCCAGGTCCACGCCGCCTGCAGTTGCGGGCCGTCCTCGGTGTCGGCGGTGCCGGCATTGAGTTCGACGGTGTGCGCCAACGGCATCGACACCGCCGCCGCGATGTCCGTCAGCGCCAAACTGTCGGAGCTGATTCGCCAGAAGTCGTCGGACAACTCGCCCGCACCGGCCCCTAGGCGTCCGAGATAGTTGAACCCGATCGTCGGGTCCGGACCGGAAAGGTCGACGTCGGGATTCAAGTAGCGCAGCAGACCGTAAGTCAGACCCTCGGGAAGAGCGCGCAGTTGTTCTTTGACGTCCTTGATCACCGTGCCCAATGCGGCATCACCGGCACTCACCTGAGCCCAGGTCACCCCACTCACGCTCAGCGCGACAGGGTACTTGGTGGTGAACCAACCGACCGTGCGGGACAGGTCGACGTCGGCGGCCAATTCCTCGTGGCGGCCGTGGCCCTCCACGTCAATGCCGATCGGCGCCCCAGTGGAGCCCAGGAATTCGGCCCAGGCCAACCCGAAGGCGATCAACAGAATGTCCTGCACGCCAGCGTGAAACGCGGCGGGCACCTCTCCGAGCAGCTGGCGGGTGGTCGCGGCGTCCAGCGACATGGTGAGACGTCCGGCGTTGGCGTAAGTGTCCACCTCGGGCTGTACGGCGGGCAGCGCCGCCGGAGTCGAAGCGACCTGCCGCCAGGTGTCGGCGTGCCGGACGACATCGACAGCGCCGGCGTGCTCAGCCAGAAGCGAGGACCACCGAGCGAAAGACGTTCCTCCGGTAGGCAATTCGATCGGCTGACCGTTATGGTACTGCGCCCAGGCGATGTTGAGGTCTTCCAACAGGATGCGCCACGACACCCCGTCCACCGCCAGATGGTGGATCACCAACGCCAGCTGTCCGGCACTCGGCACCCACACCGCGCTCACCATCGCACCAGTGCGCGGATTCAGGCGCGATCGCGCCGCCACCAACGCCTCGTCGGTCAGCTCGTCGACGACCTGCACACGATCGCTGGCCTGAACCGCACCAGCCTCGGGCACTGTCAACGACCAACCGTCGACACCGTCCTCGGCGCGCAACCGCAACGTCGCATGTCGATCCAGCAGCGCCTGCAACACCGTTTTGACGTCGGCCTCGGTTACGCCCTCCGGGGCCTGCACCACCAATGTCTGGTTGAACTCGTCGACGGCGCCGGACATCTCGTGCAGCCAGTGCATGATCGGCGTCGCCACCACCGGGCCGATACCCTCATCGACGACCGCGGCCTCACCACCGACCACCTTGGTCACAGCCGCCAGGCGTGCCACGGTCTGCTCGACGAAGATGTCGCGGGGCCGGCAGAAGAGGCCAGCCGCCCGGGCTCGACCCACCACCTGCATCGACAAGATGCTGTCGCCACCCAGATCGAAGAACGAATCATCGACCCCGACCCGCTCAACGCCGAGCACCTCGGCGTAGATCCCGGCCAGAATCTCCTCGACGGCACTGCCTGGAGCACGGTAATCAGCTCTGCCACCGGTGAATTCGGGTGCAGGCAGAGCGCGGACGTCCACCTTGTTGCTCGATGTCAGCGGCAACGACTCCAGGACAACGATCGCGACCGGCACCATGTAGGGAGGCAGCCGGTCCGCGAGCAGGGCGCGCAGTTCGCCGGGATCGGCGGTGCCGGTGATGTAACCCACCAGCCGCTTGTCGCCGGGGCGATCCTCACGCGCGATCACCGCTGCCTGGTTGACGCCGTCCAACCGTCCCAGTGCAGCTTGAATCTCCCCGAGCTCGATGCGATAGCCGCGGATCTTGACCTGCTCATCGGCGCGGCCCAGATACTGCAGCTGGCCGTCCTCGCCCCAACACACCAAGTCGCCGGTGCGATACATCCGCGCACCCGACCCGCCGAACGGGCAGGCGACGAACCTTGATGCCGTCAGATCGGGGCGACCCACGTATCCAGCGGCGACGCCGGCACCGGCCACGTACAACTCGCCGACGACACCCACGGGCACTGGCCGCAACCAGGTGTCCAGCACGAACAGCACCGCATCGGGGACTGGCAATCCGATTGGGACCACGGTGTCGCCAGGCGTCAGCGGCGCACTGACGGTTGCCACCATGGTGGTCTCGGTCGGGCCGTAGCCATTGACCATCAGACGTCCACGCGCCCACCTATCCACCACTGGCGGTGGGCACGCCTCACCGACGACCACCAGCGCCATCGAGTCCAGCCCTTCGGGCGACAGCATCGCGACCGCCGAGGGGGTTTGGGTCAGCACGGTGACTCGCTGGCGGGCCAGCTCGTCGCGGAAGTCTTCGGGCGAGCTGGTGACCGCTTCTGGCACCACGACAACGCTTCCGCCGCGCAGCAGCGCGTTCCAGATCTCCCACACCGAAGCGTCGAAGGCCAACGAGTGGCATTGCGCCCACGCGCCCGGGTGCGGCAGACCGGAATCGATCGGCTCAAGGAGCTGGGTGACACTCTGGTGTGTCGCCGCAACGCCTTTGGGGACACCGGTGGTGCCCGAGGTGTAGATGATGTACGCCACGTCGTCGGGAGCGGGGGCCGACATCGCGCTGCCCTCATCGGTTTCGGCAGCCAGACCTTCGATGTCGATCACCGGGACGTCCGACCCGTCCAGTCGAGAGCGCAATGCGGCGGTTGTGAGCACGGCGAGAGGCGCGGCGTCTTCGAGGATGAACTTCAACCTCGCTTCCGGCACCACTGGGTCGACAGGTAGATACGCCGCCCCGGTCTTGAGGACCGCCAAGATCGCGATGACGGCCCAGTCAGACCGATCCGCCAGCAGCAACAGGCATCGGCCAGGCGCGGCTCCCCGCGCCGCAAGCGATCGCGCGAACCGATCGGCAGCCTCGTCCAGTTCGCGATAGGTCCACGACCGCTCTCCGAATACCAACGCCGTCTTATCCGGACCCTTCGCCACCTGCGCGGCGAACGATTCGGTGATCGAGTCGGGTGCGGGGGGCTCGTCGGTCAGTAGGTTTCGCTGCCCCATCCGATCGAGTTCGACACGCTCCTCCGCACTGAGCTCATCGATGGACGAGAGCGGACGATCGGGATCCTCCGCCATCGCGGTGATGATCCGCTGGAGACGCTCCGCCAGATCGGCTGCGTCGAAATTCGCAAACGGCTGACCCAGGCCGGCGGTACTGAGCGACATCTGGTCGCTGGCGCCGGAGAAGAAGAACCCGTAGTGGCCGACCGGACCGTGGTTGGTGTACGACGCGGTCGCCGGAACACCCGCCAGGTCGAGCGTGAGGCGGGACGGCAGGAAGCTGATCGCTACGCGGTTCGTCCCTTGTCTTAGGCCACCCGCTCCCTCGAGGGTGTGCACAGGAAACCGCTGATGCTTCAACAATTCACGAATGCGCAGGTCCACGTGTTTGCAGAACTCTGCTGCGGTCAGCTCCGGTCGCGCGCTCAGGACCAACGGGACAACCCCGGCCAGCATCCCGGGAATCGACTTCGACTCCTCGGTGACGCGCCTGCTCACCGGGAAGTCAAGCGCCACATCGGAACCGCCCGCTGACCATGAACGCGCCAGCAGCGCACACGCTGCGGTCGTCACGGAGTAGCGGCGAATCCGCAGAGCCTTCGAAAGCTCTTTGATGCGGCTGACCGCTCCCTGGTCTATGTCGACGGATGTCGACGGGGTGTAGGCGTCACGACCGTCCGCCACCTGGGGGGCGCGCGGATCCAGCCCGGTTTCAGGTGGGAGGTTCTCGCGCCAGTACGCCTGATCGCTGGCGAAATCGTCAGATGCCTCGTACGCCGCCTCGCACTCGACGAGGTCCTCGATCGAACCGAAGTATGCAGGTGGAACCGGTTGCCCTTTGGCCAGTGCCGTATAAATCGTTGCGATTCGACGGCATACGAGCGCCATTCCCATTCCGTCAACGGAAATGTGATGCCCCAATCCATATGCATAATATTGATCGGGCTTTGTCTGGAATAGCGCAAATGTCACCATGCGGCCGGTAAGCGGCATCGGCGTGTGCTGAATGGACGACGCTATCTCGCGGACTTTTCCTTCGGGATCCGATGCGTCCCTGACATCGTAGAAGGGCAGCTCGAGGTCGGAGTAGTCCATCGGCCGCTGCAGGATCCGGCCGTCCTCCTCGAAGAAAACGGCTCTGGCGGGTTCGGCTTCTTGCAGGGCCTGACGGATGGCCTGGTGGAAATGGTCACGTTGGATCGGGCCGTCAATTCGTACAAGAAGACCGAGCTGCCACTCCGTGCCGGCGAGGCCGCTCTCTTGGGACAGCCAGATATCCAGCTGTCCTCGCGACAGAGGTAGCGCCCCGTCGTCTTGTCCCATTAGTCGACTTCCCCCAACAAAGCCGGTCAGCCGTCGAGAGCCCCACCCTGCGCCAACCTCTCGCGCAGGCTCTTCGGCCTGATGTCTGGCCAGTGCTCTTCTACATACTCAAGGCACGCGGCCCGGTCCGCTTCGCCATATACAACCCGCCATCCGGCCGGCACTTCGGCAAAGCTGGGCCAAAGGCTGTGCTGCTCCTCGTCATTGACCAGAACGAAGAAGGTACCCTTGTCGTCATCGAACGGATTGATGCTCACGTCTCTCCAGGCTAGTCATCAGACACCGCAAACCATTGGCGAGCCTATCGCAAAGTTACCGCCTGCTGTAGAGGCGGGCAAATCGTTACCTAGAGGTTTCCAACGCGACCATCTCCAGCAAATTTTAGGTAGCTGATCTTCTAAATTAACTGTCGCGTTAATAGCGCTTCCTCTTTGTCCTGTTCAAGCCTTGATTCCTCTGATCTTGACAGGTTGCGAGCAACCACAGCTTATGGGAAATCTGTGAGCTCGCTAAGTATCCGTAAAGCAAACATCTTAAAAACTGCCCCAGAAGTCGGCAGTCGCAGCAAACGAGCGTGCAAAATTTTGGGGGCTTCTAGAGGCTGTATGGCAGCTATCGCCCCGCAGAATCGCTGGAAACCGTTTGGACCACCGTTTGATCTGTTCAGACACGGCTTCCAAACCTCAGAGCATGTTTGCTACATCCAAAGTCTTGCCGATGTCACGTACACTGCCGCCACCACGCGGCCGCAAGGCTCGACGAGCATCACACGGGAACAAGTTCAGCAACGGCACACGGCCGCCCTGCAAATACCCTCGTGGGGAGCCAACGAATCTGAGCCGGCGTCTTGAAGTTCAGGCAGCAGCCGGAAGCGTACGGAACTACCTGCGGTGATCTTGATTCGATGTTCACGCTCCGCGCAGGCATACGACCGCTGGGACGATTCAGGCGTATGTATCGCGCCGGCGGTCAGGCGCGCGGGGCGAATGCACCACCGCGGACGCTGCGGCAGAGCCCTTTGGCTGCCACAGGGAGTTTCCGAAGGCTGCGCGTCCGGCGAAGAAGACGGAATCCGATTTGCAGAACGCCGTTCTTGCCTACCGCGTTGGTTGGCGACCATCGAACGCGGGTTACCGCAGCTAGCGACTCAGGGGGTCATCCGTCAGCGAAATCTCGGCAAGGCTGGAGCGCGGGCTCCCGCAAATACGTATGACGGTCCCGCGAGCTGAGCCCCTCGAACCGCTCCGGGAAACGCGGAAGAAGCCTGTGAGTCTATGTACGCAGTCCTGGGTATTAATTGTTATCAATTTGAGCGCTGTAACCATTTCGGTCTCAAAATATTATCCAATTGATCTTGACTGCGTGACAATGGTCGATGTCTTTACGACTCACGCCCTTCTTGATTCTTTTCCACTTCTGAGCGAACCTGTGAGCCTTCAATAGGCGAAGACCCCGCCGGCATGATTGTGAAGAACACCGGAATACTCACAACGGCGCCCCCCGGGATCGGTATGCGGATCGCGAAAGACACGACTTCCATCTCCAAGCGCTTACCGCGTTGGGTCTGCATCTCCAAGCGACCTGGGATGTATCTGGGGGTCGACAACCATTTCAGGCCACGCTCGATGGCCTGGATCACATTCATACCGGCGACTATACCCGCAGGTGCGACGCACGCAGATAACAACAACGATCTCCCCGATACCGGCCCTCAAACAGTAGATCCGCTGCAGTGCAATGGGTTTGGGAGGCACAAAGGCTATAGCCACCCGAGATTCGGAGCATCAAGCAAACGTGGTGCAATCTTGCGGAGTAGCCAGTTCCAGAGACTTCAACTCCGCGGCAGGGCGAGACCGTCGGCATAGACGGCATCAAACAACATGGCTGTGAAATCGTGGCGGTGGGCGAACATTCTCGCATGCAGCCGGAAGGGCAGTCGCCGTCAATAGGGCAGGTCACTACCGCTGCACCGCAACGATTTACAGTAGTCCGCAATGTGTGCATCTCCATGCATTCTCAAGGAGGCGTCCCATCGATCGGCATCATGACGCGTTCCGGTGGCGTTCGATATCCGAACGTTCGGGGAGACAGCAACCCACCGGTGGGTTTACGGCCCGAGAGCAACCTTCTCTAGGTGCAAATGGCAAATCCGTCGCCCGCAGCGTGGAATACTCACCGCTGTGAGCGCACTGGCAATCGAGGTTGTCGGCGTCGCGAAGACATTCGGACGAAGCACACGTGCGCTGGACGGTGTGAGTTTCTCGGTTCCGACCGGGACTGTATGTGGTCTGCTCGGCCACAACGGTGCCGGGAAAACGACCACGATCAACATCCTCTCGACGTTGATCAGGCCGAGTTCGGGCAGTGCCCGGGTCGCCGGATACGACATCACGGATCAACCAGCCCAAGTGCGGGCCAGTATCGCGACGACCGGTCAGTTCACCGCCCTCGACCCCCTGCTCACCGGTCGAGAGAACTTGGTGTTGTTCGGCAGGCTCCGAGGGCTACGCCGCCGCCAGGCGAAGGCCCGCGCCGACGAGCTGATCGAGCAGTTCGACCTGGTAGACGCCGCTAACCGCGGCATAGCAACCTATTCGGGCGGTATGCAGCGGCGCGTCGATCTCGCCGCCGCGCTGATGGTGCTGCCGCAGGTACTCTTCCTCGACGAGCCGACCGCCGGCCTGGACCCGCGTAGCCGACGCGAGGTGTGGGCGCTGGTGAATTCCCTGTCGGCGCAAGGGGCGACTGTACTGCTGACGACGCAGTATCTGGAAGAAGCAGACGTGTTGAGCGACTCGATCGTCGTGATCGACCACGGCAAGGTGATCGCCAACGGAACCGCCGAGGACCTGAAGCGCCGCGTGGGTACCAGTTACTGCGAGGTGACTCCTGCCGATCCTGCCGACCTGCCCAAGGTCGCAGCGGCGCTGGGCGACCTCGATCGTGTCGAGATCGATGACGAAACGAACTCGGTGTCAGTGTTTGCGCCCGACGGCATAGCCACGCTGACGCGGGTATTCCGCCGGGTTGACGCGCTCGGGATCGAGCTTGCCGATATCTCGTTGCGCAAGCCATCGTTGGACGAGGTATTTCTCCACCTCACCTCACAGACCGTGGCCCGACCGTGAGCGCCTTGGCCGCACTCACCGAACGGTCGTTGATCTCCGCAGCCCGAGATGGCGAACTGGTCTTCGAACTCGTAAGTCCCATAGCATATCTCGCAGGCTTTAGCGTGGCGTTGCAAGGCTTGATCGACACCGGCGAAATAAGCTATTCGCAATACCTCGTGCCCGCGGTGATCGTCCAGTCGATGATCTATGTCGGGCTGGTCGCCGCGGACCGCGCCGTACGGGATCGGCTGTGCGGGTTCGGTCGACGGTTGCAGACGTTGCCGGTTGCAGCGGCAGCGCCCGTGACCGCCCGCATGACCGCCACTCTTGTCCGAGCGGTAGGTGTGCTCACGGTGGCGATCGCTGCCGGCTTCGTCATCGGATTCCGGATCACAGGCGGGCCGGTCGCCGTCGCTGGCTTCGTACTGTTCTCGCTCTTGCTGTGCTTAGCCGTCGGGTTGGGGGCGGACGCACTTGGATCGAGGTCCCGCAGCGTCTACGGCGCCAGCTATGTCCTGCTCGTCTTCTCGCTCCTTCTCTTCCTGCTCTCCACTGGGATCGCGCCCGAGGAAACTTTCCCTGAATGGCTACAGCCGTGGGTGCGCAACCAGCCGGTGTCGCAGGTTGCCGAAACACTTCGCGGCCTCGCAAGCGGAAATGTGGCGCTCGACAACGTCGCCGTCAGCCTGGCGTGGTGTGTGGGCATGGCGCTGGTCTTCGGCGCGATCACCGTACGAATGCAACGGCGGGACCCGTAGCGGTGCAGCGGAAAACCGAAGGCTCACTGGTGACGGAGACCTGGCTACACGCCGGCCGCCTTCTCATCAGGTGGCGCCGTGAGCGAGCAGTGCTGTTGGGTTCGTTGCTCGTTCCTATCGGTCTGCTCGTCCTCTACGAGGTGGTGCTCGGCGATAGCGTCCAGCGGCTCACCGGCACCCGCAGCGTTTACGGTCTGGTACCGATTTGTGCCGTTCTCTCAGCACTTTTCGGCTCCCTCGGTAACGCCGCCAGCATCGCGTTGGATCGCGAGGCAGGTCTGCTCGGCAGGATTTACGTGCTCCCGATCCACCGTGTGAGTCCGCTGACCGGTCGGTTCTTCGCAGAGGCGGTCCGAGCCCTGATCGGCACGATATTGATCACCGGTCTGGGGTTGATCATGGGTCTGCGGTTCACCCACGGTTGGGGTGCCGCACTGATCTTCGTGCTGATTCCGTCGATCGTGGTGATCGGATTCACCGCACTGGTGTTAGCGCTGGCGAGCCGGAGGAACGGCCGCCAGCTCATGACTTGGCTGGTCAGTGCCACCGTCGCGCTGGCGTTTATCAATCCCGGATTCACCCCGATCGAAACGTTTCCGGACTGGGTCCAGCCATTTGTCCGAATGCAACCCATGTCGCCCCCTGTCGAGGCGATGCGATCACTTGCCCTTGGAGGACCGCTCGCCTGGCCTCTGACCATGACCCTCGTGTGGGCGGTCGTGCTTCTTGCGCTCTTTATCCCTTTGGCCGTCCGAGGATTTCGGCTCGCCGCCGAGTCTGGTACCTCATAGGTATCCGGACCCAGAACCCTGACGGGCGACGTCTATCGTGTCGCCTCTTGTGCCCGGGCTTTCGACGCCGCCTTGTAACGCGTGACCCACGCACGCATCGCCAACTGTCGGTTCTCCTTCTGACGGAAGAACGCCAGCATCCTGCCGCCGGTCTCCATGGCGCCCACCCAGAAGTACATAGGCAACCGCTTTCTGAATTCCTTGTCCGTGCCTGTCCTCATACTGAGGCCGTTTGTGTCGTTGTACTCGGCCACCACGATATCCATGTACCGGGTAGCAAGCGCCGGGTTAGAGAAGCACCGGATATTGAAATCCCAATCGGCCCAGATCGGATATCGCAAGTTATAGGGGCCGATACCCTCGAAGAGCTTGCGGCGGTAGAAGATTGATTGGTGGCACATATTCGTCTCGAATAGGAGACGGTCTAGGTCGAATTCACCGCCATGACGAGCTCCCGTGGAGCGCATGATCACGTCCCCGTAGACCAAGTCGCTCGGATCGTGCTCGGTGATGAAAGACGCCACGCGAGCCAAGGTGTCGTCTTCGTAAAGGGTGTCGTCGGCTCCTAGGAACAGCAACCACTCCCCCTTGGCCGAACTGACGCCCCGGTTCATCGCGTCATACACCCCTCGATCGGAGCCGCAGTGGACCACTAGACGCTCGCCGAGCTGAGCCGCGAAATTGTTTGCGATGTCACGAGTTCCGTCCGTCGAACCGCCGTCGACTAGAACCAGTTCGAAGTTCCTGTTCGTCTGGCGACTCAGGCTGTCGATGCAGTTATGCACCACCCCGGCCGCGTTCAGCGTGGGCACGATGATCGAAAACATTGGCGTCGTCATGGCGCTAGTCACGTTAGCAGCGGTCGATGACACGTACCGTTCCAACCGCCACACTTTTGGCGCTTCTCTCCAGCGCGCTGGCGACTGGACGAGTGCAACCCAAGATCAGCGATTGCGTCAGTTCCACTCGCGAAAGAAGATGCCATCGGCCTGTAACATCTGACCGTTCCGCGGATCGACAAAACATGGCAGCAATCCCATCAATTTGAAGCCAGCGGAATACACTAGGTCGAGCGTTTCGGGGATCAGCATGGCGCCTTCGTAAAGAGGCACAAACGACAACTCCAGTTGCATACCGACGCACCGATCATTGATCATCGATTTACCGCCGGCCAGCACGTGTTTCTCGAAGCCCTGAACGTCGATCTTGAGGAAGGCGTTTTCGGCCCCATGCATGAGTTCCGGCGCTATTGTGTCGAGTCGACGAATTGGCGCCTCTTCCATGCCGACATAGTTCGCGGGTGGGTACGCATCCTGATGTCTCTGCAGCATAGGCAGCGCTGAGCTGCTTTGTGCAGCATTGCCTGCGACATTTATCGTGATAGTGCCATCCGTGTCACCGAGGGCCCACTTTCGGCATTCCCACAGCCGGTCTCCGGACGCACGTTCTTCAAGAACCGAAAACGGCGAAGAAAGAGGTTCGAACGAGACAATCCGGCCCTTGTAACCCGCCTTGCGCAAGCCAATCGCATACTGTCCGGAGTTGGCTCCGACATCGAAAACGACGTTAACTTCCTGGGAAATCAGTTGTTCAGCGAATTGGCGCTTCCACTGCCGCTCAGAATATGAGCGCGATAACTCTACCGCGGCACCGCGCGCGAGGAAGCGAGCACGGTCCCACAATTCCACTGCGCAACCCTAGCAAGGGCCATCGATAGCTGACAACCGACGCGATATTTGTGAGTTCACGTTCTTACCCCGTTTGCGTTTGCTCGATACCAACGTACTGTTGCATCGATCCCTTCGCGCAGTGACGTCTTCGGGTGCCACCCCGCCTCTTTCAGCACCGAAACGTCCAACAACTTCCGGGGAGTCCCGTCCGGTTTGCCTGAGTCCCAATGGGTTTCACCGCGGTATCCCACGGCGCCGGCCACCATGTCGGCGATCTCGCTGATGGAGTGGTCCACACCTGTCCCGACGTTGACATGTCCGGGACCGTCGTAGTGCTCAAGGAGATGGAGACACGCACTCGCAAGATCGTCAACATGCAAGAGTTCGCGACGAGGCGTTCCTGTGCCCCAGTTCGTCACTGACGGCGCGCGGTCAGTTTTGGCCTCCTCGTACCTTCGGATGAGCGCTGGAAGAAGATGGGAGCCGTCGCGCGAGAAGTTGTCACCCGGTCCATACAGGTTGGTGGGCATGGCCGAGATCCATGACAGGCCGTACTGGCGCCTGACAGCTTGCACTTGAAGGATTCCGGCGATCTTGGCGATGGCGTATGCGTCGTTGGTCGGCTCGAGGGGGCCGGTGAGTAGCGCACTCTCCTTGATCGGCTGCGGGGCAAATTTCGGATAGATGCACGACGATCCGAGGAAGAGCAATCTCGGCACCCTGGCAGTGACTGCGGCGTCCAACAGGTTGACCTGGATCTGCAGATTTTCCGAGAGGAAGTCGGCCGGGTAGGTGTTATTCGCCATGATGCCGCCGACTCGTGCGGCTGCGTCAATGACGACATGAGGTTTCGAGGCAAGGACGAAGTCGAATGTTGCAGTGCGATCCGTCAGGTCGAGTTCATCGTGTGACCGTACGAGAATGTTGGTGAATCCCTCGGCACGAAACTTCCGGTACAAGGCGGACCCCACGAGCCCACGGTGCCCCGCGATGTAAACGGACGACGACCGGTCAAGAACACCAGCTGCTGTCTCCACCGTCGTGCTCATGTCCGGTCGACAACCATAGGCTTGTCGATCCATGGCCTGCCTTCGCACTCCAACGCCCCAATGTCCGCATCCACCATGAGCCGCGCCAATTCAGCAGTGTGTATGGAGGCCCTCCACCCCAGTGTCTTGTTGGCCTTGGTGGCGTCGCCGATCAACGAGTCAACCTCGGTGGGCCGCAGATATCGCTCATCGAACTTGACGTGCTTCTGCCAGTCCAGCCCGGCGTATTCGAACGCCGCTTCGGCGAAGTCCCGAACCGTGAAACCACGTCCCGTCGCAAGAACGTAGTCGTCCGGCTCGGCCGCCTGCAGCATCCGCCACATTCCGTTGACATACTCCGGTGCGTATCCCCAGTCGCGCACGGCATCGAGATTGCCCATGTAAACATCGGATTGGAGACCTGCCTTGATACGCGCAACGGCCCGGGTTATCTTTCGGGTCACGAAAGTCTCGCCGCGCCGAGGGGATTCGTGGTTAAACAGGATTCCATTGACTGCGAACAGGTCGTATGCTTCTCGGTAATTCCGTGTCGCCCAATAAGAGTAGACCTTTGCGACGCCATAAGGTGACCTAGGGTAGAACGGGGTCTGCTCGTTCTGAGGCGGCGGAGATGCGCCAAACATCTCCGAGGAGGACGCCTGATAGAATCGGCAGTCCACCCGCGAGAGTCGCACCGCCTCCAGGAGCGCCATCGATCCCATAGCTGTCGTAGCACATGTGTGAACGGGTTCGTCGAAACTGACGCGCACATGCGATTGCGCCGCCAGGTTGTAAACCTCATCAGGGTCGATGGTGCTGAGCAGTGTGACTAGACGAGAACCATCAGTGAGATCGCCATAATGCAGAAATAGCCGAGCACCTGGTTCATGGGGATCGACGTAGAGATGGTCGATCCGTGAGGTGTTGAAGGTCGAAGCACGCCGGATAAGCCCATGGACTTCATATCCTTTGCTTAATAGGAGCTCGGCCAGATAAGAGCCGTCCTGACCGGTGATTCCGGTGATGAGTGCTCGCTTCACTGGCTCCCCGCTTCTATCGGCCCACGCCCCGACCGCACGACATCCAGGACTGATGCTTGCCCCTTGAAGTAACCGCCCGGGTTGCTACTGCTTCATAGTAGATGTCGGTCTGAAGTCAGCTATGTCGATATAAGCTACAGCTCGAGCGGCCTCACGAACCGGCCGCCGGAAGCACGCGCACGCGTAACACAATACGGTGCTTGTGACGCTGGGCGGATGGTCGGCAAGCGCACAAACGCCTGCCGTGAGATAGGCGGAATCGGCAACTCCGGACACATCACGCTGCAGACCCGACCGGAACGAACCTGACGGACGCAGCGGGGGATGCCAATGGAGAGGCTGTAGTTCCTACGAAAAGCGCATTCGTTTTTGCTACCGTCTCCAGGGAAACCGGGGGGGTCAGCTGACCTCTGGGTTAATTAGGGGGCTAGACAGATGAATCGACCGCTCAAGGTGCTGCAGGGTATCCCAGCCGCTATCCGGGAACGAATTGCTAGCCAATCTGAGCGAACCCTGCTGCTTGGCACTGTTTTGGTCGTATCCGCGATTTCGGCGGCGGTTGCGTACTTGCTAACCCAACTTTTTGCGGTCGACGTTGTCGCTTCTCTTCTGAATGTTTCCAAGGATTGCTGGCTCTCTTGGGGGATGGGTATCGGTCAGCACTGTTTCAGTGACTACTCGATGATCGTCGGCGTAGGGCTACAACCCAATCCTTGGTCGTACGAGACTTCGTTGCCTTGGGGCAATTATGAGCCACACGCTACCGGTGGCCCAGCGACCGCAATGCTGCCGCATATGTTGTTCGGGTTTCCCGCACATATGTTGGGCGTGCCAACACTCGGTCTCCTCGGATACCTGCTCGCGCTAACGGCGGCGGTCATTGCGCCCGCGATCTGGGCTGCCAAAGGCGCATATGGACTTGAGCGGATCGTGATCTTCGTGGTGTTGGGCGTCGCCGCCATCCCAGTATGGGCAGTGATCGATCGAGGCAACTCTGCCGGTTTTATCGTGCCTGCCGCGCTCGGGTTCCTGATTGCGCTGCGCCGAAGGCAGTGGCGCCTGGCGGCCCTCATGGTCGTCTTAGCCACCTTGGTGAAGCCGTGGTTCTTCGTGTTGGTCTTCGCACTGTTCGCCAGTCGGCAATGGCGAATTGGCAGCTTCGCGATCATCGGGGTGGTCGTCTCGAACGTGGCCGCCTACCTTCTTTGGCCTCGCGACTTTCCAAGAACAATTCCCCAGTCGGTCGAAAATCTCTTCCACGCCGGCAGTTCATTCCAGGATCTCGTCAGTTTGCGGAATGTTTCTTTCGGCAGAGCGTTCGCCCTGCTGCCGGACACCTTCGACTTCATCCGGACGGGCGGCAAGATGACCGATGGCTTCCTTGCTGGTCCACGGTCCCTGTTCGGGTATGTCGTGATGGTCGTCATCGTCGGTGCCGTGCTCGTGCTCGGACGGCGGATCCCGCCGGTTATGGCGGGAATTGTGTTGCTCGCTACCGCCACGCTCTTCCCACCCCTGGCTTACTACTATTATCTGGTCTTCGTCCTCCCGATCGCTGCCATCATTGTTCGAGATCCCAACGGGCCCAGAGGCTCTGGCGTCTTCGACAAACTTGCGTTGGAGAGTGGTCGCCGTCCGGTGGTTGGACTCGTCGTCAGTTTGGCTACAGCTCTCAGCATTGCGCAGATTGCCGTCCCGGGTCCCGTGGTGAATGCACCCATCTTCGGCCAGCTGGGCGAGAGAGGGGTAATCGACACCACGCCCGTCGTGTTCATAACGACGACAGTGGTAACACCCTTCTTATGGCTCCTCGCCTGTGCGGTGATCCTCGTCTCATACGCGCGGAAACCCGCGCGATCAGATGAAGGTGCAGAGGTGCTGAGCCGCGAAAGTAGTACCGACACCGACGTTAGCGTTTCTTCCGGTCATTCGATGCTGATACCGGGTACGACCGAAAAAGGTCAGCCGTAGTTTCGTGTAATGGATTATGACGCAGTTCAACTGATGAAGAAGGTTTGCCTCCCCAGGACGACTGGCACGCAGGTCGCTCCGGATTCTTGGAGCGTCATCATGCCAGCGGCCGGATACCTTGCGCCGGCACCGTCTAGTAGAAAGCGCAGATCGTCTCGAAGTGCCAGCGTGCCTGCCACGGCTTCGTGCCGAGGGCGGAACCGCGATCGTGCCTGCGTTCGGGTCGGCGAGAAGCGAGGGCAGCGCATGAGTTCCATGCAAGACTGCGAAGTTCGGTGTCCTAGCCGCGGAGGTGCAATCGGGCGATGAATTGCGTCATACTTCAACCCTCGTACATTCCTTGGCGCGGCTACTTTCATCAGATCCAGAAGGCCGACGTGTTCGTGTTTTATGACGATGTGCAATACGACCGCGGAGGCTGGCGAAACCGCAACCGCGTAAAGACCGCCAACGGCTCCGTATGGCTGACGATCCCCGTCGCGAAAAAGGGTTCGGTCGAAGCTGGCGCGGCAATCAATACGATTCGCATCGACTGGAACCGCCAATGGACGAAGTCGCATTGGACGACGATCCGGCAAGCCTACTCGAAAGCACCGTTCTTCGAGACGTACCGCGGCATCCTCGAAAGGATCTATGGGCGGCATCCAGAACTTTTAGCAGACTTCACGATCGAATCGACGATCGAGATCGCGGGATTACTGGGGCTTGCGGGCAAGCGGTTCGTCCGCTCCTCCCAGTTGAAAGCTGAAGGGACGAAGACAGATCGCCTGATTTCGATTCTTCAGCAAGTCGGGGCGACGCATTACATCAGCGGTCCCTCTGCGCGGAACTACCTCGAGGAAGACAAGCTCGCGGGAGCCGGGATTTCGCTTGAATACTTGGACTACGCATATCGTCCGTACAGTCAGTTGCATCCGCCTTTCGACCCGCAGGTCTCGATACTTGACTTGTTGATGATGGTTGGGCCCGAAGCTCCGCAATTCATCTGGGGAGACGAGGAATGAACCAGCAATGGTATCACCGTTCACTCTCCCACCCTCATGTGGCTTTCTTAGCGCACCCAATTGAGGCATCCAAAACGGCGGGCCGGGAACCCATGAGGCCTCTCCGATGACAATCCGTATCCCCTTCAACAAGCCGGCGATCGTCGGGCCTGAGTTGACTTACGTCGGAGAAGCTGTCGCGGGCCTACACGCCAGCGGTGACGGTCCATTCACGAAACGCGCGCAAGCACTGCTGGAAGCGGAATTTGACGCGAAGCGGGTCCTGCTCACCACATCCTGCACCTCCGCGCTCGAGCTAGCCGCGCTTCTCTGCGACTTGCAGCCCGGCGACGAGGTGATAGTTCCCTCCTACACCTTCGTATCTACGGCCAACGCGTTCGTACTCCGCGGAGCCCGACCGGTGTTCGTCGACATCAGATCCGACACGCTTAACATCGATGAGGAACTAATCGAACGTGCGATTACGCCGCGCACGCGGGCTATTTGCCCAGTCCACTACGCTGGCGTCGCCTGTGAGATGGACGCAATCATGGATATAGCTGACCGCCACCGTCTATGGGTGGTCGAAGATGCGGCGCAGGGCGTGCACGCTCGTTATAAGGATCGCTGGCTTGGCACGCTCGGCCATCTTGGTTGTTATAGCTTCCACGAAACCAAGAATCTCTCGTGTGGTGAGGGTGGCGCCCTCGTCATAAATAATGCCGCAATGGAACAGCGTGCTGAGATTATACGGGAAAAGGGCACTAACCGTAGTCAATTCATACGAGGGCAGACCGACAAATACACCTGGGTCGACATGGGCTCTTCCTTTTTGCCTTCCGATATGCTCGCCGCGTTCCTAGTTGGCCAGATAGAGAACATGGAGAAGATAACCGCACGCCGAGGGGAAATCTTCAATCTCTATGTCGCTCTCTTGGCTCCTTTAGAGGCGCGCGGATGCATACGACTACCAGTTATCCCTTCGCATTGCTATGCCAACCATCATATGTTTTATATCTTGACCGCCGACATCGAGGAGCGTACGGCGCTAATCGCGCACCTTCGCGGAATAGGAATTCATGCTGTATTTCACTACGTACCGCTCCATTCATCGCCCTTTGCCCGGATGCTCGGCGTCCCTCAAACTCATCTCCCACGGACGGAAGACCTTAGTGCAAGACTGCTGAGACTACCGCTGTACTTTGACCTCACAAACGATGAAGTGGAGGAAGTCGCAGGCGCTGTGTGGGACTTCTATCAAACACGCGGCCGAGAAGGGAACTCATGGCAATAGATGTCTTGACCTTCGCATATGGCAATGAGCCACCTCCAAGGGGAAGTTCTTTTGCATGAAACTTTCAATCGTCACGACACTTTATCAATCTTCTCGGTACCTTGAAGAATTCTATCGGCGGATCACGGAAGCAGCAAGTACTATAACCGATAATTACGAGCTTATCTTGGTGAATGACGGCTCGCCTGATGATTCGCTAGAGGCCGCTAAGAAGCTGCTTTCTAGGGATCGCCGTATTGTTATAGTCGAGCTGTCACGCAACTTCGGTCATCATCGCGCGATGATGACCGGTCTCGAACACACTAAAGGCGATTTCGTCTTTCTGATCGATGTAGATTTAGAAGAAGATCCCGAAAATCTCGTAATATTCTGGAATTACCTCCGAACGCATCCTGAGGCAGACGTCGTTATCGGCGAAATCCAAACGAAGAAGCAAGGTGGCCTTACACGAAGACTCGCCAGTTCGTGGTTCTATGACCTGTTCAATTCCTTATCCTATGTCAAGATCTCAAATAAGGAATTAGTATCTCGCCTGATGCGCCGAGCATATGTCGATACTCTCGTCGCTTACCAGGAACGTGAGCTATTTATTCCAGGTATCTGGGTGCACGCTGGCTACAATCAGCATTATGTGCCCGCTGAAAAGACCTTTGACGGACACTCCACCTACACGCTCCGACGGAAGCTTACGATGGTGGTGGAGGCAATTACATCGTTCAGCGCAAAGCCATTGCTGATGGTGTTCTACACTGGCGTTATGTTTGTCGTGAGCGCCTGCCTCATCATCCTATATCTAATTATCAGCAAGATTCTATTCGGATATTCCGTTGTCGGTTGGGCATCGCTGGTCGCGATACTATTCTTCATAGGCGGCATGATCATATTCTCGCTGGGTATCGTCGGTATCTACACCGCTAAGATCTATACTGAAGTAAAGCAGCGCCCAAAGAGCATCGTCAAGAACGTCTACTGGGAGAATCTCGCATGAGCCAGCACGACAATCAGGAAACGCTCGAAGCGAATCGGTACGTTCACTCGGTCTTAGTCGAGACCGGTGAATACCAAAAGAGCCCACATTTTCGACCAGAGAACATCGCGAAGGTTCGTGATCTCATCCTGACGCTCACCGCAGATATCGAGTCGGTGGATAGTAGGGCTATAGATTTCGGCTGCGGTACCGGATTCATGATCGATCTGATGAAAGATCGATTCGGTGAAATACACGGAGTAGATATTACGCAGGCGATGATGAAAGAAGTGGACCTGAGTACCGGCAACGTTTTTTTGCACGAGGCAATGGCGGAGCACACGCCGTTCGCAGACGAATATTTTGATTTCGCGACAGCCTACTCCTTTATGGACCATCTCTTCGATGCACATCTATTTTTGAAAGAAGTTCACCGCGTACTTAAGCCCGGTGGAGTATTCTTCGCTGGCCTCAACCCAAATCGCGATTTCATCCAAGCGATGGAGCAGGCCAAGCGTGCAGCCATAACTGGCCTCCCCCAGATCGTCACACGGGAGATCAAAGGCGCCCTCCACAATGGCGAATATTACGCCGAGAACTTCGGAGTCGACGGCTCGATGCTTGATAAAGCCGAGCCGATCAAAGCCGTGCAGAAGGGATTCGATGCGAAGGAGGTGCACGACCTCGCGATCAGTATCGGCTTCAGCGCATGCCGAATCGACTACAATTGGTTCCTCGGGCAAGCCATGGTAATGCACGAAAAGTCGTTCGAGCTTGCCGATCAGATTCACTTGTACCTTACAAGTGCCTTACCCGTCGCATCCCCTCTATTCAAATACCTCAACTTCATCCTTACAAAATAGGTTATACAATGGTTGACGAAACAATATTAGAAACATTCGAACGCGACGGTTTGGCCGTTATACCTCAAGCTGTTTCGCAAGCGGAAGTAGCTCTTTTGCGCAGTGAGCTCGAAGCGGCAATCGCTGAAGATGCGGTCAATTACCCAGATGTCTTCGACAAAGGTATGGTGCACAACTGTATGGTGCGCGGACGCCGAATGGCGGCATTGCTCGATAATCCAGTCTTGAATGATTACCTACCCGCGGTCCTAAGTGATACGTGCATCATCTACGCGTACCAGTCCTCCTCCCTTCCCCCACAGCAGGGCAATTACGGCAGTCGTGTGCACGTTGATTCACCACGTCATATTCCAGGCTATACTACGAACATTGGCATTATTCTGGCGCTCGATGATTTCACCGAGGACAATGGCGCTACATATTACTTGAAGGGCTCCCATCACCTTGAGACTGTGCCTGAGGCGGAGACTTTCTTTGAGAATGCTAGTCGCGCGCTCTGCGAAGCGGGAGATATGGTCGTATTCCATGGGCGGTTGGTGCACGCGGCAGGAATCAATAGGACCCGTAGGACACGACATAGCTTGACTATAAATTTGTGTCGCTCATATATGCGCCAGCGGTTTGATTTTCCCCGGTTAGTGCCGCAGTCGATCATCGATTCTCTTGGCGAGAACGGCAAGCGGCTCATCGGTATGAACGTGCGGATGCCGACCTCGCTCGAGGAGTTCTACCTGCCGGCAGAGCAGCGACTCTATAAGCCGAACCAAGGATAGCGATGCATGACCTTGTGATCTTCGGTGCGGGGGAACTTGGGGGAATGGCTCGGCAATATGCCGTCGAGGATCACGGACGCAATATCGCCGCCTTCGTCGTGGATGCCAGCTTCAAGAAGCAAGACGTGTTCCACGACATTCCCGTCGTCTCTTGGCCCGATATGCGGCAACGCTTCAATCCCGCAGATACTGATTTCTTTATAGCGGTTGGATATCGCAGTATGCGTCGGCGCCGAGAAGTCTATGAGAATGTCCAGCAGGCTGGCTACAGCTGTATCAATCTAGTGAGTCCTGCCAGCTATGTGTCGGAGACTTCCCATATCGGTGAGAATAACATGATCTTCCCCGGGGTCGTCGTGGAGCCGGGAGTTTTCTTGGGCAATAACAACGTCCTGTGGTCGAATACGACGATATGCCACGATTCGGTCATAGGTGACCATAATTTTTTTGCCGCAAATGTCACACTAGGTGGTCGGGTTCGTATCGGCGATTCGAATTTCATTGGCTTCTCCGCAACCGTCTTGCAGGACATCGCTGTTGGGGACGAGACTCTGATTGGAGCGCAGGCTCTCATCCACCGTCCGACTGATAGCCTGCGCCAATATTGGGGAGTACCAGCGAAAGAGCGCGGCACAATCGACCCAGTTCACGGTGTCTGCGTAGAGTGACGGATTACGTTCGCCCACTCATTACTTCTACGTTGTCATTTAGAGACATGGCCGCATTCTCCATAAGTGGCGCAACAATGCTGCAGCAACTGGCACCGCGATCATAGGAATTAATGGGCGCGCCCCGGCGGCGACCTCGCGCTAGCGGGAGAAGAGAAATATGCCTGTAAGCCTAGGCGTCCCCATTGTTGAAGACGCTTTAAATCACGCCGACTGCCGGAGAGCAAGTCGAATAGCCTCTGTGACGCGCTCCAAGTCTCTTTGGCCGATCCGTGGGTAGACAGGAATGTACATGGCATTGTTTTTCAGCCGTTCGGCGTTCGGGCACTCCTTTTCGTACTCGGGGTAGATTCCTAAGCCACAAACGAGTGAAAGATTAGTCGTTCCTGTGTCGATTCCACGGCGGGCGAGAATTCTCCGGAATCGTCCTGGGTCGGGGGCGAACACCACGAACTGCCAGTAGACGTTCCGTGCCTCCTTGCTAGTTCGTGCGCACGGTTCGCCCAGCGGCCTTAGGGATCGGCGAAGCTCCGCAGCATTGGATATTCGTTTCGCATCCCCTTCTTCGACCTTCTCTAGCATCGCTAATCCAGCTTCCGCCTGTGCGGAGGTGAATCGCTCGAAGTAGTCCTGGGGAAGCACCGCGTCAGGTTTGAGGTTTTGCCGCGCTCCCGTGAGAGCCTTCTCCCTCTCTGGATTGATCTTTCCGACGATCGAAAGCATCGGTGCGACAACAGCGGTAAAGACTGGACGGCGTGTAGCCACGTTAGTGATGAACGTTTCAGCGATCTTCGCGCGGAGGCGCTTGGATGGTGTCGGGGTCAGCGAGCCCTTAGCCTTTTCGAGATGCTGGGCGAGCACAGCATCGTCCGTAATTGCCAGTCCACCGCCGTAGGCGTCTAGGGTCTTAGTCCTTGAGCACGAATAGATGCCGACGTTTCCGAATGTCCCGAGCTTCCTACCGTTCCATGAGGCGTTTAGGGCATGTGAGAAGTCTTCGACCACGAACAAGTCGTGTTCGCGACACACGGACACGAGCCGGCTCATGTCGGGCGCCACTCCGAACAGATAAGTGATGAGGACCGCGCGTGTTCTGGAAGTTATCGCCTTCTTCATTTCATCGGGATCGAAACAAAGCGTGTCGAGTTCGATGTCGACGAAAACTGGTCTCAGGCCGAGGCTGATCACGACATCCATCATCGGCTTGATCGTGATGGGCGGCATGATTACTTCGTCGCCCGGTTCGAAGTTCTGAGCCTTCAACGAAAAGTAGAGCGCTGTCCTCGCGAACGGAAACGCGCGGGCGCTGCTCACACCCATGTAGCGTGCGAAGGCCAATTCGAACTCTGCGACTTTTCCGGCCGTATGACGACCGGCGATGCGGCTTCCCCGGTATGAGCCGAAATAGTTCCGCGCGTCGAACCATAGGGAGTGATAAACGATAGTGCGGGGAATGGCCAAGAGGACCTCAATCTTCGAGTGTAACGGTTTGAGCGATTCGAGTTGCGTTCGCCATGGCGAGTAAGGCAATCGTCGTTGCTGGCACGGAGGGAAACACGCTGCTGTCGATGACGTGAATTCGCTGCCACCCTTTGGGGCGTCCGAATACATCGGTGTGCATCTCGTCTCTGGGGTCGCGCGTCATCGGCAGCGAACCGCCGAAGTGCCAGCCGATCGGCTTCAAGGGGTCGCCGTACATCAACGGGGTGACAGGAAATACCCCGACCCTAGATAGAAGCCGTGTAAGGCGTCGCGACCCCAATTTCATAACATCTGCAAAGTCCGAAGACGGCTGATTCGCAATCGAAAGCACACTTCGCTTACTGGCGGAACCGCGCTGTAGGCGCAGCGAGTAGGATCCCGCGAGATCCGAGTGGAAATTGCAGAGGGCAACGAGGAGCCGCCCGAGCGCCAGTTTCCGAATGTACTGGAGAAAACCGGTACCTGCTTGGTAACCCACCTTCGCCAAGATGAGCTCGTTGGCCGGGCTGATCTGCGAGTGAACCCAATTGTCTGAAACCGAGGGTAGTTTGAACTCGAAGAAGATTCCCGAGAGCGTATTAGCGTTTGGCCACTCGAACGGCGCGCCCCGAATATTGATCATCGGGACTACGAAGCCTTGAGTCGTCTTCAAGACGGCCGGTCGGTCGTAAAGCCGCTTCGATTCCAGCACAAGACGCGTCGAATTCAGCGCCCCCGCCGCGACGAAAAGACGATTCACTAGGATATTTTCGAGACCTCCCTTGGTTTCGCAGACGACTTCCACATCGTTGCCACGCTCCGAAAACTCAAGTACCGTTCGGCCGGCCCGGTAGTCGACTTCCCCACGCTGAATCATCTTTTGAAGGTCTTGTTCAGCGGAATAGATTGATCCGTAGACACAGCCCGACAGGCAGCGCCCGCAGTAAACGCACCCACGGCCGTCTGGACCATCGTGTGCGCGAACCGCGACGCGCGCCTGTCCGTAGGCCAAATCGTTGCGACCTCGAAGGAAGTGCGAGCGGTCGAGCGTCTGCAGAAACGATCGCACGATGGGAGACGGGGCGAGCGGTTCTGTGTCATCTCGATACAACGGGAACTCGCCCGCTAGTCTGTCCTTCGTTGCAGAGAACGGCAGATCTCGTAGGACGAGCTCGTAGTACGGATCGAGATCGCCTGAGGGGAATGGCCATGCCTTCAGATCACAATACGCGGCGGGCAGCATTGCGGCACCCCAAATCGTGCTGAAACCACCGCGTGCCATCGAAGGGCTCGGCCCATCTTCGGCAACATCGAGCGGTGCGCTCTCCCTGGTGCCGGCGTACGGATATGCCGATCCGAACGCGAGGCGCAGCACCTTTTCGTGCGAGACGGTGGGGTTGTGGGTGATCACGGCTAAATCCTCGGCGTCCCACTCCGTCTTCTGTTGCGCGCTCATCCGCGCGACGACGGCTTGTCGGTCCAGGTCGAGTGTCTCTCCGACGTCGAGGATGGTGGGGCGAACTCCGCGCTGTACGAGCACTTTTGCAGCGGCAATCGCAGTGTGCCCCGAACCTACTATGCCAACCGTCGTCATTCTCCGGCCTCCGGGTTAGCGGACTCAAGACGCTTGATAAACCGCGCGGGAATGCCGCCGACCATGGAATCCGCCTCCACGTCTCGAGATACCACCGCTCCTGCCGCGACTACCGCGTTTCGGCCGATCGTGACCCCGGGCAAAATTATTGCGCCGATGCAAATCCAGGCTCCATCCTCGATGACTACGGGCTTCGAGCTCAGCGGATAGGAACGTTTCACAGGCGTGTCGGAAGGGCTGCCCATATGGGCAGAAATGATGCAGCGATGAGAGATTGTGACATGATTGCCAATTCTCACGAGTTCTGGAAAGTTTGTCTCGAGCTCGATACCGAAGCCCATGTAGACATCTTCACCAATTCGTATGCCCATAAGTCGGTATAAGAAAATACGCCCAGCCGTGAATGGGCAAAGATTGGCCAGCTTAAGGCAAAAGAACCGCCTGAAGAGTAATTTGAAAGCAAGCGATGGAGTCATGCTCAAGGCCTCCGGCGACTGGCGGCGCCCGAGAGGTGGCATATCGCGACTGTCGCTACGACCGAGCGGCAGGCGAGGATGGATCCGAGGTACCGGGACTCGACGACTTCTAACGGACCGACGCCATACAAGGCGGAAAGCGTAAGCCACGACATTTCCCAGCGACGCTTCCATGCCGCACGCGCAGACGGTGGACCGGCCAACAGCTCGGACCTAGTGATGCCAACCGGCATGCGCAGTGAACGACAGTGCCAGGTAACTCGGACACCTTCGGGAACGGCCGTAATCTTGCGTTGGCATCTATCGAAATGAGCGCTGCCGCAATCGACTCCACCCCTTGATGTAACGCTCTTCTCGAATGGGTTGCGCTTCTGCGCGCAAGGGACCGCATAGCCAGGCATCGCTGTGCGCGCGCCCCGCGCGGCAACCTCTGTTGCTGGGGTTTCGCCAATGCGCGCGCCGTAGCAGATCGCTCGTGCGAACGAACTGTCGAAGAGCGCGATAGTTTTCTGCACGACGGAGATGTTACGTACCGTCAACCGTCGCGATGCCGATTCTGGGAGACATACCTCGCCCGAAGAAGACGCAACCCGGCAGCGGCCGTATCCGGAAAGCGTACGCAACTCACGCGCCGCCTTTCGATACGAGCACGCGTAGCGACAACTTCGGTAAGTGCGCGGGCGGGTGGGTGTGAAAATGGTTGCCTCATACGGGTGCTCGCCCGAGCGCTACCAAATGGATGCCAATTCCTAACAGTGGGCCGCACATAAGCGCGACCACGGTGCGCGTCTCCAATGGCAAGGGCAATAACAAGAGAAACGTTGATGCCACCGTCGCGCCAACCCAGCCTAATGAATATGCCCGGTGGAGTGAAGCCGCTACCACGGCGGTACCGCTGAGGGCCAGCATGGCGAGGACCACAGACGCCGCCGCCAACCAGCCCATCAATGCCCCGCTGACGTGGTAGTCGGGACCGAATCCGACGCGCAGCAACCAGGGGCCGGTAAGCCCTGCCGCAGGCACCCCGACGGTGCCGATCGCGACTATGAGCAGCGCAGGAACGATCAATGCGCGGAGCCTTCCTGCGCGCTGGTCGACGAAATAGGCGACCAGGTTGCCCTGCAGCGCACTGAGGGGGACTAGTAATGGCGCGCGAGTCAAGGTGACCGCCAGGATGATTACGCCACCCGTCGCCCCCAACTCGTTGGAGGTCGCTTTGAGCAGAACCGGAAAGCCCATAACCAGAATGGCGCTGGCGCCGGCGGCGGTAGTCGAATGAGCGGTGCCGCGCAGAAACGTGACGATTCTCCCTGGAGTCTGCTGCCGGGCGGCGGCACGCACCGTAGGTGATACGACCAGGAGTAAGAGCCAGGCGCCAGCGCCGGCAGTGATGGCCCACAAGAACCCGCCCAAACCCCATCCCATCACCACTGCTGTCACAGCCACACATACACGTAGAATGGCGTCGGTCACCATCAGTGCACCGTATTGAGTCCACCGGTTGAGGGCCGCCAACGCGCCCATCACGGCCGCTTGCCCGCAGAATCCAGCCAATCCAACGCTGAGTAACGCCACTGACAAAGTACCAGCCTCGCTGAATACGAAGGCGCCCCATACCGACGAAGTGACCACGATTACTGCGGCGGCGACCGCACCGATCACGGTCGCTACGTATAAGGGGAAAACACGAGGACCTGAACCCAATTCGGCGTATCGCGCCGAGCGGACCTCTCGTGTCGTCTCTTGAAGGAGACCATTCGTGGCGCCTGTGACCATACCCAGAGCCCCCCAGAACACACCGAATACCGCAAAGCGATCAGGGGAAAGATCACGGGCTGCCAGGTAGATGACTGCGTATGCGCAAACGACCATCAACACCGTCGAACCGCCCACCCGCGCGACGCTGCCTCGCGCGACTGGCCCGGTGGAGGCCCCTGTCCCCCCGACGTCAGTCATCTTTGCCGGCACGCAGGCGCGGCGCCGGCCCACATTTCGTGCAGACGTGCGCCACCGCGCCCTGACCCTCAACGGATTTCAAAGTGCACGCTATCGACGGATAGCTCATCAGATAGTCATACGCGACTCGCAGGTGCTGCTCTCGGCCAGCGTTGCGCTACCCGCTGCACTCCATGGTCCAGTGTGTATAAGGCGGCCACGCCCAATGTGTTACTGCACCAGTGATGGTTGTGAATGTCCCTTCTGCCAATGAGCGATAGTCCGCCATACCGCGTACGTGCTGGCCTCGATCCCTGTTGATAAGGAAGCGTGCGATAGGGTTCTGTCCCTGCGCATAGCATGCATCGTGTGTAAGCACCCGCCCACCGGGTTTCAACGCAGCCTTCGCCAGTGTCATGAATTGGCGCGCCGAGCGGTCATCGAGGTGGTGCAGAACGCCAATGCCCATGACGAGATCGAACGGTTCCAGGGCCGCCACTTCCGCCTGTTCCAGGAGGCGACAATGAAATGTCCCGCGTCGACCGAATTTCTCTTCTGCCGCCGCAATATATTCGGCGCTCATGTCATACCCCGTATATGCCACATCCGCAGGCAAGGACGCGAGTATGTTTGCTGGACCGCAACCTAGGTCGAGAATCCGCATGCCTGGGAACGGGCGGATGAACTTGCATACCAACCACTCACGCCCACGTTTGGCACCCATGATCCGTTGGAACGCCTCGTACACAACTGGATGCGAAAGTACAGCCCGAACACCCGATGTCACCTGCCCCACGTCAGTTTCCCCCCAAAGAGAAAGTTGCGATGGGCTGCAACATCGCGAGGATATGGCTTGGGTCATGGCACGGAGGCAAAGCCAGTCGACGGGATGCCGGTGGCCATCCGAGTTGACTGGGGGCCGGCGGAGCCGTGGTAGACGGCCCAGCGTATCCACTCACCACATTGAATCCCGCCCCTCGAAGTTGACGCGCACCCGACGCGCTGGTCCGAAAAATTAACCCGTGCAACGTGGTATCCAGTATGTCTAATACGCCGCCCTGAGCGGCAAGCGGTCCGTGGCGCGCTCATTTCACATCATCGAACAATCGATGCAGTGATCGTAAGCGCCTGCGGCCACAATCACGATATAGTCACACACCCGGCTCGACATTGGTAGTAGAACGGATTTGTACCCGCGTTTTCTCGGATGAAGCGATAGAACTCGGGCGGATTTCTGGGTGCGGGCGCGAGTAGTGAACTCTTCAGCTGGTTGCTAGCTCGGAGCGGATCTGAAGTGATCCATAGGGAGGCAGCGACGAAGTCGTCCTACCGAGCACGAAGGACTAACCCCGAGGGCCGTAGTCTCGGCACCTCTGCGGTTCTTCCATCACCGCATAACATCGACAGTGGTGCCTCGTTGATGCAACCTAACCATGGCAGCGTTGTCGGGCACGTGTCTTCGGCGTCTAGCGAGACCTGCATTCCGTCGAACAACGCGAGGAAGGGGGGCGCATCGCGGCTCTCGGGTGGCGTTGGCGCCAGCATCGCCCTCGGCGAGGTTTTCCGCCTTACCGAGGGGCTTTCGCGTTGTCGCGTGTAGGGCGACGGATGGTTCATTGAACTCCTGTCAAAGGTCAGCCAGGCTCAAGAAAGCCGATGCCGCGCTGCACCGGAGCAAAGCCGCGGGAGAAGATCGCTTACATCATCCGCGATTCTGCCGCGCAGACCGGTGTCTCCCCGCCCCCATGCAATACTGATTTTCCTCGAGAAGATCACATGCGGGCCACTAACGGCCCGCCGAACGCTCGGCGCTCAACACGTTGACCGGCGAAACATCCATCACGCACCCACCTTTGACGCCGGCTTCATCAATAAACCCTGACCGGTCGGCAACGTACAGATGGAAACACTCAACTCGTTAGCCACTGCGTCCATCGCCAAGCGCTGTTCGTCGCGGCCTCTCTGTGCATAGTCATCCAGCAGCACGAAGGCGCCTGGAGTGAGCCGCGGCCAGAAGAAGCGGAGTGCCTCGACTTCGGGAGGGGCACAGTTCATATCGATGTGTAAGTAGGCCACCGCCTGCGCATCGACTTCATTGAGCGTGTCTGGAACCGTGCCCGGGACGATGCGGACGTTCTGCCACTCGGCGAAATTCCTCTTTACGTTCTCGACTGAATTCGCGTAGATGCCGAAGTCGATCGCTGCCTCGCTCTTGGCGAGGGCACCCGTTTGGCGTTCGATATCCGTGACGAAGCGCGGATCCATCCCGCCGAAGGTGTCCAGAAGGTAGAAGGTCTTACCCAGCTGATCCCAATCGAGGTGTTGCATTATGGCGCTGCTCAGAAATCCATGGCTGACGCCGCATTCAACGAAATCCCCTTCGAGCTTGCTGGCGCTGCTCGCGGCCCATAGTCCGACGTGAAAGCGCCATTCCCAGTGATAGAAGTCTTCACCACCGATAGATTGAACACCACGGTTGTAGGCACGCCGAAAAGCCGGGTCATCCAGGAAGGCATGGCTGTTGAAGCAGAGCAACGCATCGTCACAATAGACGTCTGGGAGAAAAGTTCGTGGGAACCAATACCCGGCCCTCAAGGCAAGCCACATAAGCCGAAATCGGATGGGCCATGTCTTTTTGATCCCCACGCGATCAACATACATCGAGTGAGACGGCGATTGATACGGATTGGCAGCAAACGCGAGAAACAACGCGGAGCCACCAGACCACCAGGAGCTTGGAACGGCGCGGACACTTAAACGTGCCCGACCTCAGACTGCCGGTTTGATGAGAAGCCCCTGTCCCGTAGGCAACATGCCAATGGAGACGCCCAACTCCTTCGCCACCTCATCCATGGCCAGGCGTTGTTCATCACGTCCACGATTGGCGTAGTCGTCCAGCAGTACGAACGCTCCCGGAGTCAGCCGCGGCCAAAAATGGCGCAGGGCCGCCACTTCTGGTGGCGCACAGTTCATGTCGATATGCAGGTACGCCACCGTGTCCGCATCCACCTCATCGAGTGTCTCCGGAACCGCACCCACGATGATGCGCTGGTTCTTCCACTGCGCGAAGTTCGCCCGCACGCTGTCCACCGAGTTCACGTACATACCGCTGTTGATGTGATGCTCGCTCACCTCGAGCGCCCCCGCCTCCCGCTCGGCGGCGGTGACGAAGCGCGGGTCCAAGCCCGAGAATGTATCGAGCAAGTAGAACGTCTTGTCGAGCCGATCCCAGTCGAGATACTCCATGATGGCGCTGCTCAAGAAGCCGTAGCTGACACCGCACTCGACGAAATCACCCTTCAGCTTGCTGGCACTGGCCGCCGCCCAAAGCCCCACGTGCACCCGCCACTGCCACTGATACCAGTCCTCGCCGCCGAGCGCCCGAGCACCACGACGGTAGGCGCGCTGGAACGCCGGGTCGTCCACGAATGCGTAGCTGTTGAAGCAAATCAGCGCATCGTTCGCATACACCTTGGGCAGAAGCGTGCGCGCGAGCCAGTACTCGACGCGCACCGCTCGCAGCCAGAGACGGGTCCTGGCCGACAGTCCGGAAGCCACGGCGGCAACGATAGCATCGGCCACCACCGCCTCGGCGGCCGGAACGATGGCATCGCCGCCGTTGCAACGGTCACGAAACTCCCCGGTCGTTGCCTAGTCAGCGATTCACCTCGAGCTGGCGAACTTCTCCAAGAGATCGGCTGTGCAGCCCACGCTTTCGGCAGGCTTGGTCATGCGAGCGGCGAGATCCTGGGCATTCCGTGCGTATTCCGGGGCGAGTATCTTACGCAGGTCGCTGACCAGCGTTTCCTGCGTGGAGTTCGAAAAGCGCCGAGCAGCACCAACTTTCAAGCGCCTGAGTTGGTTTCCCCAGAATGGTTGATCACCCGCCGTCCACAAGATCAACGTCGGTACTCCCGCACGCAAGGCCGCGGCGGTGGTACCTGAGCCGCCGTGATGGACGATCGCCCGACAGGCGGGGAAGATCTTCGCGTAATTCACGGCGCCAACGACCTTGATATGTTCGCTCGCAGGCACGTCGCTGAAATCGGACCATCCCGAGCAGACCAGCGCTCGCTCGCCGAGCTCGGCACATGCGGCACTGATCATTTTCACAGTGTCGGCCGGGGAATCGTTCACCGGCATACTGCCGAACCCAATGCAAATCGGAGGCGAGCCCGCGGCGACCCACGACGCGACTTCCTCGTCGATCTCAGTGTTGAGCCCCATTGTCAGCGCGCCGACGAAGGGCCGTTGTTCACTCCACCGTGCCCACTCCGATGCCAGCCCGGGAAACACGACCTCGTCGTAAGCCTGAATCTCGAGCGATCCGCGGTTCATGATGCGCTGCCGTGACGGCGCCTTCGCTTTCGGCAGGCCGAGTTCGCGGCGCTGCGCGTCCTCAGCGATTTTGCCCATGCGCCAACAAATCCAGTCATAGGCGCGGATTCCCATGCGCGCCAACGGTGCCGGCACAAGTGGAACGATCTTGCCGCTCGGCCTCATTGGGAAGTAGTGCAGGGTTGCCAGCGGAATGTCGTAATACTCCGCGACATTGGATGCGAGGTCCTGGTACAGCTGCACGCTGAACAGCAGATCGGCCCCGTCGCAGGCCTCCACGAGGGCCGAACTCATATTCGCCCAGTGCCGGGTGACCGGCTCCCAAGCATCGCGCATCATCTTGATCGGCTCGCGGATCGTCCACCAGTTGCGGTAGAGATCCGAGAACTTGCGGAGCATGTCTTCGTCCCAGAAATCGTCTGGGGGCGGCCCGTAGGAAACCGCAGTAAGCCCAACCGACTCAGCGAGTTCGATCAAATTCGGTGGGACGGCCATGCGAACGTCGTGTCCGCGCCCCAACAATTCGCGCCCCACCGCAAGAGCGGGTTCGACATCGCCGCGAGTCCCGTAGCTCGCCAGCACAAACTTCATCGGGACCCCCCAGTCCACACTATCTACTCTGCGCGACAGTTTACGGGTGGCAGCGTCAGAAGACACACTTTCCTCGAAAGAGTGCTACCTACCTTTACAGTTTCCATCTCGACCGTAGCAGTACCACGTCCGTCGCGTGGAGGCAAGGTGTCCGCTCGCGAGAAGCGTTGCAAATCGCAAACATAAATCAGCGGGAGCGCAAATAAGCGTGTCCTTTACGGTCAGGCAGAGGGACTCGAGTTCGCGAACTTCTCTACGAGATCGGCCGCCGGAGCGACGTTTGCGGCCGGTGCACTCATCCGGGTGGCGAGCTCCCGCGCGCGGGTGATGTACTCCGGAACGAGGATACGGCGTAGGTCCCTCACCAACGAGTCCCGCGTGGTAGCCGAAAAGCGCCGAGTCGTCCCTACTTTCAAGCGCTTAACCTGTCCGCCCCACAGCGCTTGGTTCGCGTCCATCGAGAGAATCAGGGTCGGAATCCCCGCGCGCAGGCTCGCGGCCGTCGTTCCCGATCCCCCGTGATGGACCACAGCCCGGCAGGCCGGGAAGACGGCGGCGTAGTTGACGCTCCCCACAACCTTGACGTGCTCATGGTGCGGTACCTTGCTGAAGTCACTCCATCCGGCGCACACCAACGCCCGCTCACCCAGTTCGGCACTGGCCGAACCGATCATCTCGATCGTCTTCTCCGGCGATTCGACCGGCATGCTGCCGAAACCGAAACATATCGGCGGAGTCCCGGCCGCAATCCACGAGGAAACCTCCTCGTCGACATCGGTGCTCAACTCCATCGTCAGCGGCCCGACGAAGGGGCGGAGGCCGCCCCACTCAGCCCATTCGGCAGCGAGCCCGGGAAAACACGCCTCGTCGTACGCCTGCATTTCCAGCGATCCCCGTTGCGTGATCCGCCGCGTCGAGGGAGCCGTTGCCTTCGGCAGACCCAGTTCACGGCGTTGTGTGTCCTCAACCTTCTTGTTCAAGCGCCAAGCAACCCAGTCGAATCCCGTCATCGCCGCCCTACCGACGACGGGAGGGAGGACGGCGACGAGTTGTCCGTTGGGCCGCATCGGAACGTGGTGAAGCGTCACCAATGGGATATCGAGATACTCCGCGACGTTGGCCGCGGCTTCCTGATAACTCTGGCCTGCCAACAACACATCAGCATCGGCAGCCAGCGAAGTCAGGGTGGTATTCATGTGCGCCCAGATCTCGTCGCTGACGTCCCACATCTCGCGCCACAATTTCCGCAGCTGCCGGACCTTCCAAAACGTCTGAAAGGCAGAACCCCAAAAATTTCGGTAAATATCCAGCCAAGTCCCCGTGTCGAGTCCATAGGCCACCGTCGGAAGCCCCGCCGACTCGGTGAAGGTCATTAGATCCGGGGGCACGGCCATCCGTACGTCATGCCCCCGGCGCTGCAATTCACGCCCGACGACGAGAGACGGTTCGACGTCGCCGCGAGTCCCGTAGCTCGCCAGCACAAACTTCATCGGTCGGGAAGATTACCGGTTATGCCACGGCGGCGAATACGCACCGGCATCAAGTTCAGCATCGACCTAGGCGCGACCAGCGCTCATTCCTTGCGCCACAGCACGCCGGTTCCGTCGACTTCGACTATTTCCGCCGAGATTCCATGCTTTTCGCGGTAGTCGGTGACAGCTTGCTTACAGGCCGGGATCGGGTGGTAGTCGTCGATGATGCAGAACCCTCCGGAGGAGAGTTTCGGATACAGCGCATCGAGGGCCTGGATGGTCGACTCGTAGAGGTCGCCATCGAGCCTCAACACCGAGATGCGTTCTATCGGAGCGTCATGCAGCGTGTGCTTGAACCATCCGGGCAGGAACCGCACCTGGTCGTCCAGCAGTCCGTAACGCTCGAAGTTCGCCCTGACTTCAGCTTCAGGCACCGCCAGGACGGCTGCGGCACGGTACAGCTTGTCTCCCTTATCAGCCTTGAAGTTCTTGGGGTCCGGCGGCGGTACACCGGCGAAAGAATCCGCCAACCACACCCGACGCGTCTGATCCCCAAACGCGCTGAGGACTGCGCGCATCAGGATCGACGCCCCTCCGCGCCAGACTCCACATTCGACCAGGTCGCCGGGAATGTTGTCTTCAAGGACGGTTTCCACACAGTGCTGAAGACTGGTGAGCCGCTGCATTCCGATCATCGTCAGCGCCTCCGCCGGCCAGTCGAGGCCTAAGTCACGCCCACGCTTGTCGAAGGGATGCTTGCGGACGACCATGACGTTGCGGAACTTGAAGATGGGGCGTCCGAGGCGGTACCACCCGATAGGCACCAGTTCGTCACGGCCGTAGTTCGTGAGATCCCGTCGAAGTAGATCGAGGTACGCAGCTCTCGTGTCGTTCTCGGTCACAGTCAAGAAACTGCTCCTGTCTTACGTCGGCGCCCGCCCACCGGTGAGCGGTTCGATCCGCGTCAGTCTACCCTGTTGCGAACGCAGATAAATTGCTGCCCGACAGAGACACGCCCGCCCAATAAGAGACCCAGACTCATTCAACGTTCGTTGGATAGGGAGTTCTTGCAGGCATTCCGGCCATGCCGAGCCACGTCTCCGTTACGCGGAATCATTACCGCTCCGATGTCTGACATCGTTTGCCCGCCAGTCAGCGGGCTCTGTCCCAATACCCCGATTGGCTTGGAGCGATAGTTGAGTTGACCACCGAACGACCTTGGTCAGGAAACAGGTGCTTGCTGGCAATCCACTCCAGCAGTGCGTGCAGGCCCTGGTCGAGAGACCAGGTCGGGCTCCAGTTAAGCTCCACCCTGGCCGCTTCCACGGTGCAGCTCGCAGCGCGTACGTCACCGTCGCGGAATTTCGATACGACGGTCGGTTCAGGAGAATCACAAATCGCCGCGATCTTCTGGGCCAGCTCCAAGATTGTCGTACCGATTCCCGATCCGATATCGACGCACCGTTGCTGGTTTGCAGGCGCCTGGACGGCTGCGAACAGCGCGTCTGCCACGTCGTCGATGAAAACAAAATCGCGAATGATGTTGCCGTCTTCGTAGACCTCCAACGGTTGTCCCTCCCCGGCCAACCGCGCGAAAAGAGTGACTATCCCGGTGTACGAGTTGGCCAACGACTGTCCTGGGCCATAGACATTCTGCAGGCGGAGCACACTGAGATTGGTGTCATGCGCCGCCGTCCATGCACTCAGTATGTGCTCCTGAGCGAGCTTGGTCGCGGCATAGATGTTCGTGGGACGAGGCTCCGTCTGACCAGCGCAACTGGGAAGTGGCCTCGCATCTTCGCCGGCAGGCCCTCGAGGATCCCACACCGCCGCTTGCAACTGCGCGTGACTGCGGGGCGGCGGATAGAAGGTTCCAGACGCGGACTGCCAAGCGCCCTCACCGTAGACGGCCCGCGACGAGGCCAAAACGAACTGGGCGGGCACATAGTTCGAACGCGTGAGGGCATCTAGCAGTTGGGTCGTACCCAGGACGTTGACCGAGCCGTGACGCGTCGCCTCGGCGAGCGACTGTCCCGTCCCGGTTTCAGCCGCCAAGTGGACGACCTGGGTGGGACGAAAGAGCCGCAGCACCGCATCCAGATCCGGTCCGTGGGTGACGTCACCGGTGAACAACCGCGCGGACTCCGGGAGATCGAGCGGTTGACTGCCGCTATGGACTTGCGGGTGCAGTACGTCCAATACGCCGACCTCGTAGCCGGAGCGAACAAGGCGGCGGGCAAGTGCGGACCCGATGAACCCGGCCCCACCAGTGATCAGCACGGATGTTGACAAATGCCGGCGCCCTCTCATCCATCTGGCGGGCGGCTACCCGCAAGCGTTACCGAGACTGCGTACCATGGCGACGCCGTCGGCCTTCGGAATCGATCTACGGCGATTGCCTCGGAATCTCTGTCGTGGGGGGATCGTCGTCCTCGGTCCTCTGTCGACCTTCCCCGAGTAGGAGGGACCGCACCAGGGGGCGAGGACCCACCGACTCGAGGAGGGCACTGGCCGGTCGCGGCCGCACCTTTTGCGGCCACCAGAACCATCGTCCGAGCAAAGCAGCGATCGACGGTGTCATGAACGCTCGCACGATCAGGGTATCGAACATCAGGCCCAATGCGATGGTGGTTCCGATTTGCCCGATGATCAACAAGTCGCTCACGACCATCGAGGCCATGGTGGCGGCGAATACCAAGCCCGCCGTGGTGACGACCTTGCCGGTGCCCCCCATCGCCCGAATGATGCCCGTGTTGATGCCGGCGCCTAACTCCTCTTTCATTCGTGAAACCAGGAGCAGGTTGTAATCGGATCCCACGGCCAAGAGGATGATCACCGTCATCGCGAGGACCATCCAGTGCAAATGGATTCCGAGAATGTACTGCCAGAGCAGGACTGACACACCGAAGGATGCACCGAGCGACAGCGCCACCGTTCCGACGATGGCGAGAGCCGCGATGAAACCTCGCGTGACTATGAGCATGATCGTGAAGACAAGGCAGATTGCAGCAATGCCGGCGATCCACAGGTCATACGTGGATCCGTCGTGCCAGTCTTTGGCCGTCGACGCGGCCCCGGCCATATAGATTTTGGCGTCTTTCAACGGCGTACCTTTGAGCGCTTCCTCCGCCGCGTGCTTTATCTGGTCAACCCGCGCAATCCCTTCGGGTGTCGCCGGATCACCACGGTGCGAAATGATGAAGCGGGCCGCTTTTCCGTCCGGAGAGAGAAAAGAGTTCATCGCCCGCTTGAAATCTGGATTCTCGAAGACCTCCGGCGGAAGGAAGAAAGAGTCATCGTTTTGGGCGGCGTCAAACGCCTGCCCCAGGACCGCCACATTCTTGCTGGCCTCGTCTAGCCCGCTCATGTAGCCGGACATCGTGCTGTGCATGGTCAGCATCGATTGCTTCATGAATTTCTGAAACTCGATCATACGTGGGATCAATCTGACCATCTGCGGCATGATCTCGTTCATCCTGTCGAGATCTTGAAGAAGATCCTCCATTTGCAAGCTGATCGCATCGACGCCATCAAGTGTGTCGAATAGACTCCTAATCGCCCAACAAATCGGAATATTGAAACAGTGTGGCTCCCAGTAAAGATAGTTGCGCAAGGGTCGCCAAAAATCGTCGAAATTGGCGATGTAATCACGCAATTCATCGAGGACGATCTTGAGCTCATGCGTCTGCTCCGTCATCCGCTGAGTCAGCCCCACCATCTCTCGCATCAGGACGTATTGCTTCTCTGTGATGTCGATCATCGTCTGCAGCATTTCTGCCTGCTTCAGCATGTCGTCCATGCGCAGCTTCTGAAACTGCATCATCTGAACTTGGCCAGCGCTCTGCAAACTGATCATAAATGGGATCGATGTGTGTTCTATAGGGGTTCCCTCCGGCCGCGTAATCGCCTGGACCCGCGACACCCCCGGAACTCGAAAGATGGCCTTGGCTAATTTATTCAAAGTGATGAAGTCGGCTGGATTTCGCAAATCTCGGTTCGTCTCGATCATAAGGATATCCGGCATCAACCGCGTCTGAGAGAAGTGGCGTTCCGCAGCCACGTACCCCGCGTTGGCGGGAATGTCATCGGGAACGTACAGGCGATCGTCGTAGCTCGTCGTGTAGCCCGGCAGCGTGAGCAGACTGACAAGGGTCACCGCGCAGGTTGCCGCGAGAACCGGCGCGGGCCAGCGAACGATGGCGGTACCGAGTCCCCGCCACCGAGCGACCCGAATTTTACGTTTAGGCTCCAAGAGGCCGAAGCGGGTGGCCAGCGCGATCCCCGCGGGAACCACCGTCACCGCGACCGCAACGGCGACCAACATTCCTAACGCACACGGGATACCCATTGTTTTGAAATAGGGCAGGCGGGTGAAACTCAGGCAGAAAAGAGCGCCGGCGATTGTTGTGCCGGATGCGAGAACCACCGGAGTGACGCTGCGATACGTCTTGTGGTACGCAGTTTCCAGATCCACGCCCGCCGCTCGCTCTTCGTGATAACGGCCGAAGTAGAAGATGCCGTAATCGGTCCCGGCGGCAATGCTGAGGAACACCAGCATATTGACTGCGAATGTCGAAAGAACGAAAACTTCGTTGTGGCCAAGGAACGCGACGACACCACGGGCCGCCGCCAGTTCTACGCCAACCATCACCAACAGCAGAATCACTGTGACGATTGAGCGATATACGAGCAGAAGCACCGCGAAAATGACCACCACCGTTACCGCGGTGATCTTCAGGATAGAATTGTCACCGGCACGCTGCATATCCGATGCCAGTGGCGCCGCACCCGTCAGATAAACGTCGACACCCGGCGGCGGCGATGTCCGGTCGACGATCTCGCGGACCGCGTTCACCGATTCTTCCCCGACGAACGTGCCCTGGTTTCCCACGAGGTTCAACTGCACATACGCGGCCTTGCCGTCCGGACTCTGCACGCTGGATGAGGTGAGCCGGTCGCCCCAGAGATCCTGCACATGTTCGACGTGCTCGGGATCGCTTCTGAGTTCACGAACAAGCTCTGCGTAATACTGGCGCGCATCTTCGCCAAGGGGTTCCTGCCCCTCGAGCACGATCATCGCGAAGCTGTCCGAGTGGGATTCCTCGAAGACCTCGCCGATGCGTGTCATCGCGCGCACCGAAGGTGCATCCGCGGGCATCACCGAAACGGACTGCTCTCGCCCGACTTTTTCCAGAGCCGGGATCGCGGCACCCCAATTGCCGTTCACCGCCGCCAATGTCGTGACCACAATCAGCAGTAGCCAAGCCAGGATGACGAAGACCGGGAATTTGCGTATCACCCGGGGGATCAAGGGTGGGCGCGTGCGTTCGTTGTTCATGTGCTCGCGCTAGTCGTTCCTCAGCAGCAGGGAACGGACCAACGGGCGGGGGCCGACCGAGCGAAGAAGTGCGCTGGCCGGGCGCTGACGCACCCGCATGGGCCACCAGAACCACCGGCCGAGCAGCGCGGCGATCGAGGGCGTCATGAACGCACGGACGACCAGAGTGTCGAACAACAAACCCAAGCCGATGGTCATGCCGACCTGACCGATTGTGAGCAGATCACTCACCACCATCGAAGCCATCGTTGCCGCAAACACCAGGCCCGCTGCCGTCACGACCTTGCCGGTGCCGCCCATCGCCCGAATGATTCCTGTGTTGAGACCTGCGGCTATCTCCTCCCGCATTCGCGAGACGAGCATCAGGTTGTAGTCGGAACCGACGGCGAGAAGCACGATCACAGACATCGCCAGGACGACCCAGTTGATCTGTATGCCGAGGAGGTATTGCCAGAAAAGAACTGACAACCCGAACGATGCACCCAGTGAAAGAGCGACCGTTCCGACGATGACAAGGGCGGCAATGAAGCTTCGCGTGATGAGCAGCATGATGATGAACACGAGACAAGCTGCCGATACCGCCGCGATCAGCAAATCGTATCTGGACCCGTCGACCAGGTCTTTGACGTTCGCCGCGGTACCTGTGAAATAAATATTGGCATTCTCCAGCGGCGTTCCTTTGAGTGCCTCCTCGGCGGCGATCTCGATCGGTTCGACTCGGGAGATCCCTTCCGGTGTTGCGGGATCACCTTTTTGTGAAATCAGCATGCGAGCGGCCGTCCCGTCTGGCGACAGGAAGATCTCCATTACGCGCTTGAAGTCTTCGTTCTCGAAGATCTCCGGGGGCAGATAGAAAGAATCGTCATTCTTGGCGGCGTCGAACGCTTTACCCATCGCAGTCGCGGTATCGGCCGTCTGCTCCATCGAACCGATGGTTCCCGACATCGTGCTGTGCATGGTCAGCATCATGGTGCGTGTGCTTTCCATCGTCGCAATCATCTGCGGGAACTGTGCGAGCATCTGCGGCATCAAAACATCGAGCCGGTCGAGATTTTCGACGAGCGAGTCCATTTTCAGGGAGATCTGGTCGACACCGTCAAGTGCGTCGAAGATCGACCGCAACGACCAACAAATCGGGATATTGAAGCAGTGCGGCTCCCAATAGAAGTAATTGCGGATCGGACGGAAGAAGTCGTCGAAATTAGCTAATGCGTCGCGCAGTTCGTCGGTGGTTTCTTGAAGCTCGTGTGTGGTCTCGACCATGCTGTGCGTCGTAGCCACCATCTGTTGCATCAGTTCATACATCCGCGTCATGATGCCGATGGTGGTGGACATCTCCTCGGCCTGTTTGAGCATGTCATCCATGCGGTCCTTTTGGAACGGCATTTGGAGAGCTTGATTGGCCTGTCCCACACTCAACATGAAGGGAATAGTCGTGTGCGGGATCTGGGTCCCCTCCGGCCTAGTAATCGATTGAACATCGGCAATACCGGGAACGGCGAAGACCGCCTTGGCGAGCTTGTTCAAGATCAGCATATCGGCCGGGTTCCGCAAATCATGGTCGGCCTCGATCATCAGGATGTCGGGTGTTGCCAGACGCGATTCCGGGAAATGTCGGGCTGCGGCCTCATACCCTTGATTTGCGGGAATGTCTTCGGGTATGAACTCCTGGTCGTTGTAGCTCGGGTTATATCCCGGCAGTGTGAGCAGCCCAATCAATGAGATCGCCAGCGTCGCGACGAAGATGGGCGCGGGCCACCGAACAACCGAAGTCCCGATTCGTCGCCAGCGGCGAGTGACGATAAGGCGCTTCGGTTCGAACAAGTTGATACGACTACCTAAAGCTATCACTGCTGGAATCAGCGTGAGGGCCACCGCGACTGCAATCAGAATGCCCAGCGCGCCCGCGGTTCCCAGAGGCTGGAAGAACGGGAGGCGAGTGAAGCTGAGGCACGCAATTGCCCCGGCGATGGTCAAACCGGAGGCTAAAACAACTTTGGCGACGCTGCGATAAGACGTGTAGTAGGCGCTTTCCTTATCCTCGCCGGCTTGACGCGCTTCTTGATAACGACCTGTGAAGAAGATGCCGTAGTCGGTTCCCGCCGCGATTCCTACAGACACGATCAGGTTGACGACGTAGGTCGTCAGACCCACAATGCCGTGAAGTCCGAGAAACGCGACAATCCCGCGGGCCACCTGCAATTGGATGCCAACCATGAGCAACAGCAGCACCACAGTTGTCACTGAGCGGTAGACCAGAAGCAACATCAGGAAGATCACCGCAAAGGTGACGACCGTGATCAAAATGACCGTTCTATTGCCGCTCTTGCCTATGTCCGCAACGATCGGGGCCGGACCCGTCACATACGCCTGCACACCCGGCGGCGGCGGAATCCCGGAGACAATGCCCTGAATCGCCGCGACGGACTCGTTGCCGGCCGCCGAACCCGTGGCCCCACGCAGATTGACCTGAACGTAAACCGCTTTACCGTCAGTGCTCTGCGCGGCGCCTGCGGTAAGCGGGTCGCCCCAGAAGTCCTGAACGTGCTGGATGTGCTCTGTATCAGCTTCTAGCTGACGAATTAATTCGGTGTAGTAGCCGTGTGCGTCTTCGCCCAGGGGTTGCTCGCCCTCGAGGACAATGACCGCCATGCTTTCGGCGCTGGATTGCGCGAAGAGGTCCCCCATACGGACAGCCGCTTCGTATGACGGCGCATCCTGAACCACTAGAGGCACTGACTTCTCGCGTTCGACTACTTCCAGCGGAGGAACGAAGAGAGTAGTCACGACGGTGATTGCCAGCCACCCCAAGATGACCAGCACTGAAAATCTACGGATTGACCGTGCGATGAACGGTCGCGGCGTGGTCTCCTCGCCGACGTGCCTGCCGGTCATGCGGCCTCGAGCACGCATGATGCGAAGGCGTTCGTCTGATTTGACACCTTCTCCGACTTGACCTCACCGTCGACGAGAATGCGGCACCCAATCGTGTTGGTGTCGCCCTGGGCGACGAGGCTCGCCACTGCGGTAGCCGAACCGATCTCGAAATCCAACGACCAGGGGATACTTGCCCCTCGGACCGTGCGCACATTGAATTCTTCATCGAAATAACTAATGGTGGCGACGGTTCCCGGAGCGCCGAAGACCTCGTATGTCAGTCGCTTGGGGTCATACGGCTTGGTGTCGGCGACTGCCGTGTCGGCGTAGGACGGACGTTGGTCGGAGCCGAACATGCCGTGCAGCCGCGACACGATGAAACCACCGCTGACCGCAACAATTAGTATGACCAGCGGAATCCACACCCGCTTCAGAAGCCTGAAGATGGGAGACCCCCTCCACCTAGTTCCACACCCGGCACTGTTCCGGCGACCATGCAACTACACACCGGACACGCCACGCAAGGAACGGCTCCCTCGCTGCGGCTGCCGTCGCACGCTGGGCGAACGACCATCACCGCAAACAAATAGCGCCCCCGCGACGCGACGCGGTCCTGACGAGTAAACCATGCCGGTGTCCCCCTATATCCGCCCGTTCCCAAGGCGATATGGGATCGGAACACACACGCAGTGTGCGAAGGCACGATACGAAACAAGCCACCATCCCGCAAATCTTGTTGTAGGCCTTCCCAATAGGCGGGGAAGTGTACCGGTCAGCGATGCGACGGAAAAGAAAACAAACTGTTACGGGGGTTATCCCCCAGGTAACCCCACAGGCGCGCGAAGATGCCAGAGGTACCTCAGCACTCCCCTTCGCAGCTGCTGCAGGTAAAGACTTGTCGGGCGTCCAACACCACGTCCTTACTCCGGTCGAGCCTGAGCCAGCTTGTGTACGAACAAGATTCGGGATGCAGTCCGGACACCCTCGCTTCGCCGACTCCGTAATGGAATGTCTGACAGACGGCTGTTTGCCAGCCTTCACCCTCGCAGCAAGCCGGGTTACCCCATGGGCGCTTCGCAGGCATCCGACCACAGGTCCCGTCGATGCGCCGATACTTTGCGGTGCGGGGTTTCAGGCTCTCGCGATAGTGGTATTTCGACGCCAGATGATTAGCCCGGAGCAAATGTTGGTACTGTGCGATAAGGGTTGGGTCAATTCGTTTTGAGGGAGGGAGTCCACCCATGATCAAGTTTTCAGTGAGCAGATTGGCCGCCGCGGCCGGGGGTTTGGCATTGTCGGTGACCGCGGGAGCCGGCATCGCTGCCGCTCAGCCGGATATCGGACCGATGGTCAACACCACCTGCACCTACGAGCAGGCCATGGCCGCGGTGCACGCCGAGAACCCGATGGCGGCGCAGTACCTCGACCAGTCTCCGCCGAACCTTCAGTTCCTTCAGGTGTACTTCGCGTCGTCACCTGCTGAGCGCACGAACCTGCTGAATCAGATCAAGAACAATCCGGGGATCGACGAGGCGATGCCGGTGTTCCAGCAGATGATGACCAGCTGCGTCAATTACTGAGTTAAGCAAGAGACGTGCACAAGCGGCACTGACTGAACAGACGAGGTTACGTGTCTGATTTCCGCGGTGGCGCGAATTGTGACTCCACACGTGTAGACGACGACCGGACCGGCGGCCACCCGGTGTGGCCGCCAGTTTGGCTCTTTTCTTGTCGCCCATGAGGGGGACGCTCAGCGAGGTTTTCGATCCTCGCGACAACGCGTTGAACGCCTGGCGACTGATTCTGGCCGCGGGCGTGATCCTGCAGCACTCTTGGCCGCTGACCGGTCGAGACTTCAGCACTCCGTTCGAACAGGTCTTCACTCAGGTGTGGGTGGACGGGTTCTTCGTTGTGTCGGGGTTTCTGATCACCGGCTCATGGTTGAACAATCCGCGATTGCGCGAGTATGCGGCGGCACGGGCCTTGCGCATCTTCCCGGGCCTGTGGATCTGCGTACTGATAGTCGCGTTCGTTCTGGCGCCGATCGGTGCGGCGCTGTCCGGTGGCTCCTTGAGGTTGTCGTCGCAGATCGCCTACGTGCTCAACAACGCGGTGCTCAACATCTACTACGCCGACATAGACGGCACTCCTCTGAATGTGCCGTGGGACGGCGTTTGGGACGGGCCGTTGTGGACCCTGATCTTCGAATTGATCTGCTACATCGCAGTGGCGGTGTTAGGCGTCGCAGGCCTCCTTCGGCGGCGGTGGACAATCCCGGTCGTGTTCGTCCTGTCGGTCGCCGGGTCTGCGATCGTCGGATATCCGGTCATGGCGCTGGAAACGCTTCCGCAAATGGTGTTGCGGTTCGCCGTCGTCTTCTCCGCGGGTGCGTTGCTGTACCAGTACCGGGACCGGATACCAGCACGGTGGTGGCTGGTGGCACTGTGCGCCGCCCTGGTCGTGACGCTGGGACTGCTACCGAACTACCGGGTCTATGCCGCGCTGCCGTTGGCGTACGCGGTGATCGTGTCGGGAGCCTTATTGAAGCGACCCCGCCTGCGAAACGACCTGTCATACGGCATGTACATCTACGCCTGGCCGGTGCAGCAACTCCTCGCGGCTGCGGGCTTGATCTGGCTGGACCCGCGCCTGTTCTTCGTAGTGGCCACGGCCTGCACGATTCCGCTTGCCGCGTTCTCATGGTTCGTCGTGGAGCGCCAGGCAATGAAGCTGAAACGACGCGTACGGCGGCGAGAGTTCGCCGAACAAGCGACCCTCTAGGGGGTTAACCCCCGCAAAGTCGACCGGGTACCGCCATGTCCATTCAGCGAGGCATTCCCGTAATTTAACGGCATGGTCGCAATCACCGATCACGAGACGGAGCCGGTCACCGCCGAAGCAGTGACGCCGGCACCCCGTCGGATCGGCATCTGGCCCAGCGCATCGATGATCGCCGGCGCGGCGATCGCGGCGCTCTGGCTGTGGTTTCCGATCATGCTCGTGATCTTCGGGATCGCGTCGATCCCTACCTTGATCGGACCGGTGGTCGTCACGATCCTGTTCGTCTACCTGATGCGCGGCGTCGAGTGGCTCGAACGGTTGCGCAGCGAAGCCGTGTTCGGCATGGGTATCCGGGTGCCGCTGCGAAAGCTGTCTCACCGCACCGGCTTTGTGGGTTGGCTCCATCAACTGTGGCTCGATCTCAGCAGTACCCGGTTCTGGAAAGGCTGCACGCACCACTTCTTCCGGATGTTCTATGACGCGGCGGCCGGCGGACTCGCGTTGTTCCTCCTGGCCTTCGCGTTGCTGGCGCCAGCCGGAGCGATCGCCGTAACTCGCAGCTCGGCCGACGCCGGAGTGTCTTTCCTCCCGCCAGCCCTGGCGTGGCCATTGGCCGTGATCGCGTTCGTGGCCGCGGTCGCGATCGTGGTTTTCGCGCCTACCCTCGACGCCAAGATCGACCTGTGGCTGCTCTCCCCGTCCCCCACCGCACTCTTGCAGAACGAGGTGACCGCACTCGACCATGCCCGACGGGGCGCGATGACTTCTGCCGAGACCGAGCGCTACCGCATCGAACGCGACCTCCATGACAGCGTGCAACCGCGGCTCGTGTCGCTCGCGATGACGATAGGACTCGCCAAAACCAAGCTCGACTCCGACCCTTCGGCCGCCAAAGCGCTGATCGCCGAGGCCCACGAGGACGCGAAAACCGCCCTGGTGGAACTGCGTAACGTCGTGCGGGGCATGGCTCCGACGATCCTCACCGATCGCGGATTGGATGCCGCATTGTCAGCAGTTGTGCAGCGCAGCGCCGTCCCGACCACCCTTGACGTCGACCTGCCTCGACGCATTCCGCAGGAGGTCGAGTCGGTCGCGTACTTCGTCGTCGCCGAGGCGCTCACGAACGTCGCGAAGCACGCACAGGCGTCGCAGGCCGTCGTCACGGTACGGCTCGACGCCGAGAACACGCTCACCGTCTCCGTGTTCGACGACGGCCGCGGCGGTGCTCAGATCACCGACAGCGAAACCGCGACCGGCCTGCGCGGACTGGCCGAACGGGTGCGCGCCGCGCGAGGCACGTTCGACGTGTCCAGTCCTGCCGCGGGGCCCACGACCGTCAAAGCGCTGCTCCCATGCGCATCGTGATCGCAGAGGACTCGGCGCTGCTGCGCGCGGGTATCGAACGCATACTGACAGACGCCGGGCATGAAGTCGTCGCCAGCGTCGCGGACGCCACGGACCTCTTGCGCCTGGTCAACGACACACATCCGGACCTGGTGATGGTCGATGTGCGGATGCCGCCGACCTTCACAGACGAGGGAATCCGGTGCGCCGCGTTGCTGCGCAGCCAGAACCCCGAGTCGCCCGTGCTCGTGCTGTCGCACTACGTCGAAGAGCGTTACGCCTCCGACCTGATCAGCTCGGACACCCGCGGCTTCGGCTACCTGCTGAAAGACCGCGTCGCCGACATTCCGGCCTTCCTCGAGGCGGTCACGGTGGTCGGTGGCGGCGGAACCGTGCTCGACCCCGAGGTGGTCTCCCAGATCCTCGCCCGATCGCATCGCCGCAGCGCGCTCGAGCAGCTCACCCCGCGCGAGCGGGAGGTCCTGCAGCTAATGGCCGAAGGCAAGACCAATTCGGCGATCGCCGCGACCTTGTACATCACGACTGGATCCGCCGAGAAACACATCGCCTCCATCTTCACGAAGCTGGGACTGGCACCTGATGACACCGAAAACCGCCGTGTCCTCGCCGTCCTGCGCTACCTCGAGACTTAACCGAAGGACATAGAGACACCATGACGACGATCAACACGGACCGAGAGGTGGTCGAGGGCGCGATGGCGCTCATCGCAGCCGACGGCGCGTGGACCCAGGGCACCTACTGCCGCGACGCCACTGGCAACCAGGTCATGGCATCTGTCGACAGGCCTGGCGATTGGGTGCGCGTATGCGTGGATGACCTTGGCCAAGGGGGCTTCTCCGCGCGCACCGAACTCGGGGCCACGCCGTACAGCTTCTGTCTGCAGGGCGCGCTACGCACCGCGGCGGGTTACTGGATGCTTCGGGACTCGCAGGCGGTACACGAGCAGATCGAGCGGCTGGAGACGCTGCTGCTGGAGTTGGCCAATTCTGTCGCCGTTCCGGGATGGCCGGCGCTTGACGCCTTCAACGACGACGCGAGCACCACGAAAACCGATGTCGTGCTGCTACTCAAGCACGCCGTCGCTCTCCTGGAAAGGGAGGAGCACCGATGAACGCGATCGACGTGACCACACCCCGGGAGGCCAATTCCTCCGCAGAGGACTCGCCGCCACCATCGCTGACCGGTCGGCAACGAACGGTGATGCGCGTAGTGCTTGTCATCGTCGGATCCTTGCTTGCGCTCGGCAGTTTCGTCAGCCTCGGCGTTCTCGCGTCCGGCCTCGGCGGCACCCGGGTCGTGACGGATACGAAGAACCTGCCGACCGATATGCGCGCGCTGACCATCGTGACCGGCGACGTCCCAGTCACCGTCCACGTCAACACTGACGCCAACGCCAACGAACCCCGTGTCGACCTTCGCCTCGTCACCAACTCTGACGACACACAGCTGGCGGTAACACAGGAAGGCGACGCCAGCCGAATCACGCTCCACGACAGCGGGTCTGGATTTCTCTGGTTCCACCGCACAGGAGAACTCCGGGTCATCCTCCCACCGGACACCGCCCGAAATCTCAGCGTCACAGTCGACCAGGGAGCGGGCTCGCTGTCCGTCGACTCATCCCTTCGGGAATTGGTGGCCCAAACCGATCACAACGCCTCACTCGCCGGATCGGCACGCCTGATCGATGTCAACGCCCGCGGGGATATCAAGACCAGCAGCGCTATCGCCGTCGCCGATTCGTTTAAAGCACATTCAGGGTCCGGAAGCATTTCGACGGAGTTCCGTGCGGCACCGCGCACAACCGAAGCCACCGCCGAAGGTGACGTGAAGGTACAGGTGCCTGGCCCCGATCCGTACCGAGTGCGCGCCGAATCCGCGGAGTCCGATAGCGGAACGCTGGTGACCGTTCCGCAAACACCAGCCCAGGATGCCCCCGCGGTGACGGCCCGCTCGGCGACCGGCAACGTCGAAGTCACCGAGCTTCCCTGAGAACTCCTCGAGGAGGGCCGGCAACTTCCAGCGCGATTCGGCCGGTACCCCTGTTCGCACGGCCTCCCCCGATTGGGGCCGTCCGTCAGGCAAGATTGGCTACATGGCCAGTGGTACAGACAGTGGTGGTGCCTCACCTCGAGTTCTCGTGGTCGACGACGATCCCGACGTGCTGGCTTCGCTCGAGCGCGGGTTGCGGCTGTCCGGGTTCGATGTGGCCACCGCCGTGGACGGCGCCGAAGCGCTGCGCAGCGCGACCGAGACCCGGCCCGATGCGATCGTGCTGGACATCAACATGCCCGTGCTCGACGGAGTCAGCGTAGTCACGGCGCTGCGCGCGATGGACAACGACGTGCCGGTCTGCGTGCTCTCGGCGCGCAGCTCGGTCGACGACCGGGTCGCCGGCCTGGAGGCCGGGGCCGACGACTACCTGGTCAAACCGTTTGTGTTGCAGGAACTGGTCGCCCGGGTGAAGGCGCTGCTGCGCAGGCGTGGGTCCACCGCGACCTTCTCCTCGGAAACCATCCAGGTCGGCCCGCTCGAGGTCGACATCCCCGGCCGCCGCGCCCGCGTCAACGGCGTCGACGTCGACCTGACCAAACGCGAGTTCGACCTGCTCGCCGTCCTGGCCGAGCACAAGACCGCCGTGCTGTCACGCGCACAGCTGCTCGAGCTCGTCTGGGGTTACGACTTCGCCGCCGACACCAACGTCGTCGACGTCTTCATCGGCTACCTGCGCCGCAAGCTCGAGGCCGGTGGCGCTCCCCGGCTGCTGCACACCGTGCGCGGAGTGGGGTTCGTGCTCCGAACTCAGTGATGTCTCTGCTGTCGCGGATCTTCCGCCGAACCCCGTCTCTGCGCACCCGCGTCGCGCTGGCCACCGCGATCGGCGCGGCGATCGTCGTCGTCATCGTGGGAACAGTGGTCTGGGTCGGCATCACCAACGACCGCAAGGAACGCCTCGACCGCCGACTCGACGAGGCGGCCGGCTTCGCGATCCCATTCCTGCCGCGCGGCCTGGACGAGATTCCGAAGTCGCCGACCAACCAGGACGCGGTCATCACCGTGCACCGCGGTGACGAGGTGACCTCCAACTCCGACGTCGTACTGCCCCAGCTCGAACCTGGATACGCCGACACCTACGTCGACGGTGTGCGGTATCGGGTCCGCACCGTCGACATCCCCTACTACCCCGGGCCGATGTCGGTGGCCGTCGGCGCCACATACGACGCCACGATTGCCGACACCAACAACCTGCACCGACGGGTGATCATCATCTGCGTGTTCGCCGTCGGGGCCGCGTCGGTGTTCGGTTGGGTGCTGGCCGCTTTCGCGGTGCGCCCGCTCAAGAGCCTGGCGCAACAGACCCGCCAGATCGATGCCGGCGACGAGGACCCCGACGTCGAGGTGCGCGGCGCCACCGAGGCCGTCGAGATCGCCGAGGCGGTCAAGGGCCTGGTCGAACGCGTGTGGAAGGAACAGGATCGGACCAAGGCCGCGCTGGCGTCGGCGCGCGATTTCGCGTCCGTCTCCGCCCACGAACTGCGCACCCCGTTGACCGCGATGCGGACCAACCTCGAGGTGCTGTCGACCCTCGACCTGCCCGAGGACCAGCGCAAAGAGGTGGTCAACGACGTGATCCGCACGCAGTCGCGGATCGAGGCGACGCTCGGCGCGCTGGAACGGCTTGCGCAGGGTGAACTGTCGACCGCCGACGACCACGTGCCCGTCGACATCACGGAGTTGCTGGACCGCGCCGCCCACGACGCGATGCGGGTCTACCCCGACCTGGAGGTGTCGTTGGTCCCCGCGCCGACGGTGATCATCGTGGGCCTGCCCGCCGGTCTGCGGTTGGCGGTCGACAATGCGATCGCCAACGCCGTGAAGCATGGCGGCGCCACGCGGGTCCAACTGTCGGCGGTCAGCTCACGAGCGGGCGTGGAGATCGCGATCGACGACGACGGCGTCGGCATCCCCGAGGAAGAGCGCTCGATCGTGTTCGAGCGCTTCTCGCGAGGGTCGACCGCGTCGGTGTCGGGCTCGGGTCTCGGCCTGGCACTCGTCGCCCAGCAGGCCGAATTGCACGGCGGCACAGCCTCTTTGGAGGAGAGTCCGCTGGGCGGAGCTCGGCTGTTGTTGCGCTTACCCGGGCATCAGTAACGTCGGCGCCGAAACTGAACTTCTGCACGAAGATATGCCCTTCGGTTCAGGGGGTCGATGCAACAGCACTCGTTTTGATTGAGGAGTGTTGTTGTGCCGCTTCCACCTCTTGCCTC
>NZ_LQIR01000020.1:0-58894 GCF_001499925.1 Mycobacterium lehmannii
GACGCACTACGTTGAGACCAGGACCGGCGCAGGCCACCCCAACCACCATTGACAAACACCACTTACGAAGGTGTCTGCACCGCGACACACCGCGCCCAGGCGTACAAAAGCGGTCGGTGGCGGACGGCGAGTGGCACGAGCCTGTCAGCGCTAGTACTTGCGGTCGCCCTCGCTGCTGTCGAAGAAGTCCCAGTCGCCATCGTCGTTCTTGACCTCCATGCGCCAGCCGAGCTCGGGGTCGGCCTTCTGGTCGACGAACCAGGCGTGGGCGTCGTCGGCGCTCTCGATGTCCTTGGTGTCGACAACCTCGCCCTTGGGATTCAGCACGCGATAAGTAGCCATGCCGACACAGTTCCCCGGTTCAACGGGTTTGAATCAGCCGGCTTTGGGCGTCGGAATACCCTCGCTGGCCGAGAACTCCGCGTCCTCCTGCGTGGACAGCCCGAACGAGACGACGGGCCGGTCGAAGAACGCATCGGTCAGATACGCCAGTGTGACCGCCCAGCGGTTGACGAACCGCGGAATGGCGTACACGTGGTAGGCCCGGGTCACGACCTTGGCGGGAAAGCCGGACAACTGGATGTTGAGCGGATTGGCCACGGCGTAGCGCGGGCCCAGGTCGACGACCAGCCCCATGTTGCGGTGCTTGTAACGCTTCGGCTTGCCCACACCGAGGCTGGCTGCGACGTTGCGCGCCAACACCTTTCCCTGCCGCGTGGCGTGCTGGGCGGTCGGCGGCGTGATCTTGCCCGGCTGGGTGACGTCGGGCACCGCGGCGGCATCGCCCCCGGCGAATACCCCGGAATGGCTGGGAACCTGGAGCTCCGTGGTCACTTTCAGCCGACCGCGCTCGGTCGGCAGCCCGAGCTTTTCGATCAGCGGCGCACCCGTCACACCGGTGACCCACGCCACGGTATGGGTGCGGATCAGCGAATCATCGCTGAGCACAACGTGTTCGGCGTGCACTTCCTTGAGCGTGACGCCCAGCCGGACATCGATGCCACGCTCTTTGAGCACACGCTGCGCCGCAGCGCCCAACTTCTCCCCGACTTCCGGCATCACCTGCTCGGCGAGGTCGAGCAGTAGGAACGTGACCTCGCTCGGGTCGAAGCCCATCTGGTTTGCGGCCGAATCGGCCAGCGCCCGCAGTTGCACCGCGAGTTCCGTCCCCGAGTACGACGCGCCGACGACGACGATCGTGCGCCGCGCCTGACGGCGGCCCGGATCGTCGTCGACGTCGGCCAGTTCGAGCTGCTGGATCACGTGATCGCGCAGATACAGCGCCTCGGCGGTCGACTTGAGACCACGCGCGTGCTCGGCGAGGCCGGGCACGTCGAACAGCTTGGTGACCGAACCGGGGGTCAGCACCAGCCGATCCCATGACAGCGCGCGCGACCGTTCCTCGGGATCGGTGAACGTGACGGTGCGTCCTTTGAAGTCGACCTCGTCGACCCGGCCGCGGATCGCCTGCACGCCGCGTAAGGCGTTGGCCAGCGGGATCGCGACGAAGCGGGCATCGACCAACCCGCCCGCGACGTCCGGCAACAGCGGCGTGTACAGCATGTAGTCGACCGGTGAGATGAGTGAGATCTCGACGTCGGGGCGCTCTTTACGCAATTTCTTGGCCAGTGTGCGCGCACATTCGAAACCGGTGAAGCCGCTGCCGACGATTACCACGGAGGTCATGGGCCCGACTGTACGGAACCGGTCCCGGCGGGGAATGCTGGAGGCATGACGCGCCCGGAACCTCTGCGCCGATTCGATCCGTTCCGTCCCATCGACATGTTGACCGCGTTGAGGTCGTCGGCCGCGGTGACGCCGGTCACCACAGGCGCCGCCGCGGCGTACCGCACGCTGTTCATGACCGTGCGCCGGCTGGTGGTGGGCAGGCGGCTCAGCGTCAAACTCGACGATGCGGACCTGACGCTGACGGTCACCGAGTTCGACTCGCACCTCGACTCCCGCGGCCTGTCGGTCGGCCAGCTCAACGACGTCCGGCTGGCCGCGCGCGACATCCGGTGCAACGAGGCCCGGTTCGACCATGCCACCGCGGTGTTGCACAACGTCCACATACGACCGACGGCACCACCGGTCCTGGTCGCGGCGCCCGTCGAGCTGACGCTGGAGATTCCGGCGCCGGTTCTCGACGACGTGTTCCGTTGGGCCGCGCCGAGGCTCGCGGGCGCGATCGGCGCCGACGGTGTGGCCCGGCTGCGCCTTGCACGACGGCCGGGGGCCGGCCACCTCGAGGTCGACGCCCATCTGGACGGCTCGACGCTGTGGCTCAAACCACGTTGCATCGCCTTTCGCCGGACCCGCTGTCCGCTGCCGGCGCGGACCCCGGCCTATCCCGTGCGGCTGCCCGAACTGCCGCACGGTGTCCGACTGACCGGAATCAGCTTCGCACCGGGCGTGGTACGGCTGTCGGCGTCGGTGGCGGAGTGGCGGATGGACCTGCCGCTGACCAGACTCGAGGACATTCTCGGACAGTTGAGCGTCGTCGGCCGTCCGCTGCAACTGAGCCGGTTGGGCCGCCTGCTCTGAGGTTATTGCGCACACCGAACAACGTTGCGCCGCTTAAAATCTGCCATTCTTTCGACCATTTCCTGCCAGGGAATTAAGCCGGCTCCTTCTTCGTTGCCCCCTATGAGCCGATCGAACGCGTGCAACCCCGAAATCAATTGGCGGAAGACCGCTTCGGTGGCTCGCAGACATGAAAAGAGGCAGCATATGAAGAAGATTGGAATCGCAGCTGTAGCTAGCGGACTGGCAACCGCCCTGATCGGGCTGGCCGCACCGGTGGCCGCCGCACCTTCGGGGGCGCAGAACGCACAGGACACCATCAACCAGCTCAAGTCTGAGGGGTACCGGGTCGTCGTCACTCAGGTGGGCACCGCCCCGCTGAGCGAGGCCGAGGTGGTCGCGGTCCGCGAGGGCCCCACCTTCACCCGGATCGATGCGGGCAGCCCCGTGATCGGGAGCAGCCATAACTTCATCACGCATCAGGACCGTCTCGTCTACGTAGACGTGAAGTAGCCGGTTCGTGCAAGAGGGCACGAGAGGGGCACCCGCAAGGGTGCCCCTCTTCGCGTTTGGGCACAATCCTGGCTGTGGCCGAACTCGCCCGGTATCAGGACGGGCCCGCACGGGTCGTGATCCTGTCAGACGGCGCCGATGTGGTCTTCCAGACCCACTACGCCGACGGCGAACGGCCGAATACCACCGAAACCCGCATGCCGGTCTCCGATTTCATCGCCCGAGGCGAAGGTCCGTGGCCCTGGTACGACCTCGGTCCCAAACGCGAGGCTTCGTTGAGGGCGCTGACCGCGCTCGGCGTCGACCCACCGGATTGGACCCAGCCGCTACCACCGGATGTCCTTGACCTGTTTCGCCGGGCGCAGCGCGGCGACTCGGCGGTGATCGAGCTGCTCGCGATGGGTGCCGATCCCGATCCGGTGGATGCGTGTGGTGCATCACCGCTCTGGTATGCGGTGCGCTCCCCCGGGTTGGGCATCGCGGTGGCGTTGATCGATGCCGGCGCCGACGCGGGACGCCGCATCGAGTTGTCGGCTCACGGTGAGCGCTACACCACGATCCTGCACGAGATCGTGCGCAACGGTCGTACGGTGGCGCTGAACCACGCCCTGGCCAACGGCGTCTGCCCGGCGGTGCTCGACTCCGAGGGCGCGACACCGCTGCACGTGCTCAGCAGCGACGCCGACAACGTCAACCCGCAAGTGGTGCGCGCCCTGGTGCATGCCGGCGCGCCGGTTCAGGCAGCACTGCCCGACGGCACTCACCCCATCGACAGGGCCGCGCGGCTCGCGCTGCCCGCGACCGTCGCGGCGCTCGTGGACCACGGCGCCGACCCGGGGCGCGGGCTCGACGCGCTGATGGCGTGGTGGGCTCTCGGGGCGGAGGTCAGCGCCGAGAAGGCCGGTGTCGTGGCCGACGTCGTCGATGTGCTGCGCACTGGCGGCGCCGAGGTGACCGCACGACACCGTGACCTCGCGGCCGGTGCCGGCGTCGAGCGGGTGACGGCGGCCCTGCGTCCGTAGCAGATTTGGCGGGGTCTAGATCCCGAGGAACGGCAGCGGAATCGGCGAGTTACCGCTGCCGATCGACGACACCATTGCGGGGCAGAACATCGAGATGGCGATGCCGGTGAACATGGTCGCCGGACCGAGCGACATGCCGCCCATTTCGGCGACCTTGGCCGCGACGTTGGCGGCGTTCTGGCCCGGATCGGCCAGCATGGGACACACCTGCTGGCCGACGGCGACGGCACTGCTCGGATCGCTCATGACGACGCCTGCCTCGGACACCGCGTTGAGGAACGCGTCGTCGACGGGGTCGGCCTGCGCGGGCGCGGCCACCACGGCCGCTGCGGCGAGAAGTCCGGAGGTCAGCGCGAGCGCCGACACGGGTTTGCTAAACACCCGGGAAGCCTACGCTGTGGAACCCTCAGACGCCCGTCCAGGCGGTGTCGATGGTTGAGCCCACGTCGATCACCTTGGCCTTCTGGGAGGCCGGGCTGTCGATCTCGCCGGCGACGTGGGCGGCGATGAACCGCCGGATCTCGGCGTCGATGCCACCGAGAATGCGGACCATCTCGCCCCGCAGCGACTTGGACGTGACGTGGATGGAGATGTCGGAGGCCCGCGGTTTCTCGACGTCGAGGATCAACAGCAACGGTTCCGCGGCGCGTGCGGTCGCATTCAGCGCGATCTCGCCGAAAACCATGAACTTCGGCTTGTCGATGCGCAGATCGACCATCATGTCGATCTCCAGAGGGATGCGGATGGCGAACGTGATCATCGGGCCCACGTGGCGGGTGAGTCGCGGTTCCTGGATCCGCACCTTGGCGGTGACCTTCGCGATCTTGCCCGGACCCTGAGCGATCGGGCCCATCTCGAACTCGTCGCCGGCGATGTCGGCGATGGCGCTGCCGACGCGCTGCTCGGTCACGGCGACCTCGAAGAATCTGCGGCCGAATTCCTCGTAGGTGATCTCGGTGGGCTCATCGTCGACAGGCATGGTGCTCATACAGTCTCACGCGCCCAGTTCGCGCTGCACGCGACGCGACCGCCGCGACCGAATCGAGACACCTCGTACACGCCTCTCGCGACGTTCCCGCGACCGTTCTGCGACCCGTGTGCCCGCCGTCAACGACCGTCGTTGCTGCGTGCCTCGGCCCCGCTCTCCTCCGCATCGATAGCGTCGTCGGAGAACGTCTGGCCGACGTAGGTGCCGTCGTCGTCGCCGCTGTCCTTGCCGGCGCGCGAGGTTGCCACGTGGTCGTCCTCGGTGACGCCCTCTTCGCTGGTGTCGTCGTCTTCGCGCGGAGTCATGCGGCCGGATTACCCGCCGTGGAGGTGGTCAAACGGTCCCTCGACGGAGACCGGGGAGGCACCAACTTGAGCGCCAAAAGCCCCAGCACCGCCACGATGAGGGCCGGTGTCCCGTACAGCAGGACCCCCATCGCCAGCGTTGTCGTCGAACCGCTCATCGCGGCGGCCACCACGTAGACCGAGAACACCCAGCTCGCGGTCAGCGCGACGCTCATCACGACCACTGCGACGGCCATGCTGCGGGCAGGCCCGTAGTACCGGTAACCGGTGGCAGTGAGCACCGCGACGGTCGGGATGCCCAGGATCGCGGCGGCCGCCCATATCTGGTCGAGCGTCGCGAGCCGTCCGATTGTCGGAAGGATCAGGCACGACGCCAGCACCGCGGCCAGGACAACGCCCACAACGGCGATCTCGCGTGAATCAGTGTGTCGCATGGTTGCCGGGTTGCCCCGGCCCGAGGAGCCGAAACGTCGGGTGGTTCAGCCCACCGGTGCGGCGTAGTAGCGGATTCGCCTGATCGAGAACGGTTTCGCCGCCACGTCGGCAATGAGCACATCGCGCGACCCGGCGCCCTCGATGCCGCACACCAGGCTGTGACCCGAACCGATCAGTTTGCGCGAGCGGGCGCCGGTCAGCCGGGACAGCAGCTCGGTGCTGCCCATCGGCGCGTGCTCACCTGCGGTGATCTGTGCGCCGCCGCCCAACCAGCGCCGCAGTCCGACCTCGTCACCGGCATGGGCGGCCGCCAGGAACTCGTCGAACCGTCGCTTGCCCTGGGGGCCGATCCCACGGAAGCCGCCGAGAAAGCCGAGCGCCCCGACGATGCCCTGGTTCGTCAGTAGCCCCCGCGACAGTTGCAGCCCGGCGGGCACCGATCGGATCCCACCTCTGAGGAACTGCCCGACCATCGCCGGAAGTTCCCAATAGGCTGACAGCTCAGCGATTTTCAGCTCGTCCGCGTCGACTTCGACGTGGTAGCGCAGGTAGGCGGGAATCCGCATCGTCAAACCGGCCGCCATCTGCACCTCCAGCTCCAGATCGCGGATCACGGTCGAGCCGACGACGATGTCGACGTCGCGATGGAACGCGATGTCGCGCGGACCGACGAAGGTGTCATAGAAGCGGGCGATGGCCGCCGTCCCACGGTGCGGTTGCGAACCCACCGGGTCTTCGATGATCCCGTCGAAGGTGAAGGCGGCCACCCACGCCTCGCGGTCGTGAACGGCGACCGCGGCCGGGGATCGCTCGACGGCGGCCAGGGCGTCGGCCCGGGAGATGGCCATAGAGGTTGCCTACCACTTCGGGATCGCTTCAGTCGACTACTTCCCCGCATGCGGGCACACTGGAAGCGATACCGCGCACAGGTGCGGGCGCCCCAGGAGGAGGCACCATGAGCAGCAACGGCCCGTTCGGGTTCGACCCCGAGGAATTCGACCGCGTCGTGCGCGAAGCCGGTGAGGGTCTGCGTGACGCGCTCGACGGCTTCGGCAGGTTCTTCAGCACGTCGGGAGAACGCGCGGGCTGGGCCAACCTGGTCGACGAGTTCACCCGCTCGTCACGGCCGCGACGCGAGCCGGAGACCACCGGGGAGACCGGTGACGGGGTGTGGGCGATCTACACCGTGGACGACGACGGCGGTGCGCACATCGAGCAGGTCTACCCCACCGAGTTGGATGCGCTGCGGGCCAACAAGAACAACACCGATCCCACCCGCAAGGTGCGCTTCCTGCCGTACGGCATCGCGGTCAGCGTCTTGGACGCATCCGATCCCGACTCCACTCCCGACGACGACGCCTAGCGCGAAACCGTGTGCGCCGCTTCACTGTTGGTTTGTCGGCTGGACTTCGAGCACTCGCTGGATATCGGGTTTCATCTGCTGTAACTGCTGGCCTGCATAGCCCCAGCTGTGGATGCCCGCGGGGAAGTTGAAGACGCCGTTGTTCCCGCCGGCGGCGATGTATGCGTCGACGAACGCCCGGTTCGACTCGATCGCGAAGCCCTCGAGGAAGCCGAGGCCGGCGATGGGTGCGTCGGGGTTGGTCAGCGCGGGATCGGTGAGTGTGCCGTCGCCGCAGTAGATCCAGACGCGCGTTCCGTTGGCGGCGAGCCGACCGGCCTGCACCGTGGGATCGTTGCGGGCCCATGCCGGATCGCCGGGTGGGCCCCACATCGCGGCGGGATCGAAGCCGCCGTTCCACATCTGGGCGACCCTGACCTGACCTGGGCCGTTGGGCGCGGACAGGTTCAGAAAGCCCGACAGCGATCCGGCGTAACTGAACAGTTGCGGGTGGTAGGCCGCCAGGATCAGCGCCGCCGAACCGCCCATCGAGAACCCGACCACGGCGTTGCGGGTCGGCCGGATCCCTTTGTTGGAGGCCAGCCACGCCGGAAGTTCCTGGGTGAGGAAGGTCTCCCACTTGTAGGTGTAGGTCGTGCCGTTGCCGACCGCGGGCGCATACCAGTCGGAGTAGAAGCTCGACTTGCCGCCGACGGGCATCACCACCGAGATGCCGGAGCCGTCATACCAGTCGAAGGCCTGGGTGTTGATGTCCCAGCCGTTGAGGTCGTCGCCCGCCTCCATGCTGTCGAGCAGATACAACGCCGGTGAGTCGTCGCCGGCACCGAGGAACTCGACGCGGACGGTGCGGTTCATCGCCGCCGACGGCACTTCCAGGTGTTCGATCGGAAGGTTCGGATTCGAAAAGGCCTGTGCGGTTGGGCTCGCACCGCCGGCAGCGAGGGCCGGCAGCATCGCGGCGGCCACCGTCGCTGCAGCCCAGGTAGCCCGGCGCAATGACAGCCACTTCACGAGCGCCATCGATGACCTCCCTATCATCGCCGACTCTGAGCGGACGATACGCCCGCGAGAGCCATCACCCGCGGTTTTCGCAACACTCGCCCCTATTTCACGAAATGGCATTCCGGCAGGGAAAGTTCGAGTGGACGCCTGCCGGAATGCCGTTTCGCGCCCGAGTGGGCGCACGGTCTCGGCGCGCCATTTTGCTAAGTTTGCATAAATAGTGACTTTGGCGGGCGTAGGGTGCGCTCGATGCGAAAGTCGCCCGTGGGTCGACGAGGAGGCGCGTCATGAGATCGCTGACATACGAACGGCTTTTCATCGGCGGCCGATGGGAAGCGCCGGCCACCGGGCAACGTATCGCGGTCATCTCACCGCACACCGAGGAGCGGATCGGCGAGACACCGGAGGCCACCGCCGGCGATGTCGACCGCGCGGTGCAGGCCGCGCGCAAGGCGTTCGACGCGGGCCCGTGGCCGCGGATGACCGTCGACGAACGCATGGAGAAGGTCGAGAAGCTCGCCACGGTCTACGCGGCTCACACCGACGAGATGGCCGACCTCATCACCGCGGAGATGGGCTCGCCGCGCAGCTTCAGCCGGCTGGGGCAGGCCACCGGTGCGCTGGCCCAGATGCATCTGACCCTGGCCACCGCGAAGGAGTTCCCGTGGATCGAGCGGCGCCGAGGGTTGTTCGGCGACGTCCAGATTCGGCGCGCACCCGTCGGCGTGGTCGGTGCAATCGTGCCGTGGAACGTGCCGCAGTTCCTCATCATGCCGAAGATGATTCCGGCGCTCATCGCGGGCTGCGCGGTCGTGGTCAAACCGGCTCCCGAGACGCCCATCGACGCGCTGTGGCTGGCCGAGATGCTCGAGGAAGTCGACCTCCCCGAAGGCGTCGTCTCGGTCCTTCCCGGCGGACGCGACACCGGTGAGCACCTGGTGCGTCACCCCGGGGTGGACAAGGTCTCATTCACCGGTTCGTCGGCCACCGGACGCCATATCGCCGCCGTATGCGGGGAGCAACTCAAACGCGTCAGCCTCGAGTTGGGCGGCAAGTCGGCGGCGATCATCCTCGACGACGCCGACATCGACCGCACGGTCGAGCATTTGAAGACGGCCAGCCTGATGAACAACGGGCAGGCGTGCGTCGCGCAGACGCGGATCCTGGTGAGCGAACGCCGACACGACGATGTGGTGGACGCGCTGAGCGCGATGATGTCGGGGCTTCAAGTGGGTGATCCCGCCGACGATGCCACCGACATCGGCCCGCTGGTGGCGCAACGTCAACAGCAGAGGGTGCAGGGTTACATCGACGCGGGGCTCACCGAGGGGGCCCGAATGGTGTTGGGCGGCACCGACTCACCGCGTGAGCGCGGATGGTACGTCCAGCCCACGCTGTTCACCGACGCGACCAACGAGATGCGTATCGCCCGCGAGGAGATCTTCGGGCCGGTGCTGACCGTGCTGACGTACTCCGACGAACGCGACGCGATTCGGATCGCCAACGACAGCGACTACGGACTGGCAGGCTCGGTCTGGACGGCCGACATCGCGCACGGGCTGGAGATCGCCGCGCAGATTCGGACCGGTACCTACGGGATCAACATGTACACGCTCGATACGACCATGCCGTTCGGCGGGTTCAAGCAGTCCGGAATCGGACGCGAGTTCGGCGCGGAGGGACTGTCTGAGTACGTCGAGTTGCAGACGACCATCAGCGCGGACAAGATGCCCGACCTAACGTGACAGCTCGAGCGTCAGCTCCGCCGGGCAGCACAGCTCTCCGCGTTGGTTGGTCACGGTGATCTGCAGATCGAGAAGGCCGCTGTCCCGCTTGGCCACGACGCGCCCGCGACCCACCATCGAGTCGCCGGCGTAGATGGAGCCCAGCAGGGTGATCTTGCGGCGCAGCACCCGGCTGTAGGGGCCGGCCCAGTCGGTGGCGATGCGGTCGACGAATCCGGCGACGTGCATCGTGTTGACGAAGATCGTCGGATACCCCTGTTGTTTGGCGTAGCGCGGATCGTAGTGTCCCGGAAAGTAATCCCACGTCGCACCGGGGTTCATCACGACGCGCTGGTAGTCGATGTGGTCCACGAGTTCCGGCAGGTCCGTGGGGACCGTGACCCGCTCCCATTGCACGCCGTCCTCTCCCATCACGCTTGCGCCTCGGGTGTGAACCGGAACAAGGTGTTGCGGTTGACGGCGACCAAGGTGCCGTCGTCGCGGCGGAACTCGTCGCACGTCTGCACGAAGTGGCCGATCCCGAGGCGGGTGCGCTTTGAAGGCGAGACCGACACGACCTCCTCGATCAGGTGCAAGCGATCCCCTTCCACGATGGCGCAGGGGAACTCGGCGTCGTTGGCGGCGTTGATGAACGTGGTCCCGGGCAGCGGCACGCGAATCGCAATCGCGGCGACCGGCGGTCGGCCGTTCGGCAGCCACGGCGGCGGGATCAGCCATCCCATCAGCAGCCCGGGCGGGGCCAGCAACCCGCCCCACTGGCGGCGGGCGAAATCGTCGTCCCAGTAACCCGGATTGGAGTCGTGGACCATGGCCGCGAAGTGCTGGATGCGTGCCGCGCTCACCGCGGTCCCTGCGTAGCGCGGCTCCGTGCGTGTGCCGACCATCTGCAACGCGTCGTCATACGTGCCGAACGCCAGCTCGTAGCGGACAGTCTCGGTCACCCCGGCAGCGCGCTCTCACGCGGAACCGCATCCCACGCCAGTCGGCGCGAGGCGAAGTACCACCCGCCGCGCTCGTAGACGAGACGGTCGGTGTAGCTGCCGGTGGCCTGGAGTTCGTTGTTGCAGAACAGCAATGCGACGCACTGTTGACTCGCTTCGATGCCGTCGACGGTGATGTCGTGGTCGACGGTGACCAGTCGCCGACCGTTGCCGCCGTCGAAAGCGTCGGCAAGGGTGGTGAACGACTCCTCGCCCCTGGTGTAGGTCGCACCGGAATGCCGGAAGGTGGTGAGCCAGCCGGCCAGGTCACCGCTGGAGAACAACCGGTTGTGCCTGGCGTCGAGGTTGAGGATTCCTGCCCGCCCCGCCAGCCCGTCGAGCACGTACTGCTGTTGGTAGCTCAATGCCATCGTGTGACTCCTTCACCGACTCACGAGGTAGCCGTGGGCTTCTCGGTCCCACACCGCCGAGCTCAGGCCGCGTTGTCGTAGAAGATCCTTTCGCACCCGCCCGATGACGTTCTTCGGAATCTCGTCCAGCACTTCGAGGTACCGGGGCACGCAGAAGTACGGCATGCGCGCCGCGCAGAAGTCCAGTAGCTCGGGAAGGTCGACCGTCACGCCGGGACGAACAGCCACGACGACGAGGATGTCGTCCTCACCCAAATCGCTCGGGACGGCGACCGCGGCGGCTTCGGCGACCGCCGGGTGCTGCATCACCACCTGCTCGAGTTCGACCAAGGACACGTTCTCCCCACGCCTGCGCAGGGAGTCCTTGGCGCGGTCGACGAACGTCAGATTGCGGTTGTTGTCGAGGTAACCCAGATCGCCCGTCCGGAACCACTCCGGGTGGGGTTCGACCCGCAGGCCGCGGTGCCCGGGCGCGGACGACACATACCCCTCGCTCATCACATGCGCTGTCCGCGGCCGGCACGCGATCTCACCCGTCACCCCGACGGCGACGGGGCTGCCGTCCCCGTCGACGATGCGTACCTCGAAGGCCGGGTTGACTTGTCCTGACGTACCCGGGACGCCGTCGTCCGAAACCGCCTTGTATGCGATCGGAAACGCCTCGGTCAGCCCGTACATCGTCACCACGCGGCACCGGTACCGGTCCTCGATCGCGCGGTACAGCTCAGCCGAAATGGGTGCAGCCGAGATGAAGCGGATCCCGAGCTGCGCGTCGCGGGGGTCGGGCGGCAGAGTCCACAGCATCGACACCATCGCACCCGCCCCGGCGAACCCTGCTGCGCCACAGGCCCGCAGCTCGTCGCCCACCTCGGCGGGGTGGAACGCGCTCGCCAACACGCTGGTGGCGCCGACGAGCATCGGCGCCAGCACCGTCGGGGCGGCGCTGAGGTGGAACAGCGGCATCGCCGTCCAGATCACGTCGCCGCGGCCGTACTCCCACGCCGACGCGACGGTGGCAGCCGCGACGAACAGGTAGTGCCACGTGGTCGCCACCGCCTTCGACGCACCGGTGGTTCCCGAGGTGAAGAACAGCGCGCCTACGTCGTCGGCATCGGTGTGCACCGTCGGGCAGGTGGCACCGTGCGCTGTGCTCAATTGCGCGGCGACCGAATCGTCGATCAGCAGGGTCGCCGCCGGAGCGTCGAGCTGGTCGACCACCTCGGCGAGTCGAACGCGGCGGGCCTCGTCGGTCACCACCAGCCTGGCCTGCGACACGTTCAGCGCGTTCGACAGGAAATCATCCTTGTTCGCGGCGTTGACCGCCGCACTCACCGCGCCCAACCGGGCGGCGCCGAGCCAGAAGTACACCCACTCCGGACAGGTGCCGGCGAACAGCGCGACGGTGTCACCGCTGCGCACGCCGCGGTCGGCCAGCATCGCTGCGGCGGCGCAGGACCGGTCGCGCATCTGGGCGAACGTGATGGGCGCACCGTCGATCGACATCATCACCTCGTCGCCGAACTGGTCGGCACGGCGGTCGAGAACCGAAGCGACCGTGAACCGTTGGACGCCGAAAGCCGCAGGCTCCACGCGCCATGCCCGGTCCGTGGACATCACACCTGCGCCGCGGACGGGTCGGGTTCGCCGGTTGCCGTGTACCCGAAGTCGGTCGCCGACGGTTGGGTGCCGGGATAGAACCGGTGCGCCCAGCGGCGCAGCGCGGCGTAGTCGCGGGCCTCCTCGGGCGCAAGGTTCGGTTTCTCCAGGTACTTCATGTTCTCCCAGGTGAAGAAGTCCTGTTTGATGACTTCCTGCTGCAGCTGCAAGAACTTCGCCGCCCGGCCGGTGGGCTTGTCGCCGCGATCACCGGCTTCGCGGATGGATGCCTGAGTGTAGAAGTAATCGGTGTAGTCCTCGTCGACCGGCGTCTGGCCGGTCACCTGGACGGTGGCGACCAGCTCCGACGGGAAGCGCACGACGCCGAGGCCCAGCGAATAGTTGTCGTAGATGATCTTCGCGTCCACCGGCCCGTTCGGGGTGAGCCACGTCTTGGCCCGTCCCCCACCGAAATTCGCGTTCACCGTCGCATGCAGGTGGTAGCCGGACACTTCGAACGACGCGGTGTTGGCGGGATTGGCCGCCTTGTGCACGTACTGGACGTGGTAGGGGTCCGCCGCGTTCTCGATGATCATCTGCGCATGCACCTTGACCCTGTTGACCATCCGGGTGTGGGGGTGCAGCGGGTAGTACTCGTCGGTCTCGAGTTCGGGTAACACCGGTGGCTGCCAGTACGGCGCGCGGCCGTGACGTTCGTGCCAGACGAGGATGAAGCCGTACCACTCGGTGCACGGGTAGCGCTTGATCCGTACGTTCTGTTTGCAGCCGATCTTGCTGTACGGGATCAGCGCGTTGGTGCCCTCACCGGTCCACTGCCAGCCGTGCCACGGGCAGACGATGTTCTCGCCCTCGACGGTGCCGCCGACGCCCATGTTCGCGCCCAGGTGCTGACAGTAGGCGTCGAGCACGTTGACCCGACCCGACTGCGTCCGGAAGATCACCAGCTCCTCGCCGAAGTAGTGGGCGCGTTTGACCTGACCGTCGGCCAGGTCCGAGGAGAACCCGACGATGAACCATCCGGTCGGGAACCGGTAGGTCGACAGGCTGATTCCGCTGGGCCCGAACTCGCGCTCCGACGGGTCGAGGGTGGGATCGTCGACCGTATCCGCCATCGCAACTCCGTCCGCGCACGCACCAGCCGGGCTCAGCGGCGCTGTCCGTTGCCTATTTTTACTATTTTAGGCATTCTGGGTCAAGGACGGCGAAGGGAACCGCGCATGACAGCGACCACTCCGGTCGACCTGTCCGATCCGGCGTTGTGGCAGAACGGTTTTCCCGACGCGCTGTTCACAGAGCTGCGGCGCGAGCGACCGATCTTCAAACACGAACTCACCGACCGGGTGGCGGCGACGCTGAAGCGCGACTTCTGGATGACGACCAAGGTGCATCACATGCACCGCATCCACCGTGACACCGAATCGTTCACCGCCGCCGAGGGACCGCTGATCCAGGGTGTGGGTGCGGTGGGTGCGTTCCCGACGATCATCAACATGGATCCGCCCGAACTACTCAAGCGGCGCCGGGTGATGTCACACGCGTTCACCCCGAAGGCGATCGGGAAGCTCGAACAGGACATCCGCACGAGGGCCGCCGGCCTGATCGACCACTTGCTGGAGCGCGGCGGCGGCGACTGGATCGCTGATGTCGCCGATGTTCTGCCCATGTCGGTGATCGGTGACATCGTGGGCATACCCGAGGAGGACAGACCGGAGATCTTCGAGACCTTCGACCTGATCCTGCAGGCGAATTCGGCCTCGTCGGGACGGGAGGCCGAACAGCAGCATCTCGAGCTGTTCGGCAAGGTCTTCACCTACGCCTCGGAACTGACCGCCGCAAAGCGCCTGCGACCCACCGACGACATCTGGAGCACCCTGGCCACGGCCGTGGTGACCGACGAGGACGGCGAGCAACTGTCGATTCCGACCACCGAGCTCGACATCTTCTTCTTCGTGATCGCGTTCGCGGGCAGCGACACCACGAAGAACGCATTGGCCTACGGGCTCCGGGCGTTCGTCGACAATCCCGACCAGATCGAGCGCTACCGCGCGGACCCATCGGTGCGCCAGTCCGCGGTCGAAGAGGTGCTGCGATGGTCCACCCCGGTAGCGTTCTGGAGCAGGGTCACCAAGGTCGATGTCGAGATCGACGGCGTCACCATCCCCCGAGACGAACGCGTGGTGTCGATGTTGCGGTCGGCCAACCGCGACGAGGACGTCTTCGCCGATCCGTTCGCATTCGACATCGGTCGTACGGACAACCCGCACGTGGCTTTCGGCGGTGGCGGACCGCACCACTGCCTCGGTGCGGTGCTGGCCCGGGCGGAGATTCGCGCTGTGCTCGACGAGGTGTTGTGCAGGGCCGAGGACATCACGCTCGGGCGGGTCGACGTCACCTATCCGAGCCTCACCAACAACATGACGATCTACCACTCGATGCCGATCTCGTTGCGGCGACGCTGATTCACAACCCCTTCGGGCGCGAACCGATGACACCCTGGGCCTCGAGCCGCTCCAGGTCGCTTGCGGTCAGACCGCACAGTGTGGTGAGGACCTCGGCGTTGTGCTCACCGAGTGTCGGCGGTGGGCGCTGCAGCCAGTTTTCGCTGTCGGCCAGCGGCGTGAACGGTGGGCACGGGTAGAGGTTTTCCCCGGTACGGGAATGGTCGAGGCGTTCGAAGAACCCGCGGTGCCGCAGTTGAGGGTTCTCGGTGACGAGTGATGGCGACACCACGACCGCGGCGGGCACGCCCGCACGTACCAACTCCTCCGCGGCGGCTTCGGCGTCGCGTGCGCCAAGCCAGGTCTCGAGCTCCGCTGCCCCGGTGAGGTCGGCCAGCGCGGCGCATTCGCCTTCGGTGCGCGCGGCAAGTGCGATCCAGCTGTCGTCGCCTGCGCACCGATAGACATCCTGTATGGCCGCCCCGTACCCCCGGTTGCCTCGTCGTTCCATCACCCGCCCGAACACCTCGTATTCGATCGTCTGAACGGCTGTTACGTTGAGCACCGCTTCGATCATCGGCACCTCGACGAGCTGACCCTCACCGGTACGGTCGGCGAACTCGAGTGCAGCGAGCGTCGCGAAGGCGGCGTGCGCACCGGCGAGCGGATCACAGGCTCCGCGCGGGGCGATCGGTGGGCCGTCGGGCATCCCAGTGACCCAGGCAAGGCCGGCGATCTGCTCCATCGTCGGAGCGAAACCGACGCGGTCGCGCCAGGGTCCGGTCAATCCGAACGCGGGCATCCGCACCACGACCAGGCGCGGATTGAGGGCGAGCAGTTCCGCTGCGTCGAGGCCGAATTGCTCCATCACGCGCGGCGAGAAGTTCTCCACCACGACGTCCGCCCCGCCGATCAGGCGCCGAACCAGCCGAAGCCCCTCCTCGGACTGCAGATCGAGGGTGACCGACCGCTTGTTGGTGTTCATCGCGTGGAAGACCCAGCCGTACTCCCACCAGTCGTCGACGTCCTTGCGCATCCCGCCCGAATAGCGGATACCGTCCGGGCGCTGGATGGATTCGACTTTGATGACGTCCGCGCCGAACGCAGCCAACGAATGGGTGGCAGCCGGACCGGCCCAGAACGCGGTGAAGTCGACGACCCGCACCCCCGCGAGGGGCATGCGCTCGGTCGGCGCCGATTCGGCACGCAGATCCCGTAATTCCCAGAGCCTTTCATCGTCACCGTCCCCGACCGCGGGTGAGGTGGCCACCGGTGCGGGACGCGCGCTCGACATCAGCCACGGGGGCCTCGGCTGGCGGAACCCGGCCGGGTTGTCGATGTAGACCCCGCGTTCGCGAAGGTGATCCATAGACGGAATGGTCGCGCCGTTGCCCAACGGCGCCAACGGCAACCGGAACAGCTGTCCCAGTTCGACGATCTCGGCGACCGTGCGTTCCCTCATCCACGGGTCGATGCGTTCGCGGATCCAGTCGCGGTAGTCCCACCGGCCGATCTGGAACTGCAACTGGGCGATCTCCGTAAACTCCGGGCAGTCGACCATCGCGGCGAAGTCCAGCCACTGCTGGCCGGTCACCATGCTGATACCGACGTAGCCGTCCTTGGCGGGTTCGATGGACGGCACCTCCACCGACCGCCGCACGGGCGGGACTTGCAGGAGCGCCGAATGCAGCCATTCCCCACTCTGCATCAGCGTGATGGCCTCGAGCATCGACATGTCGAGGTGGCCACCCGCTCCGCCGTCACGTACGCGCCGCCGCAGAGCCAGCGCACCGTAGGCGGCCCACGTACCACCCATGTACTCCCCCAGGTCTCCGCCGATCGAGATCGGCGGACCCGCCGGATCGCCACGAAACCCGGTGAGCCCCGACGCGGCCTGCAGCGTGAATTCGGTGGCGGGCCGCCCAGACCACGGCCCTGTCCAGCCGAAGTCCGAGATCGAGACGACTATGCATCCGGGCGAGGCCGCCAGCAGCGCGTCGGGGTCGACACCGTACCGTCGGGCCGTGGCCTGTCCGGCGGTCACCACGATGATGTCGGCGCACGACAGAAGATGACTCGAAATGGCTGTGACGCTCCGCTTTCCGGCGTTGAGATAGCAGAACAGCGGTGAGTCGGCGTCGTCATGTAGCGTGCTGTCGCTGACCGTGACCCGGCGCAGCGGATCTCCTTCGGGTGGTTCGACCTTGACCACATCGGCGCCCGCGTCGGCAAGAAGCTTGCCGCAGTACGCCCCGGCGATGCGGTCGCTGATCTCGAGGACACGCACATCGTGCAGCGGGGTGGCTACCGTGCCACTCACACCGTCGCCCACGCATACCTCCCGGTCCGCCGTCATCTTAGTGACCATCGGCGCATGGCACGGCAACGCTGCAGGTGGTCGGGCTATCACTGTTAATATTGCTAAGATATGACAACACTGGGAATCGGGCCCGAGGCACGTCGCCGCCTCGGGGCGCGCCGCACAGCGGAGATCGTCGCCGACGAGCTGCGCCGCCAGATCATCGAGGGTGAGCTCAACGACGGTGACCTGCTGCCGCGTCAGGAAGTGCTCGTCGAGCAGTTCAGCGTGAGCCTGGTGTCGTTACGAGAAGCCTTGCGAATTCTGGAGACTGAAGGCCTCGTATCGGTGCGTCGAGGCAACCGTGGCGGAGCGGTCGTGCACGCGCCCGCCAAAGCCAGCGCCGCCTACATGCTTGGCCTGCTGTTGCAGAGTGACTACGTGCCGCTCGCCGACCTCGGCACGGCGCTACAGGAACTCGATCCGATGTGTGCGGCGCTCGCCGCGCGCAGACCCGACCGCGGTAAGACGCTCATCCCCAAACTCCGGGACCTCAATGCGGCGATGGCCGAACACATCGACGACGGAGCGCGATTCACCGAGATCGGCGGGCAGTTCCACGACGAGATCGTCCGCGGCTGCGGTAACCACACGATGATCGCGGTCGTCGGCAGCCTGGAGACACTGTGGACCGGGCACCTGAACTGGTGGGCCGAAGACAGCGCCGCCAAAGGCGAGTACCCGGCGATGAACAAGCGCCGCATCGCGTTGACCGTCCACACCAAGATCGCCGACGCGATCGAGGCGGGTGACGACGAACGCGCCCGCAAGCTGGCCGCCAAGCACGTGGCCGACACTCAGACCTACCTGTTGGCAGGAAATCCCGAACAACGGATCGTCGCACTGTCACCGCAGGCGCTCGCGCAGCGGAAGCGTTAGACCGCTTGAAAGGCATTGTGTGCGAACGGCTTTGATCACCGGCGGTAGCGGTGGTATCGGCAAGGCGTGCGGCCGCAAGCTCGCCGAACTCGGTTACGACGTGGTGTTGACGGCACGGCGGGAGGCGCCGCTGCGGGCCGCCGCCGAGGAGATGGGCGCACGCTACGTCGTCGCCGACGCGAGCCTGCCGTCGGGGTTCGCCCCCGCCGTCGAGGCGACAGGCACCATCGACCTGCTAGTGCACGCCTCGGGGATCCTCGGTGGAACGTACGCCCGCAAACAGACTTTCGAGCAGTGGCGCGCGACCATGTCGGCGAACCTGGACTCCTGCTTCGTGGTGACGTCGGCCGCGCTCCCACGGATGCGGGCCGGCTCGCGGTTCGTGTTCATCTCGTCGTCGGCGGCGCATGAGCCGATGCGCGCCCGCACCGCCTACTCGGCGGCGAAGGCGGGCATGAACGCGTTCGCCGGCGCGCTGGCGCAGGAGGTCGACCGCGACGGGATCAACGTGCACGTCGTCACTCCCGGGCCCGTCGAGACCGAGATGCTTCAGGACGTGCCGTTCGAGATGTACGCGATCCGGGCAGCGGATGTGGCCGACGCCGTCGCCTGGCTCGACACCGTCGACCCGGCGGTGGACGTGCCGGAGATCAGGTTGCATGCGATCACGCGCGGACCGTCGGCCCGTCCGCCCGTCGTCCCCCTCGAGGCACAACGCCGCGCCAACACGTGATTTCGATGGCTCCGCCGTTCCTTCGCTTACCTTGACCTGGATTACCTAAAATAGTAAAGATGGGCGGGTAGAGCGCCCACCCCGCTGCCGGGAGGCAAGGTGACGATCAGCACCCGTTCGGATGACCAGACCGCTCCCGATGTGGCCGGCGATCCCTACGGTTTCTTCGAGCGCATGCGCACGACGGAGCCGGTGTGGCGCGGCACGATCATGGACACCACCGACATCCCGCCGGAGTTGCTGCCACCGGAGGAATGGACGCTGTTTGACTACGACAGCGTGTACAACGCCTTCCGCGACAGCGACGTCTACGGCTCGGAGGTGTACCACCGCACCATCGAGTTGGTGTTCGGCCCGACGATCCTCGGGATGCACGGCAAGCAGCATCACGACCACCGCAGCCTGGTGGCCAAGGCGTTCCGGCAGACCGCGCTGGCTCAGTGGGAACCCGAGGTGATTGTCCCGATCTGCGAGAAGCTGGTCGACGAGTTCATCGACGACGGCGAGGTCGATCTGGTCAAGGCGGTGACCTTCGAGTTCCCGACCCGCGTCACCGCAGAGCTGTTGGGGCTCCCGCAAGACGATCTGGAGATGTTCCGCCGCCTCTCACTCGAACTGATCTCGATCACCGAAGACATCGAGGCAGGATTGACCGCTTCGGTCGAACTCGGCGCGTACTTCCAGGAGCAGGTGGACCAGCGGCGCCGCCGGATGACCGACGACGTCATCGGCGACCTGGTCGGTGCTGAGATCGACGGTGAGCGGCTGACCGACGAGGCGATCATCTCGTTTCTGCGGCTGTTGCTGCCCGCCGGGCTGGAGACCACCTACCGGTCGTCGGGCAACCTGCTGTATCTGCTGTTGACGCACCCTGACCAACTCGAGGCGGTCCAACGCAACCGTGAGCTGATCGGAGCCGCGTTCGAGGAGGGGTTGCGTTTCGAGACGCCGTTGGTGACGGTTCCGAGGTCCACGACGTGCGACGTGGAAATCCACGGCGTCCCCATACCGAAGGGCGCACAGGTCAACCTCTGTATCGGATCGGCAAACCGCGACGAAAAGCGTTGGGAAAACGCGAATGTATTCGACATCCACCGCCCGCGGCGTGCTCACACCTCGTTCGCCGGTGGGCTGCACAGCTGTCTGGGAATGCATCTGGCCCGAGTGGAGACCCGCGTGATGTTGACCAGCTTGTTCGACCGCGCAACGGATTTCGAACTGCAGGTCGATGAGGACACGCGGCTCGCCGGTTTGCCGTTCCGCTCGCCCATCCATCTGCCGGTTACCTTCCGCCCGACACGATGAGGAGCCGGGCGGCGATTCTGCACGACGTCGGCGGTCCGTGGTCGGTCGAAGAGTTCGAACTCGACCCGCCGCGAGCCGGTGAGGTGCTCGTCGAGATGGCCGCGGCCGGGTTGTGCCACTCCGACGATCACATCCTCAAGGGCGACATGTCGGTCTCCAACGAGATCGCCCGCCAGTACGGTCTGACGCCGATGTTCCCGATGATCGGGGGCCATGAGGGCTCCGGCAGGGTGGTCGAGATCGGCGAGGGTGTCGCCGAATTCGCGGTCGGCGACCACGTCGTGATGTCGTTCGTCGCGGTGTGCGGGCGATGCCGCTGGTGCGCCTCCGGGTTGGAGTACCTGTGCGACGAGGGCGCCGGGACGATGGTGCCAGGCATGCCGACCGACCAGACCTTTCGCCACCACACCGCCGACGGCCGTCCACTCGGCCATCTGTCGAAGGTCGGCGCCTTCGCCGAGCACACCGTGGTGTCGGTGCACTCGCTGGTCAAGGTCGACCCGCACCTGCCGCTCGTCACGAGCGCGCTGCTGTCCTGCGCGGTCCCGACGGGCTACGGTTCGGCGGCCAACCGCGCGAACGTGCGCGGCGGTGACACCGTCGTGGTGATCGGGGCCGGTGGCATCGGAACCGCGGCGATCCAAGGCGCGCGAATCAACGGCGCCGCGCAGATCGTGGCCGTCGATCCCGTCGAGTTCAAACAGAAGGCAGCGCTGCAGTTCGGTGCCACACACAGTGTCTCGACCGTTGCAGAAGCACTCGATCTGGTCCGCGACCTCACCAGCGGCGTCATGGCGGACAGCGTGATTGCCGCGCCGTCGCTGATCGCAGGCGAGGACGTCGACGCCTACCTGAAGCTGACGCGCAAGGGCGGCACCTGCGTGCTGACCGGGATGACGGCCCAGACGACACGATCGGCGAAGATCGCGCTGCAGGACTTCATCCTGTGGAACAAGAACCTCGTCGGCACCGTCTTCGGTTCCTGCAACCCGCGATCCGACATCGGCCGGCTGGCCACCCTCTACCAGTCGGGCCTGCTCCAACTCGACGAGATGATCACCCGCCGGTATCGGCTCGACGACATCAACACCGCGTACGAAGACCTGTTAGAGGGCGAGATCATCCGAGGCGTCATCGATTTCGCGCTCGACTAGACCGCAGGCAGTCTGGCCGGATCGCGACTAGTACTGGCCCAGTGGGCGACACACGTTGGAGATCGGATTCCAGTACTCGCCCGGTGCGCATGCCAGCGGGGCGGTCGCCACCGGACCGCGACACACGTTCGCGACCGGATCCCACCACCCGTTCGGGCAGTCGAGGGGTTGCGCCGCACCGGTTGCCGAGGTTGCGATCGAGAATGCCGCGATCGGGCCGGCAGCTGCGGCGAGGACCATTGCACGAGAAATGATCTTGCTCATGCGACGAGCTTGCCCCAAACGACGCCGTCGCAAACCGCCGGCTCCAGAGAAACCCTCTAAGGGGTTGATCGCACGCATCAGGTACGTGCGATCAACCCGTTAAGTCCCCAAAGCTGCTCGCCTCAGGGCAATACGACGTCGAGCCGCTCCCAGCCGCGGACCGTCGACGTCGGCGCCAGCCGCGCGGTCTCGGTGTCGATGTCCCACTCCGGCCACCGGTTGAGCAGCTCGTCGAGGGCGACGCGGCCCTCCAACCGGGCGAGGTTAGCGCCCAGACAGTAGTGCACCCCTTTGCCGAACGTGATGTGGCTGATGTTGTCCCGGTGGATGTCGAACGTGTCCGGATTGTCGTAGCGGCGCGGGTCCCGGTTGGCCGCCCCGAACATCAGGAGTATCGCGCTGCCGGCCGGCACGGTCCGCCCGTGCGCCTCGAAATCCCTTGTGACCAAGCGCGCCACGTTGTGACCGGTCGGCTCGTACCGCAACGTCTCGTCGACCACACGCTGCAACAACGACCGGTCCGCGACGACCTCGCGGCGTTGATCAGGGTGCTCGGCGAGCACTTTGGCCAGCCAGCCGATGAGCCGGCCGGTGGTCTCGTTGCCTGCGCCCGCGACCACCTGCGTGTAGTGCAGGACCTCTTTGCGGGTGAGCTTGCGCGTCACGCCGTTCTCGTCCTCGAACTCGACGTTGAGAAGGGCGGTCATCAAGTCGTCCGAGGGGTTCTTTGCGCGCCAGTCGACGTATTCGGCGTAGATGCTGCCGTCGGCGATCTTGTCCGCCCGTACCACCTTCATGGGTGAGCCGGGTTTGGTGCGCAGGCTCGCGTCGTTGGCGTCGCGCACCGTCACCTGCTCCGATTCGGGGATGCCGAGCAGCATCCCGATGACGCGCATGGGCATCATCGACGCGAGCTCGGCGATGATGTCGAACCGCTCGGCGCCGACCAACGGATTGAGGCAGTTGACGCAGTACTGGCGGATCTGGTCCTCGAGCTCGGCCATCCGACGTGGGGTGAACACCCGCGACATCAGGCCGCGCAGCCTCGTGTGTACCGGCGGATCCTCCATCATCATCACGCCTTTGGGCATCTCGAACTCCGACTGGATGAGTTCGAGGATGTCGCCGCGGCTGTTGGAGAATGTCTGCCAGTCGAGCAGCGCCCGCTCGACGTCGTCGTGGCGCGACAACGCCCAGAAGTCGTAGGACTCGTTGTAATAGAGCGGCGCTTCCTCCCGCAGGCGGACATACGTCGGATACGGGTCGGCGACGATGTCCACCCGGTACGGGTCGTAGTAAACGGCGCTGCCGTGGGCCTTCTCGTCAACAGCTGTCATCGGTTCTCCCCTACTTCAGGAGGCTGCCGGCGTCGACGGGCAGAGTCACGCCGGTGATGTAGCGGGCTTCGTCGGAGGCGAGGAACAGCACCGCGTTGCTGATGTCGACCGGCTCCACCCACGGGATCGGAAGGAAATGGAACGACTGGCAGATCGGCGCGAGATCGTCAGGTCCCGGGTTCTCCAGGTCCGGACGAAACAGCCGGTAGGTCGGCTCGTTCATCAACAGCGGGGTGCACACATGAGTCGGGTGCACGCTGTTGACCCGGATCGAGTGCGCTCCGAGTTCGACGGCGAAGGTGCGCATCAGCCCGACGACACCATGCTTCGCGGCGATGTAGTGGCCCACCTGCGGGTAGGCCTTGGTGCCGCCGACCGAGCTGGTGAGGATGATCGATCCGCCCCGGCCGCCGGCCAGAAGATGTGGCACCGCCGCTTTGACGGTCTTCCACACGCCGCTGAGGTTGACGTCGATCGTCTCGTCGAAGCGGTCCTCGGCCATCTTGTGCAGCTTCACGCCGGTGGTGCCGATGCCGGCGTTGGCCACGACGATGTCGAGGCCACCGAGTTGTTCCACGCCGTTATCCACGGCGGACTTCAGCGCGTCGAAGTCGCGGACGTCGACTTCGGCCGTGACGATGCGTCGGTCGAGGTTCTTGACCATGTCGGCGGTCTCGGCGAGGTCCTCGGGAGTGGCTGCCGGTGCGGTCGAGTCCTCGAAACCTCGGCAGATGTCGACCGCGATGACGTCGGCGCCCTCCTGCGCCAGCCGCACCGCGTGGCTGCGTCCCTGACCGCGTGCCGCACCGGTGACGAACGCGACCTTGCCTGCTACCCGACCCGCCATCGCCGCAGCTCCCCTCGCTTGTTGGGCGATCGCCCAACATCTAGGCTGGCGCCATGTCTAGCAGCCCCGTCGGCGAGCGGTCAAGGGGTGGACGCGAGTCGACCGCTCGCTCGGCCCTGATCGAGGCCACCGCCCAGGTCATGCTCGAAGAGGGCTACGCCGCAGCCACGTCTCGGAGGGTGGCGGCCCGGGCCGGGGTGAAGCCCGCGCTGGTGCACTACTACTTCCCGAGCATGGACGATTTGTTCCTTGCCGTGCTGCGCGAAGGCGCCGAGGCCAACCTGTCCCGTCAGCGAGAAGCCGCCGATGCCGACGAACCCCTGCACGCGCTGTGGCGCCTCAACAGCACCCACGGTGCGCGGCTCTTCATGGAGTTCATGGCACTGGCCAATCACCGCAAGGACATCCGCAGTGAGATCGCGGCCTACGCCGAGCGGTTCGGAGGGGTCGAAGAAAGCGTGGTGGCCGCGGCGATGAAGGCCCACGGCGCCGACGTCGAGGCATTCCCGCCCGTGGTCATGTCTATGATCGTCACCAGCCTGGCCCGCTTCGTCCTTCTCGAACGGGGGCTCGGCATAACCCGAGGTCATGCCGAGGCGGAAGCGTTCATCGAGCGCTACCTGAACCGCTTCGAAATCAAGTCGTCGTGACCTGGCTCACACCGTCGACGCGCGGGTGACCAGCAGCACTCTGACTTGAGTTAACCTAGGGCTCAATGAGAACTTATACGGGCTAAGTTACGTACAGACGCATGCACAACGACGAATACGACTTGAGGGCGGATATGGGTTGCATCGGGCGGACGCAGTAATGCTCCGGAAGGCGAGAAAGGTCTGGCTGCCCATCGTCATCATCGTCGTGGTGACCATCGCGGGTTTCACGGTCAGTCGCATCCGGACCTTCTTCGGCGCCGAAGGCGTCATCGTCACCCCTCGGGTGTTCGCTGACGACCCCGAACCTTTCGACCCGAAGGTCATCAAATACGAGATCTTCGGTACCGGCTCGTATGCCGACATCAACTATCTGGACCTCGACGCCAGGCCGCAGCGCATCGACGGCGCGTCGTTGCCCTGGTCGTTGACCCTTCAGACCACGGCGCCGTCGGCCGCGCCCAACATCGTCGCTCAGGGAGACGGCCAGACCATCACCTGCCGAATCACCGTCGATGACGAGATCAAGGACGAAAGAACCTCCACTGGCGTGAACGCCCAAACCTTCTGCTTTGTGAAATCCGCATGACCTCACCGACAAACGAGGCCCCGACGGACGCCTTGCCTCCCGTTCGCCGCGCGAGGCGGCCCTTCATCCCACGGACGATCCGCACGTTCGCGGTCCCGATCATCCTGGGCTGGATCGCGCTCATCGCGGTGCTCAATGTGACTGTGCCGCAGCTGGAAACGGTCGGCCAGGAGCGCGCGGTCTCGATGAGCCCGGACTTCGCGCCGTCGATGATCGCGATGAAGCGCGTCGGCCACGTCTTCCAGGAGTACGACTCCGACAGCTCGGCGATGATCGTCATCGAGGGTGAGCAACCCCTCGGGGAAGACACCCGCGCCTTCTACGGCGAGATGGTCGCCAAGCTCGAAGCCGACACGAAGCACGTCCAAAGCGTCCAGGACTTCTGGAGCGATCCGCTCACCGCCTCCGGCGCGCAGAGCAGCGACGGAAAAGCCGCCTACGTGCAGGTGTACCTGTCCGGTAACCAGGGCGAGGCGCTGGCCAACGAATCGGTCGAGGCGGTCCAGGACCTGGTCGCGGGCATGCAGCCACCGCCCGGCGTGAAGGTGTTCGTGACCGGTCCGGCCGCACTGGCCGCCGACCAACACATCGCCAGCGACCGCAGCATGCGGGTCATCGAGGCCCTCACGTTCACGGTCATCATCACGATGCTGCTGCTGGTGTACCGGTCGATCATCACCGTGATCCTGACGTTGGTGATGGTCGTCCTGCAGCTGGCCGCCGCCCGCGGCATGGTGGCGTTCCTCGGTTACCACGAGATCATCGGGCTCTCTCCGTTCGCGACCAACTTGTTGGTGACGCTGGCGATCGCCGCGGGAACCGACTACGCGATCTTCCTGACCGGCCGCTATCAGGAGGCGCGCGGACTCGGAGAAGACCGAGAGACCGCGTACTACACGATGTTCCACGGCACGGCGCACGTGGTGCTGGGGTCCGGTCTGACGATCGCAGGCGCGCTGTTCTGCCTCAGCTTCACGCGGCTGCCGTACTTCCAGACGATGGGTGTGCCGCTGGCTGTCGGCATGGTGACCTCGGTGATCGCGTCGCTGACGTTGGGGCCGGCGATCATCAGTGTCGCCAGCCGGTTCGGCAAGGTGCTCGAACCCAAACGGGCGATGCGGGTGCGCGGCTGGCGCAAGGTCGGCGCCGCCGTCGTGCGGTGGCCCGGACCGATCCTGGTCGCGACGGTGGCCCTGTCGCTGGTCGGCCTCCTCGCGCTGCCGGGGTACCGGACCAACTACAACGACCGCAACTACCTGCCCGCCGATCTGCCGGCCAACGAGGGATACGCGGCGGCCGACAGGCACTTCTCGCCGGCGCGGATGAATCCCGAGCTGCTGATGATCGAGAGCGATCACGACCTGCGCAACTCCGCCGACTTCCTGGTCATCGACAAGATCGCCAAGCAGATCTTCCGCGTGCCCGGGATCTCGCGCGTGCAGGCCATCACCCGGCCCGACGGGAAACCCATCGAGCACACGTCGATTCCGTTCCAGATCAGCATGCAGGGCACCACCCAGCAGATGAACCAGAAGTACCTGCAGGACCGGATGGCCGACATGCTGGTGCAGGCCGACGAGATGTCCAAGACCATCGCGAACATGGAGCGGATGTCCAAGCTCACCGAGGAGATGGCCGCGACCACGCACAGCATGGTCACGAAGATGAAGGACATGACGGTCGACGTGGCCGAGCTGCGCGACAACATCGCCAACTTCGACGACTTCTTCCGGCCGATCCGCAACTACTTCTACTGGGAACCGCACTGCTTCAACATCCCGATCTGTTGGGCGTTCCGGTCGGTCTTCGACACCCTCGACGGCATCAACACGATGACCGACGACATCCAGGACCTGCTGCCCGATATGGAGCGGCTGGACCAGTTGATGCCGCAGATGGTCACGCTGATGCCGCCGATGATTGAAACGATGAAGACGATGCGGACGATGATGCTGACGATGTACTCGTCGCAAAAGGGTCTGCAGGACCAGATGGCAGCCATGCAGGAGAACTCGACTGCCATGGGTGATGCCTTCGACGCGTCGATGAACGACGACTCCTTCTACCTTCCGCCGGAGGTCTTCGACAACGAAGAGTTCAAGAAGGGCATGGAGAACTTCATCTCTCCGGACGGTAAGTCGGTGCGCTTCATCATCGCCCACGACGGTGACCCGATGACCCCCGAGGGCATCGCGCGCATCGACGCGATCAAGCAGGCCGCCAAGGAGGCCATCAAGGGCACGCCGCTGGAGGGCTCCACGATCTATCTGGCGGGCACCGCCGCGGTCTACAAGGACATGTCGGACGGCAACAGCTACGACCTGATGATCGCGGCCATCCTCGCGCTGGCGCTGATCTTCACGATCATGCTCATCCTGACCCGCGCCGTGGTGGCCGCCGCGGTAATCGTTGGCACCGTGGTGATCTCGCTCGGCGCGTCGTTCGGCTTGTCGATCCTGATCTGGCAGCACATCCTGGGCATCGAATTGCACTGGATGGTCATGGCGATGGCGATCATCATCCTGCTGGCCGTCGGAGCGGACTACAACCTGCTCTTGGTGTCGCGGCTCAAGGAAGAACTGCACGCCGGCATCAGGACCGGGATCATCCGGGCGATGGGTGGCAGCGGTTCGGTCGTGACCTCGGCAGGTCTGGTGTTCGCGTTCACGATGATGTCGATGGCCGTCAGCGAATTGACAGTGATCGGACAAGTCGGAACGACCATCGGGCTCGGCCTGTTGTTCGATACTCTTGTCATCCGGGCATTCATGACGCCGTCCATCGCGGCGCTCATGGGTAAGTGGTTCTGGTGGCCACAGCGGGTGCGAGAACGTCCAGTGCCTGTACCGTGGCCGAAACCGAGGGAACTGACGCCGTCAGGGGGGGAAGGAGCACAGTCATGAAACGACTGATCAGTGGGGTTGCTGCCGCAGCGGCGGCGCTGGTGCTGGCCGCACCCGCCCAAGCGCAGGACATCGACACCGACTTCAGCAACGAGCTGCACACGTACGGCATCTACGGGCAGAAGGACTACAACGCCTGGATCGGCAAGATCACCTGCAAGCGGATACGCAAAGGTGTCGACCGCGATGCTTTCGCCTCGGCACAGTTCGTCCAAAAGCAGCTGGCGCGGGGGCAGAACAGCACCGACCAGTCGTGGAAGTTCCTCGCCGGAGCGCTGCGCTTCTACTGCCCCGACCTGCTTCCGACCCTCGATCAAGCCCGTAACCGGTAGAGCTAGGAGTCCGAAAGTGTTTCGTAAAGCCACCATTGCGCTGGCATCCTTCGGCTGCGCGGCGATGATCTTCCCGGCCACCGCAGCCGCCGACGCCACCGACGACTACCCGATCCCGAACCGGATCATGAGGACCACCTGCACGGTCGACCAGTACATGGCCGCCGTTCGCGATGAGGACCCGTTCTACTTCGAGCGCTACATGATCGACTACCGGAACCGGCCCGCGGACGTGCAGAAGGGCGCCCGCGACCGGATCTATTGGTTCTTCTCGCTGGACTACGCAGGTCGCCGGCAGTACGCGGAGAACACCGCGACCAACGTGTTCTACGAGCAGATGGCCACCCGGTGGGGCAACTGGGCCAAGTTGTTCTTCAACAACAAGGGTGTCGTCGCGCACGCGACCGACGTGTGCATGAACTACCCGCCGAGCCAGCCCGAGATCTGGAACTGGACCACTGCGCCGTAGCGCGGGTCAGGGCAACCCGCCGAACAGCGGGCTCAACGCCGCCTGAATCGGATCCGGAGGCGGCACGAACGCCGGCGGCGGCGCAGTAGGCGCCGGGCTTGTCGCTGCCGGAGCTGTTTGCGCCACAACGACTGTCGCGGTCGATTCCTGAAGTAGGTCGGCCACCGGCGCCGCCGTTTCCGCGGCCGGTTGGGCGGTGACCTCCGGAGCGACGGCGGTGTCGGTGGCGACGTCGGATACCGCTTCGGGTGATGCGACCGCGGCCGGTGCCGGTACCGGTCGCGGAATCACCTGTTTCACCACGATCGGGACGACGGGCGCCGACGGCACGGCATGGACGCTGATCGACGGGCCGGCGTCCGACACCGCGGCCGCCGGAGTCATCGGCGCGGTCTCGGCCGAACGGTCGCCCCTGGCGTCCGGCGAATCCCAGCGGGCGAGTTCCGGACCGAAGGCGAACAGGCCGATCACGCCCGCCGCGAGGACCAGCGCGGCCCGGCCGTGCGGACTCAACCGACGCCGGGAGCGCAGCGGCGTCGACTTCCCTACCGGTGTGGACGGCGCGGCAGCACTGAGTACCGGTCTGGACAGTGCGGCGCCGCAGGCCAGCGCGACCTGGACGTCGTCGAATTCACCGGACTCGAGCATGCGGGCCCACGTTCGAGCGGCGTCCGCCATCCGTACCGTCGCCACCTTCGCAAACCCCATGTCGGACAGCGAGTTCCGGAGCAGTTCGGCCTTCGCGCCGGCATCGGCGCTCCACGTCATGCAGACCGTGTCGATCCGATGGCCGGTGGCGGACGCGATCGCCCGCGCGCCCCGCACCGCTGCTTCGTGGGTGGAGATGTCGCCGTCGGTGGCGACGTCGGCGACGACGGTGAAGTGGTCGTGATCCACCGTCTTCGCGTCGGCGCCCTCGCCTTCGACCAGCACCCACGCGATACCGGTCGATGTCATCGACAGGCCGAGCACCGTGTCCACGTCGCCTCGCTTCCCGGCCGGATTCCGCCGACCCGCACTGCGCGGTCAAGATCAGCGAAGCGAGCATAATTTGCTTCGCCGTGCTCGGCATCTTGAAAGCTGTGCGGGCGCCTAGCGACCCGTCATCGGTCCGTTTTGCTCGTCGTTCGCTCCGTTGACGTCTCGTTGACGGCGTGCGGTGTGATGTCACGTCTTGGTCCTGCGCGGCGAAATACCCGTATGAGCACATTCGCCGGCCGCGCGGTCCTCCTGCCCGTCGCGATCACACTGTCCGCACTGATCGGTGTCCCCGCTGCCCAGGCGGCCCCGTGCCCGGAGGTCGAAATCGTCTTCGCGCGCGGAACCACCGAGCCGCCGGGAGTGGGCGGAATCGGACAGGCCTTCGTCGACTCGGTGCGGTCGCGGTTGGGTGACCGGTCGGTGGGTGTCTACGCCGTCGACTATCCCGCCAGTCGCGACTTTGCGGTGAGCACCCGTGCAGGCGCCGAGGACACCCGTGCCCACGTGCAATCGATGGCCGCGGGCTGCCCCGCCACCAGGATGGTGCTCGGTGGCTACTCCCAGGGTGCAGCGGTGATGGACGTCGCCACCGCCGAGATGGCGCCGACGGTCGTTCCGCACGTCGCCGCGGTCGCCCTGTTCGGCGGTCCGCGCAGCAGCTTTGCCGATCGGCTGTCGCCCGGGCCGCTGCCGTCGGTGGGGTCCGACTACGCGGCCAAGACGATCGACCTGTGTGTCCCGAACGACCCGATCTGCTTCGAGGGCGGACGCGACATGGGCGCACACGTCGCCTATGTCCAGGCCGGATTGGTTAACCAAGCTGCAGAGTTCGCTGCAGGGCGGATCTGACTACCGTTTCAAGGCCCACATCTGGTAGGAACTAAGGCGGTCCTAACACCCCTAGGGAGGAGCTCCGCCGAGGTGAATTCCTGGTGAGCGCTCCCACCGCGCCTTCAACCGAACACGCCGCGCATTCCGAACGGTCTGCGCTGGCCAAGTGGATCCGGCGGCTCGCCCTACCCATCATCGTCGGGTGGATCGCGCTGATCGCATTGCTCAACGTGACCGTGCCGCAGCTCGAGGTCGTCGGCCAGATGCGCTCGGTGTCGATGAGCCCGTCGGAGGCTCCGTCGGTGATCGCGATGCAGCGCGTCGGCCAGATCTTCGAAGAATTCAAATCCGACAGCTCGGCGATGATCGTCCTCGAGGGCGAGCAGCCGTTGGGCGACGACGCGCGGCGCTACTACGACGAACTCATCGACAGGCTCGAAGCCGACGACAAGCACGTCGAGCACATCCAGGACTTCTGGGGCGACCCGCTGACAGAAGCCGCGGCCGTGAGCGCCGACGGCAAGGCCGTCTACGTCCAGGCCTATCTGGCCGGCAACATGGGCGAGGCGCTGTCCAACGAGTCCGTGGAAGCCGTCAAGAGCATCGTCGACAGCATCCCGCCTCCACCGGGGGTGAAGGTCTTCGTCACCGGCGGGTCCGCCCTCGTCGCCGACCAGCAGATCGCCAGCGACCGCAGCATTCGCATCATCGAGTACGCCACGTTCGCCGTGATCATCACGATGCTGTTGCTGGTCTACCGGTCGATCGGCACCATGCTCATCACACTGGTGATGGTCTTCCTGGCGCTGGCGGCCACGCGCGGAGTGGTGGCATTCCTCGGGTACCACGACCTGATCGGGCTGTCGACGTTCGCGACGAACCTACTTGTGACGCTCGCGATCGCGGCGTCCACCGACTACGCGATCTTCCTCATCGGGCGGTACCAGGAGGCTCGCACGCTGGGTCAGGACCGGGAGTCGGCGTTCCACACCATGTTCCGCGGCACCGCCCATGTGGTGTTGGGCTCGGGTATGACGATCGCCGGCGCCACCTTCTGCCTGTCGTTCACCCGGCTGCCGTACTTCCAGTCGCTGGGTGTCCCGCTGGCGGTGGGTATGACCACGGCGGTGTTCGTCGCGCTGACGCTCGGCCCGGCGATAATCACGATCGCGACCCGTTTCGGCCTGCTGGAACCCAAGCGCGCCATGCGCATCCGTGGTTGGCGCAAGATCGGCGCCGCGATCGTCCGCTGGCCCGGGCCGGTGTTGCTCGCGACCGTCGCGTTGTCGTTGGTCGGCTTGTTGACGTTGCCCGGGTACCAGCCCAATTACAACGACCGTCTGTATCTGCCCGCCGATCTGCCCGCAAACCAGGGCTTCGCCGCTGCCGAACGGCACTTCTCCCCCGCCACCATGAACCCCGAGTTGCTGCTGATCGAGACCGATCATGACCTGCGCAACTCGGCGGACTTCCTGGTGATCGACAAGATCGCCAAGGCGGTCTTTCGGGTGCCGGGCATCTCGCGGGTCCAGACCATCACCCGCCCCAACGGCAAACCCATCGAATTCAGCACCATCCCAGCGCAAATGAGCCTCGGCGGCGTCGGCCAGGACTTGAACCGCAAGTACACCCAGGACCGGATGGCCGACATGCTGGTGCAGGCCGACGAGATGCAGAAGAACATCGACACCATGACGCGGATGATGGCGTTGATGGGTGAGATGAACGCGACCACGCACAGCATGGTGCAGAAGACCAAGACCATGGTCGCCGACACCGCCGAATTGCGGGATCACATCGCCAATCTCGACGACTTCATGCGTCCGATCCGCAATTACTTCTACTGGGAACCGCACTGTTTCAACATCCCGGTCTGCTGGACGGTACGGTCGATCTTCGACACCATCGACGGCACGAACAAGCTGACCGACAACGTCCAGGACCTGATTCCGGATCTGGAGCGACTCGATGCGCTGATGCCGCAGCTGCTGGCGCTGATGCCCGAGCAGATCGAGTCGATGCGCACCATGCGGACCATGATGCTGACGATGCACGCTTCTCAAGGAGGCCTGCAGGATCAGCAGGCCGCCATGAGCGAAAACCAGTCGGCGATGGGCGATGCCTTCAACGACTCGTGGAACGACGACACGTTCTACCTGCCGCCCGAGATCTTCGACAACGAGGAATTCAGGCGCGGCATGGAGAACTTCATCTCTCCCAACGGTCGGGCCGTGCGAATGATCGTCCAGCACGAGGGCGATCCGCTCAGCGCCGACGGCATCGATCGCATCGACGCGATCAAGCAGGCTGCGAAAGAGGCGATCAAGGGCACGCCGTTCGAAGGGGCCAAGATCTACGTCGGCGGTACTGCCGCAGCGTTCAAGGACATGCAGGAGGGCAACAACTACGACCTGATGATCGCGGGCATCCTTGCGCTGGCGCTGATCTTCACCATCATGTTGATCATCACGCGCAGCGTCATCGCCGCGGCGGTGATCGTGGGCACGGTCGTGTTGTCGCTCGGGGCGTCCTTCGGTCTGTCGATTCTGGTGTGGCAGCACATTCTGGGCATCGAGCTGCAGTTCATGGTCATGGCGATGGCGGTGATCATCCTGTTGGCCGTGGGCGCCGACTACAACCTGCTTCTGGTGGCCAGGTTGAAGGAGGAACTGCCGGCGGGGGTCAACACCGCGATCATCCGGGCCATGGGTGGCAGCGGATCGGTGGTGACCGCGGCGGGCCTGGTGTTCGCGTTCACGATGATGTCGATGGTGGTCAGCGAATTGACCGTGGTGGCGCAGATGGGCACCACGATCGGCATGGGTCTGCTCTTCGACACATTGGTGATCCGCGCGTTCATGACGCCGTCGATCGCTGCGCTGCTCGGCCGGTGGTTCTGGTGGCCGCAGCGGGTGAGGGCAAAGCCTAGGCCCGTGCCATGGCCCGCGCCGAAACAGCCGACGCCGTAAAGCAACCCAGCATCGTCCAGCCGAAGGTTCCTGTCAGCCCGTTCTTGGCCAGCAGCACCATCGCCACGCCCGCGAGCACGATCAGCACACCGGCCGCGACTGACCGTGGCCCGGTGGCGCCCACTGGTGCGTCCCACCACGGCAGGCGGCGATGCTCGAGCGGCGAGAGCAGTCGGAACAGGGCGAACATGACGACGGCGAACACGGCGGCGCGAAGTGCGAGCAGTGCCCAAAAGTACGGTGCGTCAACGTCATAGGCATCGAGTCCGATTGCGTGCAGTGAGAATGCGGCGATGGCGATCGCCACGATGTGCCACAGGTACAGCGTCATCGCTCCCCCGTTGCCGACCGCGACGACGTACCAGACCCGCGGGCGCTCAGCCCACCGCTGGATCGCCCCTGCGCAGGCGATGAACCCGGCGGACACCCAGGTGCAGTGCAACGCGAGAAGCAGGGTGGGCGGCGAGACGTTCGACAGGTGCTCGGTTCCGGTGACGACGAGCGACACCTCGTAGGGCCCGACCATCGCCAGCACTGTCTGCGCGACGAGCGCACCGGCGCCCACGACGAGCGCGACGCGCGGGTTGATCAACCGTCGCGCGTACCCGACGCCCAGCGCGACCGGGATGAGCCAGACGATGACGAAGTTCGCGACTCCGGCCATCGGAGCACCGACCGAGAGCCGGATGCTGTCGACGGCCGTGGCCGCTGCCAGCAGACCGGCCAGCAATACCGCGAGCTGGCGGCCCGTCGACAGTCGGGTCAGAGCGGGGACGAAGGCTAGCACGACCAGGTACACGCCCAGGAACCACAGCAGCGCGACGGACTCGCGACCGAGGTCCGCGGCGGAGTCCGAACCCAGGGTCAGTCGCACCGCGAGCAGTCCGATGGTCCAGGCCGCGAGGTACCAGAACACCGGCCGGCACAATCGCTGCGCACGCGCGACCAGCCACGTGCCCCACCACTTGCCTGCATGCCAGCCATATGCCCCCGCGGCGCCTCCGGCGAGGAAGAACAGAGGCATGACCTGCACGATCCACGTCACCGGGGTGAGTGCCGGAATCTCTCCGAGGATGTTGCCGATGCGGACGCCGCCGGAGTCGATGGTCGCCAGCAGCAGCGCGCAGTGGCCGAACATGACCACGATGAGCGCGGCCAGGCGGGCGACGTCGACGGCGCGGTCGCGGGTCGGCGGGGTGTCGGCGGCCAGTTCGTCGGCGCCGGACAGAGGCTTGGTGAGCGTCATGAGTTCAGCATGCCCCGGCGGGCCGCGGCGCCGCTTGAGTAGTACTACGTGACGCAGCCGTGTCGAACACGGTGCGTCCTCGCCCGTCTCGCATTGAATCGGCCCCCCCCCGTGAGGGGGGGGGCCGATTGTTGGGAGGGGTCAGGGCAGCCGGGTGAGCACCGGGAGCTTGCCGGCCGGCAGCGCCGGGCGCACGCTGGCCGGATTGCGCTGGGGTGCGGTGGTGATGACGATCTTGCCGCCGCGGCAGGAGACGAGCTTGCCGTCGACGAAGACGTCCTGCCCGTCGTCGATCGGGATGTCGTAGCCGTCGGCGTCGGTGTAGGTGCATCCGCCGCCGCCGGGTGTGGGTTCGTTGTCGACGGCATATGCGGTCGCCGGGGCGAAGACGAAGACGGCCAGGGCGCCGATGAGCGTGGCGGCGTACTGGAGTCGGGTCCGGCGAGCGTGGGTGGTGGTCATGTGGTTGTCCTCTCGGGGTGGTGCGGGGTGTTGACAGAAATGATTGCGAGTCAACGGGGGGCTCCGTAATCGCCGCGAAGCCAGAATCCGTTCGCGTATGGGGAGGTTTTCCTATCCCGGCGGTAAGGGCCGACACGGTCGACTCCTTGCCTTTGAAACCAATGTGCGCCGCCGCGTCGTTTGTTGCGTGACAGCGAATCTGGGTGGGTATACGAGGCCAAAATCCACCTGCGAAAGGCGACAACGATGGCAGAGCCCGAGTCCGGCCAGTGGAACGTCGCGGCCAAGGAGAACAGGGTTTACCTCGAACGCACCAATGACGATGGTGAGTTGTTGTTCGGGGATTCAGTTGAGCCGCATGAAGCGCGCCAGCTCGCACGGGCGCTGACGAAATTCGCAGACAAGCTCGACGACTCCTCCCGGTCCCGCGATGAGGACGACTCCGACGACTCGGATGATGACGACGAGTCTGACAAGGACGAGAACGACGACAAGAACGAGGACGACGACGACCAGGACGACGAGGACGACGACGACGACCAGGACGACGACGAGGACAAGGACGACAAGAAGTCGGACTGAGGTTGCTCAGCGGCGACTGAATCCCTCTCTCGCACAACGCTGCCGGGGCATCCACCTCGCCCGTTGTTGGTTTCCAGCTGGGTCGCAGCGCTGCGCGACGCATCAATCGTTATCAGAAGCAGCGCCCATCGTTATCAGAAACACCGCGGTACTTCGTACGGTCGACGGCTTCCCTGTTGCACGATGGCTCCACGCGCGGCGATATAGGGGACATTGCTGCGCTGATGGGTTGGAGACGGCTGCCCTGGGGAGGAACACATGCGCCAACCAGTGACAGCATTCGGTGCTGCGATGGTTTGTCTTCTGGTCGCCGGGTGTGCCAGCTCGGTCGGCAATGCGGTCACGACCACGCCCACGCGCACGTTGATTCCGCGCCCACTCGTGGAGCGCGAACTGGACGAGCTGCTGTTGACGGCGGATGAGCTGAACGCCGCGATGGGCGCGACGAACATGGTGGTCACGAGCGCTCTGAGTTCGATGTCGGACAACAGCGCCACGATGGAGCCGCAGGAGTGCCTGGGTATCGACGGGGCGGCCGAGGCGCCGGTGTACGCCGGCAGCGGGTTCCAAGCCTCGCGGGACCAGAGCCTCAACGACGGAGATAAGTTCGCGCACTACGTGAAGCAGGCCGTCGTGTTGTATCCGCTGGTGAAGAAGGCCAGTGCTTTTCTCGATGCTTCCGCACAGCAGTGGCCGGCCTGCCACGAGTACACGCACCTGCAGAGCGGGACGAAGTGGACGGTCGGGCCGATCACCCACGCCGACGACGTGCTGAGCACCGTCGCGACTCTGCAGAACGCCGCTGCGCCGGGGTGGGCTTGCGGGCACGCCGTCGCGCTGGAGAACAACATCGTCATCGACGTGAACACGTGCAGCGCCAACCCGGGCGACTCGGCGGTGCGCATCGCCAAACAGATCGCCGAGAAGGTGGCCGCTCGCTGGTGACGTGACGGATAGTCAGCGGCTAGATTTCCGCGAGCCGATCACGCTGCATCTGCGGCTCCACCCTCTGTGCAGTCCTGGGTTGAAAGACCGCGTCGTTCTTGATGAGAGGGGATCGTTTCGTGCTGCGGGCGACCGCTAGGGTATCGTTCCCTCGTCCCTCGAGATGTCTCGGTGGATCAGCGGGCTGTGGCGCAGCTTGGTAGCGCACTACACTGGGGGTGTAGGGGTCGCAGGTTCAAATCCTGTCAGCCCGACCGCAAGGTTGTGACGCATCATGGGACGCGACCAGTAATGTTGCAGCATGCGGCGGTATTCAGATCCGCAGTTGGTAACAGCGATCCGCGCATCTAGGTCGTGGCGTGGCGTCCTCCGTACGCTCGGAATGTCGGCTACCTCCGCCGCTGCCATGCGTTCAGTCCGCCTGCATGCCGACCGCCTCGGCCTTGACTACAGCCACTTCACGGGCCAGCGACGCTGGACCGACGGGCAACTCGTCGCGGCGGTCACCTCCGCTTCGAATTGGACACAGGTTGCCGAAAAGCTCGGGCTAGCGGGCGGTTCGAGCACAACTACCATTCGCGGCCACGCGGCGCGGCTCGGCCTCGACACCACGCACCTTCGCGCCTCAAAGAAGGTGAACCTTGCAACTGCGGACATGCGACCGCGGCACAGCAACCTGGCTCGGGCCGGCTCCCTGATGGCTGGGGCGTGGTTTGAATTATGCGGATACTACGTCTCATGGCCCTTGGAACCGTGCCGCTACGACCTGCTCGTTTCGATGGACGACGCGATCAAACGCGTACAGGTCAAGACGACGACGGTGAAGCAAGGATCTTCGTGGACGGTCTGGATCTCCAGTACCGGCACGATGCGCACGGCGTATGACCCCGAGGAGGTCGATTACTTCTTTATCGTCGACGGCGACTTCGACTACTACCTGATTCCAGTCGCGGTCGTGGGAGGCTTGACCGCCATCCGGCTGTCGGCATATCTGAACTTTCGGATCGACAGAAGTGTCTTCCGTGGCCTACCAGAGGCTACTGATGGATAAATTAGCGCCCACGAACGCCTAGCGAGCGGCGCTGGGCACCGCATCGACCTCCGCCGCGGTGGCGGCCGGCTCCACGATGCGCCGGTAGCGCCACGCCACGTAAAGCGCTGCCGCCCAGCCGATTACGATCAGCGTGTACACCGCCGAGGACCACGGCCATTCGATACCGAAGTAGTGCACCAGCTTCTGGCTGTTGGTCAACACGATGACACCGCCGACGGCCGTGCCCAATAGCGCGGGCCGGATCCGGCTCACCAGCCACGCGGCGAACGGGGCGGCGACCACGCCGCCCACGGCCAGTCCGAGCACCACCGGCAGGTTCTCGACGAACTCCTCGCGCAACCCGATACCGAAACCGACCGAGGCCGACGCCGCCACCAGGAACTCCGAGGCACTGACTGAGCCAATCACCGTGCGCGGCGGCGTCTTACCGCGCGACAGCAACGTGCTCGTCGTCACCGGGCCCCAGCCGCCGCCACCGGACGCGTCGATGAAACCACCGAACAACCCCAGCGGGCTGAGGAACCTCGCCGTATGCGGTGTTTCACCGTGCCGCATCACCGGAGGGTTGCGCAGCGAGAACCGCAACAGCACGTAGATTCCGATCGCGACCAGGATCCCCGCCATCAACGGGGCGGCATGCTCGGTCGACAGCGACGACAGCACGGTCGCACCTCCGAACGCCCCGATCGCACCGGGCAGGCCCAGCTTCAGCACGATCGACCAGTCGAGGTTCTTGAACCGCCAGTGCGACAGACCCGAGGCCAGCGTCGTGCCGACCTCGGCCAGGTGCACCGCGGCGCTCGCCTGGGCAGCTCCGAGGCCACTGAGCACCAGCAGCGTCGAGGCGGTCACGCCGAACGCCATGCCCAGCGCGCCGTCCACCAGCTGCGCTCCGACACCGACGAGCGTGAATATCAGAAGCGAACGCACAGGTTCGACTGCTTTCAGAAGTGGTCAGCGCGGCGGGCCGACCAGACGGACAGTGGGCGCGAAATCAGATGCGCGCGCGACACCACTCGTCAAAGGCGATGATCCGACGTGACGGCCAGAACGGCTCGAGAGCGCAGAGGGCAGACGGCGCGGTGCGGAATCGGCGTTCGGCCACCCGGCTCCCCTTCCTGGTCAGTCAACTTCGACTAACCATACAGAACTGCTCTAGAGGGTCAGCAATCGATACAGCCCGATGATTCCCACCACCACGATCACCGCCCTCAGCGCGTTGGGCGAAAGTCGGCGACCGTAGCGGGCCCCGAGGAAGCCGCCGACCAACGAACCGGCCGCGATCAGGCCCGCCGCTACCCAGCTGATCCGGTCGAACGCCACCAAGGTGTACGCCACCGCGGCAACGATGTTGACCACCAAAGACAGCAGGTTCTTGGCGGCGTTCATGCGCTGCATGTCCTCGGGGAGCAGCGCGCCCATCGCCGCGATGAGAAGAATCCCCTGAGCGGCGGTGAAGTAGCCCCCGTAGACCCCGACCGCGAACGTCGCGAAGACGACGCTGGCCAACTGCAACCGCGACACGTGCTCGGCGGACTGCCCGGCCGCTTCGGCCCGCGCCCGCGCATACGACTGGATCCGTGGGCCGACGACCACGAGCACCAGAGCCGCGATCAGCAACACGGGCACGACCTGCTCGAACACCGTCTCCGGCAGATTGAGCAGCAGCCACGCGCCCAGCGCCGCACCCACAAACGAGGCCGGGATCTGCCACCGCAGCCGGTGCCACTGGCCCCGCAGTTCGCGGCGGTATCCCCAGGTGCCCGACACCCCGCCGGCCACCAAACCGATGGCATTCGACATCGTCGACGTCACCGGCGGATAGCCCAACGCCACCAGGGTGGGAAACGTGATCAGGGTGCCGGAGCCGACGAGCGTGTTGATCGCGCCCGCTCCCAGACCCGCCAGCGCGATGAGGACCATGTCGACGACGGGCACTTGGGAAAGGCTAATCGTCTGTTTGGGGAGGGGCAGCGGCGCCTAACGTCGCTGGACGTCCACAAATCACCGAGAGCGGGGTCCCCGCTTCTCGCGCATCCGCACGTTGATCCGGATCGGGCTGCCCTCGAAGCCGAACGTCTCGCGCAGTCGCCGCTCCAGGAACCGCCGATAACCCGCCTCCAGGAACCCCGAGGTGAACAACACGAATGTCGGCGGGCGAGCCGTCGCCTGCGTGGCGAACAGGATCCGCGGTTGCTTACCGCCGCGCACCGGCGGCGGATGGGCCGCCACCACTTCCTTGAAGAACGTGTTCAACCGCCCCGTGGAGATGCGGGTGTCCCACGACTCGAGCGACTTCTCCAGGGCCGGTACCAGTTTCTGCACCGCGCGGCCCGTCTTGGCCGAGATGTTCACCCGCGGCGCCCACTGCAACTGCACGAGCTCGCGGTCGATCTCGCGGTCCAGCAGGTAGCGCCGGTCCTCGTCGACCAGATCCCACTTGTTGAACGCCAGCACCAGCGCCCGGCCGGCCTCGATCACCATCGACAGCACGCGCTGGTCCTGTTCGGTCAGCGGTTGCGAGGCGTCGATCAGCACGATCGCCACCTCGGCCGCGTCGATGGCGCCGTGCGTGCGCACCGACGCGTAGAACTCGTGCCCGCTCGCCTGCCCGACCTTGCGGCGCAGACCCGCGGTGTCGACGAACCGCCACAGCTTGCCGTCCATCTCGATCAGCGAGTCGACCGGATCGACGGTGGTGCCCGCGACGTCGTGGACGACGGAGCGCTGATCACCGGCCAGCCGGTTCAGCAGCGAACTCTTGCCCACGTTCGGCTTGCCCACCAATGCGACCCGGCGTGGCCCGCCCCCGCCGCCCGACATCTCCGAAACCGCGGGCAGGGCGTCGATCACGGTGTCGAGCAGGTCGGCCACGCCTCGGCCGTGCATCGCGCTGATCGCGTGCGGCTCCCCCAGACCCAACGACCACAGCATGGCGGCGTCGGCTTCCCCGCGCTCGCTGTCAACCTTGTTGGCCGCCAAGAACACCGGCTTACCGGAGCGTTGCAGCAGTTTCGCTGCCGCCTCGTCGGCAGTGGTGGCGCCGACCACCGCGTCGACGACGAAGATGATCGCGTCGGCTGTCCGCATCGCCACCGACGCTTGCTCGGCAACCAGCTGTTGCAGACCCTTGGCGTCGGGTTCCCAACCGCCCGTGTCCTGCAGAATGAACCTGCGGCCCAACCACAACGCGTCATAGGACACCCGGTCGCGCGTCACCCCCGGTACGTCCTGCACCACGGCTTCGCGCCGGCCCAGGATCCGGTTCACCAACGTCGACTTACCGACGTTCGGTCGCCCGACGACGGCGACGACGGGCGGTGCCGTCGCGGCCTCCTCGATGGCCTCGGCTATATCTCTTGCCGAGTCTTCTGCGATCTCCCAATCGCTTTCGTCGACCCAGGTTCCGTCCTCGCTCATCGCTGCGCTCCCGCTCGCTCCCGCACGAGGTTTCTCAGATGCTCGATCACCTCGGGCTGCGTCATCGCGCTGGTGTCGACCACGACGGCGTCATCGGCGGGCCGCAGCGGCGACACCGCCCGCGTGGAGTCGAGGTGGTCGCGCCGCTTGACGTCGGCCAGCACCGCCTCGTAGTCGTCGTCCAGACCGCTCGTTTTGTTCTGGTCGTTGCGGCGGCGGGCACGCTCTTCGGCCGACGCGGTCAAGAAAATCTTGAGATGGGCGTCGGGCAGCACCACTGTGCCGATGTCGCGGCCCTCCACGACGACGCTGTCCTGACCGGAGGCCAGCTTGCGCTGCAGGTCGACGAGCCGGGTGCGCACGGCGGGCACCGCCGAGACCGCCGACACCGCCTTGGTCACCGCGTCGCCGCGAATCTCGGTCGAAACATCTTCGCCGTCAAGGTAAGAACGGTCTTCGTCGGGGTCGTAGCCGACCGCCAGTTCGGCGTTCGCGGCCGTCGCCGCAACAGCTTCGGTGTTGGTGAGGTCGACACCGGCACGCAGCACGGCCAGCGTGACGATCCGGTACATCGCGCCGGTATCCAGATAGCGTGCGTTCAGTGCGCGCGCCAAACCCCTTGATACCGTTGACTTCCCAGTTCCCGCAGGACCGTCGACGGCGATGACCAGCGACGTCACAGGCCGACCGCCTTGTACAACTCGCCGAGCTCCTTCTGCGTCAGGACCCGGATGCTGCCAGGGCGCTGATCACCGAGCGCGACGGTGCCGATGTCGGTTCGCACCAGCTCCTGCACCGGATGGCCGACCGCCGCGAGCATCCGACGCACGATCCGCTTGCGGCCCTCGTGCAGGGTGACCCGCACCAGTGTCTTGCCGGGCACCTTGTCGACGACGGCGAAATCGTCGACCCGCGCCGGTCCGTCGTCGAGTTCGATGCCGTTGCGCAGTTCGCGGCCCACACCGCGTGGCACGGCGCCCAGCACGGTGGCCAGGTAGGTCTTGGGCACTTCGAACGAGGGGTGCATCAGCCGATGGGCCAGCTCCCCGTCGTTGGTCAGCAGCATCAGCCCCTCGGTGTCGGCGTCGAGCCTGCCGACGTGAAACAGCTTCTTGTTACCCCGAACCCGGTGCTCGACGAGGTCACCGATGCACGGGCGTCCCCGGTCGTCGGACATCGTCGAATGCATGCCCCTTGGTTTGTTGATCGCCAGGTGTACCAGTGTGTCGTCGAGCGTCACCCGCGCCCCGTCGACCCTGATCACCGAGGCCTCGGGGTCGACACGGGTGCCCAATTCGGTGACGACACGGTCGTCGACCTCGACGCGACCGTCCCGTATCATCTTCTCGGCGACCCGGCGCGACGCAATTCCGGCCTGCGACAACACTTTCTGTAGCCGCACGCCTTCAGGCTCAGCCATGAGCATCAGTGTCCACGTCGAAGGACAGCGGCTTCTCGGGCGCCGGAGCACCGCTGAGTTTCATGAAACGCGGGTCCTCGTCGAGGGTTTCGCTGAGGTCGTCGATCACGTCGACATCGGGCAGCAGCGGCGCGATGTCGGGCAGGTCGGCCAGCGATGTCAGCCCCAGCCGCTCCAAGAACAGTTCGGTGGTGGCGAACGTCACTGCGCCGGTGTCGGGATCGGTGCCCGCCTCGGTGATCAGGCCGCGGGCGACCAGCGTGCGCATCACCGCGTCGACGTTGACGCCGCGCACCGCGCTGACCCGGGCGCGAGTCACCGGCTGCCGGTAGGCCACCACGGCGAGCGTCTCCAGCGCCGCGCGCGTCAGCTTGGAGCGCGCCCCGTCGAGGAGCAGCCGTTCCACGTACGGGGCGTAGCGAGAGCGCGTGTACATCCGCCAGCCGCCGCCGGCCTCGCGCAGGTCGATACCGCTGTCGCGGGCGGTGTACTCCTGGGCCATCGCCTGCAGCTTGGCCGCGACGCGGTACGGCGGCTGTTCGATGGCCAGCGCGAGTTGCTCCACGGGGGCCGGGGTGTCGACCACCAGCAGCAGCGCTTCGAGCACCGCGCCGAGTTCACCGTCTTCCAGTTCGGGCGGTTCGGCGACGTCGATCCCGAGATCGGTGGCGTCGGCCGCGACGTCCTCGTGGTCGAGGTCCTTGGCGACCTCGTCGAGGTTGTCGTGGTCTTCGCTATCCATACTGATCTTCTTCCACCGCCAGGTGTTGGTGTGTCGGGCGCTCGCCGGTCCACGAAATCTGCAGCACACCAAGCGCTTCAGGTTGTTCGAATGCTACCGCCCGAGCCCGGTACAGCTCGAGCAGCGCCAGGAACCGCCCGACGATCTCGATCGGCGCTTCACAGTCGGCGACCAGGTCCCGGAAAGACGCCCACTGCCCGATCCCGCGGCTCTCCAGCAGTGCCATCAGGTTACCGATCTGCTCGGGCACCGACACCGCCGCATGGTGCAGATGCTCGGTGCTCACCGTCGGAACCGGCCGCGGCGTGAACGCCGCCGCGGCGATTTGGGCGAAGGCCTCGGCGTCCACACCGATCATCACTTCGGGCAGCAGCTCGGAGTAGCGCTCCTCCAGCGCCACCGCGCGGGGGTAGCTGCGCAGCGCGGCGGCTTCCAGTTCGGCGAACATCTCGGCGACGTGCTTGAACGCGCGGTACTGCAGGAGGCGGGCGAACAGCAGGTCACGCACCTCGAGCAGGGCGAGGTCCTCTTCGTCGTGCACCTCCCCGGCCGGCAGCAGCCGCGCTGCCTTCAGATCGAGCAGCGTCGCGGCGATCACCAGGAACGCGGTGGTCTCGTCGAGTTCGAGCTGGGGGCCGATCGCCTTGGTATAGGCGATGAACTCGTCGGTCACCTGGTGCAACGCCACCTCCGTGACGTCGAGGCGGTGGGCGAAGATCAGCTGCAAGAGCAGATCGAACGGGCCCTCGAAATTGCTGAGCCGAACCTGGAAACCCGACTGGGGAGCGTCATCCGAATCCGGGGTCGTCGCGGCTTCGGTCTCCGTCACCGGGTCATTCACGCGCCGAACCGGTGGATGACCTCGCGAGCCAGAGATCGATACGATTGCGCCCCACCGGATTTCGGCGCCCATGTGGTGATCGGTTCGCCGGCGACGCTGGTTTCGGGAAAGCGCACCGTGCGGGTTATGACGGTGTCGAACACGAGGTCACCGAAACGCTCCACAACCCGGGCCATGACTTCGCGTGAGTTTACGGTGCGCGGGTCATAGCGGGTGATCAGGATGCCGCTGATCGACAGCTTCGGGTTCAGCCGGTCGTGGACCTTGTCGACGGTGTCGGTGAGCAGAGCCAGGCCGCGCAGCGAGAAGAACTCACACTCGGTGGGGATGATCACACCGTCGCTGCACGCCAAGCCGTTCACGGTGAGCAAGCCGAGCGACGGCTGACAGTCGATCAGGACGTAGTCGTAGCGGTCCAGCACCGGGTACAGCGCACGCGCCAGCGACTGCTCGCGGCCCACCTCGTTCACCAGCTGGATCTCTGCCGCCGACAAGTCGATGTTGCTGGGCACGAGGTCGAGGTTCTTGACCCGGGTGTGGATCAGCACATCGTCGATCGACACCCGCGGTTCCACCAGCAGGTTGTGCACCGTGTGCTCGAGTTCGTAGTGCGGCACCCCCAGGCCCGCCGACAGGGCGCCCTGCGGGTCCAGATCGACGAGCAGCACCCGGCGGCCGTACTCGGCCAGGCTGGCGCCGAGGTTGATCGTCGACGTGGTCTTGCCGACCCCGCCCTTCTGGTTACACATCGCGATGACCTTGGCAGGACCGTGCGTCGTCTTCGGCTGAGGTTCGGGGATGTCCCGCGGTGGACGGCCGGTCAGGCCCAGGGTTTCCGGCGTTCTGCCGCCTCCTGCGTCGTCGCTCATGCCTCGGCTTCCGCTCGTTCCGGTCCTCGCTCGTACCTCGCTGCGATCCTCACTCGCGCGCGCCTTCGGTGCTCATACCTGACCGTCGCTGGTCAGGCAGTTCACGGGCATGGCGGACATCCGGGCAAGTTTAACGGCAGGAACGTGCCAGGTCAGCCAGACCCGCAGGCAAGTTGGGAGCCGATTGAGCCGCGTCGCGTCCTAGGCTGACGCCATGGGCCTGAGGCAACGGATCCCGCTGCTGAGGTGGTCATTCCTGCGGTTGGCGCTCGGCGTGCGCAACATCTCCACCACCGGTCAGGTCGGTGACGGGCGCGAGGCCGCGCTTCGCGACTACGTGGTGGCCAACGCGCGGCAGGGTGACATCGATGACGTCCTCGCGACGATCGACCGGTTCGCCTACGAGAAGTCCTTCCTGATCAATGTCGGCGACCAGAAAGGCGCGATCCTCGACGCCGCGGTGCGCCGCGCCGACCCTCGCCTGATGCTCGAGCTCGGCACCTACTGCGGATACGGTGCCCTGCGGCTGGCCAGGGCGGCACCGTCGGCGCGGATCTACTCGGTGGAACTCGCCGAGGCCAACGCCGAAATCGCCCGGGACGTCTGGGCGCACGCGGGCGTCGCCGACCGCATCACGTGCGTGGTCGGCACGATCGGCGACGGCGGTCGCACGCTCGACGCGCTGGCCTCCGAGCACGGGTTCGGCCCGGGCCAGCTCGACTTGGTGTTCATCGACCACGACAAGGCCGCCTACCTGGCCGATCTGCAGAGCATCCTCGACCGCGGCTGGCTGCACCGCGGCTCCCTCGCCGTCGCCGACAACGTGAAACTCCCGGGAGCGCCGAAGTATCGCGAATACATGCGCCGGCAGCAGGGCGCGTTGTTCGACACCGTGGAACACAAGACGCACGCGGAGTACCAGTCGCTGTTCGCCGACCTGGTTCTCGAGTCCGAGTATCTGGGCGGACTACAGCCTTGACGGGTGGCTTCCACGCAGCTGGTGCGGGCGATCAACCTGTTTAGGGCGGTTTCGGCTACCGTGCCCGTGGGTGGGCGCCGGCCCAGACCTCGCGCAGCGCGTTGACCGTGACCATGGTGTAGATCTGCGTCGTGGTCACCGAGGCGTGGCCGAGCAACTCCTGCACGACACGGACGTCGGCGCCGCCGTCGAGCAGATGCGTGGCGAACGAGTGCCGCAGCACGTGCGGCGACACCGCGGAGGTGATTCCGGCGCGCTCGGCGGAGTCCTGCAACACCTGCCACGCACTCTGCCGCGACAGCCGCCCGCCGCGGGCGTTCAGGAAGATCGCGGGTGTGCCCCGGCCGCGGCGCGCCAAGTCGGGACGCCCTCGTACGAAATAGACGTCGAGTGCGGTCACCGCCGGCCTGCCGATCGGCACCAGCCGGTGCTTGCCGCCCTTACCGCGCAGCAGCACCGAACGAGCATGGGTGTCGACGTCGTCGATGTCGAGCCCCACTGCCTCCGAGATGCGCGCCCCGGTCGAGTACAGCAGTTCCAGCAGAGCGCGGTTACGCAGCGTAAGAGGGCTGTCGGCGTCGCTGTCGCCGCCCGCTGCCTCGAGGAGGGCCAACACCTCGTCGAGCGACAGGCTCTTGGGCAGCCGCCTGCTCGGGGTCGGCGGCTTGACGTCCGAGGCGACGTCCAGTTCGGTCAACCCCTCGGCCGTCGCGAAGCGGTGCAGGCCTCGCACCGCGATCAGCGCTCGCGCCGCCGACACCGCCGACAGCGGGGCGGTTCCGGCCTCGGCGTCCCCGCGGCGCAACGCGACCAGGAACTCGCTGACATCGGTCTGGGTGACCTTGGTGAGGTCGTCGATACCGCGCGCGGTCAGGTGGTCGATGTAGCGACGCAGATCGCGGCGGTAGGAGCTCAATGTGTTGGCGGCCGCACCGCGTTCGATGGTCAGGTGGTCGAGATAGCCCTGGACCTGACCTTCGAGCGCGGATGTGAAGGCCGATGAGTCGCTTGCGCGAAGAGGAGACGATGTCGTCACGGGTGCCCCTGACGGCGACCGAACGCGGTGGGCCGATCGGTCCACGGTGCGTCGACGCGTCTCAGCTTGTCCGGGTCGGTGACGGTGTTGGCCGCCAAAATGCCGCTGACGGCAATGGAATTGACGATCTCACCGGCCAGCACCATGCGCACCGCCTCGTCGAGCGGATACCACCGCAGCGTCAGGTCGGCTTCCTCGTCGCGGGCTTCGGGGCGTCCGACGTCGGTGAGCCCGGTGGCCAGATAGACCCGCACGCTCTCGTCGCTGAAGCCCGGCGCGGAGTCGAGGTCGACCAGCACGCGCCAATCGGTGGCCGATAGCCCGGCCTCCTCCTCGAGTTCTCGCGCGGCGGTGACGTGCGGCGGTTCGCCTCCGAGGTCGAGCAGCCCGGCGGGCAACTCCCACAGGCGACGCCCCAGCGGATGCCGGTACTGGTAGACCATCGCGATGTTGCGGTCCTCGTCCATCGCCAGCACCGCGACGGCACCGTAGTGCTCGACGACCTCGCGGCGGGCGGTATGGCCGCCGGGCATGCGCACCTCGTCGGCGCGCAACGCGAAGATGTTTCCGACGTAGAGGGTTTCAGAAGAGACCGTCTCGAAGTCGTGGTCAGCCACGGGTCGCGGGCTCTTGCAGCAGGGCCCCGACCTCGTCGCCGTGCTCGACGCCGTTGGACCGCTGCTCGGGGATGTCCATACCGGGCAAGCGCTCCTCGGCCTTGTAGTCCAGGGCCGCTCCCACGAACGCGACGAACAATGGATGCGGCCGGGTGGGCCTGCTCTTGAGCTCGGGATGCGCCTGGGTGCCGACGATGAAGCGGTGCGTGTCGCGCGGATACTCGACGAACTCGACGAGGTGGCCGTCCGGAGAGGTTCCCGAGAACCGCAGGCCGCTCTCGGCGATGCGGTCGCGGTATTGGTTGTTGACCTCGTAGCGGTGACGGTGCCGCTCCGACACCTCCGTGGCGTCGTAGGCTCGCGCCACGATCGAATCCGGTTCCAACACAGCCGGATACGCGCCCAGCCGCATGGTGCCGCCGAGATCGGCCTCACCTGCGACGGCGTCGCGTTGATCGGCCATGGTGGAGATCACCGGGTGCGGGGTGGTCGGGTCGAACTCCGCGGAGTTGGCCTCGGTGATGCCGACCGACCGGGCTGCCTCGATCACGATGCACTGCAGCCCCAGGCACAGCCCCAACACGGGCAGACCCCGCTTGCGGGCGTACTGGATCGCACCGATCTTGCCCTCGATGCCGCGAATGCCGAAGCCACCGGGTATCAGCACCGCGTGCACGTCGGCCAGTGCCGCGGCCGCGTCGCCGTCGACCTCGCAGTCGTCGGAGGCCACCCAGCGCATCTCCACCTTCGCCCGGTGCGCGAACCCGCCCGCTCGCAACGCCTCGGCCACCGACAGGTAGGCATCGGACAAGTCGATGTACTTGCCCACCAACGCGATTCGCACCGTCTCGTGCGGTTCGTGCACCCGCTGAAGCAGGTCGTTCCATTGTGTCCAGTCGACGTCGCGGAACGGCAGGTTCAGCCTGCGCACGACGTAGGCGTCGAGTTCCTCGCGGTGCAGCACCTTCGGGATGTCGTAGATCGACGGGGCGTCCGGGGTGGAGATGACGCCGTCGATGTCGACGTCGCACATCAACGCGATCTTGTTTTTCAACGGTTCGGGCACATCCCGGTCGCAGCGCAGGATCAACGCGTCCGGGGTGATGCCGATGCTGCGCAACGCGGCCACCGAATGCTGAGTCGGCTTGGTCTTCAGTTCCCCCGACGGCGCCATGTAGGGCACCAGCGAGCAGTGCAGGAAGAAGCAGTTCTCCCGGCCCACCTCGTGGCGTACCTGGCGCGCGGCTTCCAGGAACGGCAGCGACTCGATGTCGCCTACCGTGCCGCCGATTTCGGTGATCACCACATCGGGACGCCTGCCGTCGACGTCCGGTGCGGCCATCTCCAGGATTCGCGCCTTGATCTCGTCGGTGATGTGCGGGATCACCTGCACGGTGTCGCCGAGGTACTCACCGCGCCGTTCCTTGGCGATGACCGTCGAATACACCTGTCCGGTGGTCACGTTCGCCGACCCCGTCAGGTTCCGGTCGAGGAAGCGCTCGTAGTGGCCCACATCGAGGTCGGTCTCGGCGCCGTCCTCGGTGACGAAAACCTCACCGTGCTGGAACGGGTTCATGGTGCCGGGGTCGACGTTGAGGTACGGGTCGAGCTTCTGCATCGTCACCTGCAGGCCGCGCGCGGTCAGCAGCTGCCCGAGGCTCGAAGCGGTGAGTCCCTTGCCGAGTGAAGAGACGACGCCACCGGTGACGAAGAGGTGCTTGGTGGCCGTTTGCGGATGTTTGCGTAACGCTGGCAAGAACGACCTCCGTGACGACGGGCAGGGCTTACGTCTCTAGGCTGATTCCTAGTTTGGGGCCTGCCGACCCACGGAACCCCACCTTAACACCGAGGGCGACGCCGCGTCGGTGACGCGCCGGGGACCTGAGCGTGCGGCGAGCTTACTGCGGCACGGTGACCGACGTCGCACCCTGGCCGATGCCGTACTGGCCGGGCTTGCCGCCATTGGCCAGATCGCCCAGCGCCAGCACCGAGGTGATGCGGCCGGATTCGGTGCCGACGTCGTCGACCGTGCTGACCGCCGAGGTCAGCGCGGGATCCGAGCGCGTCACGGCGATCGCCGCGGTCCCCGATGCCGATCCGTCGCGGCCGACCAGGACGGTGCCCGAACCGTGCGGGGCCAGCCCGCCGGCGAATCGGGCCACGGTGGCGCCCCGGTTGCCGGCGTCGTCGCCCAGCGGTCCGCCGGTCACGATCACCGCCGTGTTCGCCGCGCCCACCCGGTCGGTGTAGGTGATGAAACCGGTGTCGCGCAGCGTGGCGAGCACCGTTTCGCGTTGCGTGTCATCGACGGTCTGCACCTTGGGATCGCGATCGATCAACAGCGCGATGCCCAGCAGGTCGCCGGCCTGGGAGCCTTGGTCCACCGACGTGGTACTGAGCTGTTTGCCCGCCGGCACGATCGGCGAGTTGACCACCGACAACAGCTTCTCGGCGGCGTTGGCCTCGACGAACTGTGGTGTCAGCCCGACGGTTCCGCTGACCGTTCCGCCGGCCTGACCGACGAGTCGTGTCATCGCGTCGACGTCGTCGTCAGCGGCGTCGGGGGTGCGAAACAGCACCACCGATTTGTCGAGCAGTGTCTCGCGGAGAATGCGCGGTGACATCTGCGCATCGAACTCTCCTGCCGCGCCGAGCTTTTCGTTGAGCGCGTTCCTCTCGTCGGTCAGGGTGTTGATCCGCTCTTGCAGCTCGTTCTTGTCATCGCGCAGCCCCGAGAGCACGGTGTTGGACAGCATCCCCGATCCGAGTGCGACACCGATGGCCAGCGCCAGGAACACTGCCGCGAGCGAAATCGCGTGTGTGCGTAGCGATATCATCGGGCGCTCCTAGGTGACCCAGCCCTGGACCCACAGCGAGAAGCGGTTCCAGTAGTCCACGATCCAGTCCAGCAGCGCGGCGTCGACACGGGCCACCCACAGCGCGACGATCACCGCGACCATCACGGCGAGCACCAGCAGCGCGATCGCTCCGCCCGACACCCGGCTGCGGTACAGCGTGGCAACGGCTTTGGCGTCGACTAGCTTCTCCCCCACCTTGAGCCGGGTCAGGAACGTCGACGGATTGCTCTGCTGGCGTGCGCGGTCGAAGAACTCCTCGATGCTGGCGGTGTGGCCGGCGGTGACGATCAGCGACGCGCCGTGATGGTCGCACAGCAGCAATGCCAGGTCGGCGGCCGATCCCGCAGCTGGAAACGTCATCGCCCCGACTCCGAGGTCCTGGATTCGTTCGAGACCGGCGGCGTGCCCGTCGGCATCGGCGGGCAACACCACCTGCGCCCCGGACCGCAGCACCTCAGCGCTCATCTTGTCGGGGTCACCGACGATGAGTTGGGGCCGGTAGCCCGCCTTGCGCAGCACATCGGCACCGGTACCGACGCCCACCAGCACCGGTTGGTACTCCTTGATGAAGGGTTTGAGTGCTTTGAGGTCGATGGCGGCATCGACGTCCTCGGCGACGATCACGACGTGGCGGTGGTCGAGGTCGACGTCGATGTCGGGGATGCCGATGCCGTCGATCAGCAGCGGGCTCTCACTGCGGATGAACTCGATCGTGTTGCCCGCGAACGCCTCGAGATGGGCCACCAACCCGCTCTTGGCCTCGTGCATCAGCTCATGGATTTCGTGATCGGTGCGCTCGACACCCAATACGAGGCGGCGATCTCCGGTGTAGACGCCGCCCTCGTGCAGACGCACCCGCGCGCCGTCCTTGACCTTCTTGAAGACGTCGTCGCCGGTGTCGTCGATCAGGGTGATCCCGTTGGCGACCAGAACCTCGGGCCCCAGGTTGGGATAGCGCCCGGAGATGGAGGGCGAGGCGTTGACCACGCCGGTGACACCGGCCTCGACGAGCGCATCCGCGGTGATGCGGTCGAGGTCGAGGGCGTCGATGACGACGATGTCGCCGGGGGTGACGCGTCGCAGAAGTCGATCGATGTCGCGGTCGACTCTGGCCGTGCCGGTGATGCCCGGACGTGAGCTGGCATTACGAGATAGCAGCGCTGACATCTTCATGCGCCGATTTTGTCGATATCAGCGAACTATCTGTCGGAGGCGCGCCGTATCATCTGTCCCTTTTGTCACACAGGTAACACTCAACGCGATGGTTCGAACAGTTCCACGAGATTGCCGGACGGATCAGAGATCAGGGCCTGACGTCCGCCGCGGCCGGTGATGACATCCGCGCGAAGAGACACGCCGGCGTCGGACAGCCGGGAGACGGTGTCGTCAAGGTCGTTGACTTCCAACTGGATTCGATTCCAGCCACCGGGAGCGGGCCTGCTCCCGTCGCTGAGCGCCTCCCCCGCTCCGCCTCCGCCGCCGGGTGAGTTCAACAGCAGTCGCAACTCGTCGCGATGGAGCATGGCGAACCCAGGTCCGGGTCTGAAGTCCACGTCAAAGCGCAAGTGGTTGGTGTAGAACTGGACGGCTGAATCGACGTCATCCACTATGTAGCGAACGCAAACAGTACTCATAATTGCACCTCCTGGAGGTTATGATACATAAATGTCCCAGAAAGGTCGACTCGATCCGCGCGCAGACCACTCACGCCGAACGATCCTTCGCGCCGCCCTCGACGAGTTCGCCGAGGTCGGCTACGCCGGGTTCCGGATGGAGTCTGTCGCCGCTCGGGCGCGCGTGGGCCGCAGCACGTTGTATCGGCATTGGCCGGACAGGACCGCGTTGATCGCCGACGCTCTCGAGACTCTCAATGTTCAGCCAGACCCTGGGCGGGAAGTACCCACCGGGACGGCGCGTGAGCAGGTTCAAATTCTGCTGGAGCACCTCGCCGGCGCCCTGAGCGATTCGGCCGTCTCGGCCTGCATCCCCGCGCTCGTGCACGCCGCGGAGACCGAACCAGACATCCGCCGGTTCTTCCAGGAATACTCGGCGCTACGACGCCGGCGGCTCACCGCCACCATCGCCTCCGGTGTCGGCGACGGGCAATTTCCGGCCCGCGTCGATCCCGAGGCCGCATCGGTGGCGCTGTCGGGTGCCCTGTTCTACCGGCGCCTGGCGACCGACGAAGCCGCCGAGCCGAAATTCCTCAGCGCGCTGATCGACACGGTGCTGGGCGGCTAACCGCCTTCGGCGCGTTCGTTCTGCGCCGCCTCGAGCAGCTCGCGGGCGTGGGCGCGGCCGCTGTCGGATTCGCCGAGCCCGGCCAGCATGCGCGCCAGCTCGGCCACCCGCTCCTCGTCGTCGAGGCGCCGAACCCCGCTCCTTGGGGCCTTTCCGCCACCGCTGTCGGTGTTCTTCCCACCCTCCCCCCCGACGACGAGATGCACGTCGGCATAGGCGGCGACTTGCGGCAGGTGCGTGACGACGATGACCTGGTGGGTGCGAGCCAGCCGGCCCAACCGACGACCGATCTGCACCGCGGCTCGGCCTCCGACTCCGGCATCGACCTCGTCGAACACCATCGTGGTTCCCTCCGCCGACGACGACAACACGACCTCGAGTGCCAGCATGACCCGCGAGAGTTCACCGCCCGATGCGCTCTTGTTCAGGGGCAGAACATCGGTGCCGCTTGTGGCGAAGCCGAACTCGACATTGTCGACGCCGTCGCGGCCGGCATGCACCGCCTCGCCCGACGGCAACACGACCGGCGCCGAGTCGTCGGCGCGCGCGAGCAGCGGGCCCACGGACACTGTGAACACCGCCCCGGCCATGGCCAGCCCGGACAGTTCCGCGGTCACCGCTTTGGATAGACCCTTGGCGGCCTTGGTTCGCGCCTTGGTCAGGTCGGCGGCTGCGGCGACGGTCTTCGCCTCGAGTTCGTCGACCCGATGTTGCAGACCGGCGAGCGCTTCCTCGGACACGTCGAGTTGATCGAGCCGTTCCCGGGCCTCACGGGCCCACTCGAGCACGCCGTCGATGTCGGCGGCGTACTTGCGGGTGAGGGAACGGAGTTCGGCCTGCCGCGCGAGCTTGGCCTCCAGCGCGCTGGTGTCCGTCGGCAACCCGGACAGATAGGTGCCGAGTTCGCCGCTGACATTGGTGATCACAGCGACGGCTTCGCTGAGCTGCTCGGCCAATGCGCTCAACGAGGTGTCCCCAGTGGCCTCCAGCGCCGATTTTGCTTGTGCGACACCATGGGCCGCGGACACCGCGTCGGGCAAGGGGTCGTCGGGTCCTGCGAGGGAAGCGCGGGCGATCTGGGCCGCGTCGCGTAACGCGTCCAGTTCGGAAAGCCGCCGGATGTCGTCGACGAGCGCGGCATCCTCACCCGGTTGCGGTGCAGCCGCATCGATTTCGTTGAGCCCGAACTTCAGCCGGTCGGCTTCGAGCGCCAGCTCCCGCGCTCGCTGTGTGCGGTCCAAGAGATCGCGCCGGGCCGACAACCACTCCTCCCGCACGCGGCGGTACTTCTTCAGCTGCGTTTCGACGTCGGCGAACCGGTCGAGCGCGCCGCGTTGTTCATCGGGGCGCATCAACCGCAGCTGGTCGTTCTGCCCGTGCAGCGTGAGCAGTTCGGCGGTGAAACTGCTCAGCGATTTGGCCGGGACGCTGCGGCCACCCAGATAGGCACGCGACGGGCCGTCACGGCTGACCGAGCGGGCCGCGATGACCGAGCCGTCGTCGTCGCGTTCGGCACCGGAGCTGTCGAGAATCTCATCCACCAGCGACGCCACGCCATCACCGAGTTCGGTTGTGGTGAAACGTCCTTCGACAACCGCACGGTTGTCCCCGGAGCGCACCCTGGTGGCGTCGGCGCGTGCGCCGCCGAGCAGGTGCAGACCGGTGACCACCATCGTCTTGCCGGTACCGGTCTCGCCGGTCAGCACGGTGAAACCGCGATCGAATTCAGCGGTCGCGGCGCTGATCGCACCCAGTGACTCGATACGGATCTCGGAAAGCACTACAGCCCGCGCCACCCCGTGACCGGCAAGCGGAACTTGCGCACCAGGCGGTCGGTGAACGGTGCGCTGTCGAGGCGTACCCACTTCACCGGGGTTCCGCACCGGGTGACCTCCACGCGTCCACCGGCTGGAACCACCATCTCGCGGCGCCCATCGCAGAACACCAACGCGTCGTGGCTCCTGGCCTCGACCTCGATCGCGATGGCCGATTCAGGGCTGGTGACCATCGGCCGGGCGAACAATGCGTGAGCGTTGTTCGGTACCACCAGGATTGCCTCGAGGTCAGGCCACACGATCGGCCCGCCGGCGGAAAACGCCCACGCTGTCGACCCGGTCGGCGTCGCGACCAGCACGCCGTCGCAGCCGAAGGACGACACGGGGCGGCCGTCGACCTCGAGGACGGCTCCGAGCACTCCGAGCCGGGGCCCCTTCTCGAGGCTGGCTTCGTTGAGCGCCCAGCCGCGGTCGACGATCTCGCCGTCCACCCGCACCACCACGTCGAGCGTCATCCGCTCCTCGACGCGGTAGTCACGCTTGACGACCCGGTCGAGCACCGTGTCGATGGAGTCGGCCTCCGCCTCGGCGAGAAAGCCGATACGGCCGAGATTGACACCGAGCACCGGGATTTCGACGTTGCGAGCGAGTTCGGCAGCGCGTAGGAAGGTCCCGTCACCACCGAGGACGAGTACGAGTTCGCAACCCTCGGCGGCGCGCTCGTCGGCGTCGACCACTTCGATCTCGACGCCGAGCGAGCGGATGTCGTCGGGCGAGACGGGAACGGGCCCGCGGTCCACGGCTTCGGCCGACAGAACTTTGAGACCAATTCCGTTGTCGCCGAGCACCTTCTGCACACGCCGGGCGACCTCGGTGACTTCGTCGCGGCCGGTGTGCACCACCATGAGGATCGCGCGGTCGGTGTTCACTGCGGACCCTCCGCGACGGCGGTACGGACGGCGGTTTCGAGGTCGTGTCCTTCCAATCCCCCGCCGGCGCGCAGGTGCAGGAAGTACTCCACGTTGCCGGAGGGCCCGGGAAGCGGGCTCGCTGTCACCGCGACCGGATACCAGCGCAGTTCGGCGGCGCGTCGGGCCACCGACAGGACCGCCTCGGCGCGCAACGCCGGATCGGTGACCACGCCTCCGGCGCCGACCCGGTCCTTGCCGACCTCGAATTGCGGCTTCACCATCGGAACGATATCGGCGTCAGGTGACGCGCACGTCGTCAGCGCCGGCAGAACTGTGGACAGTGAGATGAACGACAGGTCGGCGACGATCAGGTCGACGGGTCCGCCGATCAAGTCGGCAGTCAGCTCGCGCACATTGGTGCGCTCCATCACGGTCACCCGCGGATCGTTGCGCAGCGACCAGGCCAGCTGTCCATAGCCGACGTCGGCGGCGATCACCTGGCGGGCGCCCCGGTCGAGCAGCACTTCGGTGAAGCCGCCCGTCGACGCGCCGGCATCCAGGCATCGCTTGCCGTCCACCGGGAGACCGAAGGCGTCCAGTGCGCCGATCAGCTTGTGCGCACCCCGCGACACCCAAGTGCGCTCGTCGGCACCCTCGATGGTGAGGCTGGCCGTGACCGAGACGGCGGTCGCGGGTTTGGCGGCTGGCATCCCGTCGATGCTCACCCGACCCGCACCGATCAGTTCGGCCGCCTGCTGGCGGGACCGGGCCAACCCTCGTCGCACCAACTCGGCGTCCACTCGCGCGCGCCGTGCCACGGCGCTCAGCCCTTCTCGACCGACTCGAGCGCCTGCACGAGCACGTCGTGCGCCTCTTCCAGTCGGGCCGCGAGCAGCTCGACGTCGTCGTCGGTCAGGTCCGCGAAACCCGAGCCTTCTTGCGCGGGGTCCGGCAGGTCTGCCAGCAACTCCGCGATCCGGGCGCGGATCTGTTCGGGATCGGTACTCATATCGAGGTTCACGCTAGCTGATTCGACTCGGGAAGCAGGGACCAGCGTTGCAGGGCCTGTTGGGCGGTGTCGTCACCGGCGGCGATCGCGACCGACCGGCCGTCGAGGCCGGCGTTCCATATCGCATCGGCGGTGGCCCGAACCACTGACAGGGCGTCGCTGGGTTCGTGGCCTGTGGAGCGCACCGTCACCGTCGGTGACGCGACGTCGATGCGCCAGGCGGGGTGGGTCTCGATGCGCAATGCGGCCGACGGGGTGCCAAGCGACCGCAGATCGGCAGCCAAGTAGGTCGGCCGCTCCGAGGACTGTGCACGGACGAGGTCGACGGCCGTGCTGACGCCGGTGAGCACGAGCAGGCTGGGCAGTCCGGCGGCGTTGGCCCCGGCGATGTCGGTGTCGAGGCGATCGCCGACCACCAGTGGGGCCTGAAAGGTGCCTCGGGCCAGGGCATCGGTGAGCAGAGTCGGTTGTGGCTTGCCCGCCACCTGGGGTTCGCGGTCGGTCGCCGCGCGCAGCGCCGCCACCATGGATCCGTTGCCTGGCAACAATCCCCGTTCCGACGGTAGGGTCCGGTCGACATTGGCCGCCACCCACAGGGCGCCGGCCCGGATGGCCAAGGCCGCTTCGGCCAAGTCGGGCCAACCGGTCTGCGGTGAGTGCCCCTGCACGACGGCGACCGGTCCGTCCGACCACTGACGGACGGGTTTCAGCCCGACGCGAATGACTTCGTTGGCGAGTGCTTCGGTCCCGACGACGAGAACGACTGCCCCAGAGGGCAGTTGGGTGGCCAGCAGCCGTGCTGCGCTCTGTGCGCTGGTGACGACGTCCTCTGGTGCGGCGCTAAAACCCAGGGCGTGAAGATGTCGGGCGACGTCGGCGGGCTCACGCGAGGCGTTGTTGGTGACGTAGAGGGTGCGTGCGCTGATCGTGGCGAGCGTATCGACCGCTCCGACGGTGGCTTCGTGTCCGCGGAAAACGGTGCCGTCGAGGTCGAGTAGAAGGCAGTCGTGCTCATGCGCGAGGGCATCCACTTCAGGAGAGCTCCGTGATGCGTTCTTCGGCGTCGGTCACGCCCTCCAGGTCGGCGGCGGCGGCGTTGATGAACCACTGCAGCGCGTCCTCGCTGCGGCCAAGGGCCAGAAGCGTTTCGGCGTATACGTAGAACAGGCGCGCCGCCGTCTGTCCCTTACGGCTCGGATCCAGTTGCGGCGTCGACAGAAGCGCCAAGGCCTGCTCGTGCTGCCCGAGATCGGAGCGAGCCCCGGCCACAACGATTTTGAGCTCGTCGGCGTCGTCGCCGGTGAGCTGGGCGGCCTCCGGGCTGCGAGCCAACTCGATCGCGCGCTCCGGACGTCCGACACCGCGTTCGCAGTCGGCAATCAGTGCGAGAAGGGATGATTTGCTGCCCATCCGCCTGGCGGCGCGCAGTTCGGCGAGCGCCTGCGCCCAGTCGCCGCAGTGGTAGGCAGCGATGCCGACCGCTTCGCGCACCGCGGGGATGCGGGCGGCGCGGTTGCGAGCGGCGCGGGCGTGTTCGAGTGCGGTCTGTGGATCGTCGTCGATGAGTTGGCCGGCGGCCACCAGGTGACGAGCCACGAAGTCGGCGGTCGAGCGGTCGAGTGTCGTGAGCTCGCCGCGCACGTCAGGCGCGAGTTGCCTTGGCTCGATACCCTCCGGCATCGGCGGACCTGGCGGCTGACGGGATTCGTCGGGCTTGGGCTGCGCCCTGCGGGCCCGGTTCGGACCGGAGCTGCGCGGCGCTGACTGCTGTGGGCGGCGCCTGGCGTCGCCGTCCCGTCTGTCCTGAGCCACGTATGCCTTTCTACCCGATGTAGGAGTCTCGCGATAATACGTAATGAATTGTCGCGAAATAGAATTACCCCCCACGCAATCGTGGGGGGTAATCCTAATTTGTGTTCGGCGGTGTCCTACTTTTCCGCCCGGGTGGGGCAGTATCATTGGCGCTGGCAGGCTTAGCTTCCG
>NZ_LQIR01000021.1:0-57823 GCF_001499925.1 Mycobacterium lehmannii
CTGCCCCGGACCCCTCGGCGAACACGCCCAATGGCGCTGGTACGAACCCTTCCAACCCCAACCACCACCCACCAACTAAACAGTCTGGTGCACAGGCGAATCCATACCAGGCTGCGAAAGCAGTGATCAGCGGACGAACGCCGCGCCGCGCTCGCGGTCCAGGAACGTCTCGGACTTGTTCTTCAACGCGAAGATGTACACGAGGAGCGAGATCGCGATGCATACGGTGACGTATCCGATGAACAGCGGCACCTGATCGCGTTCCTTGAGCGCCTGGTAGATCAACGGCGCCGTGCCGCCGAACATCGAGTTCGCCAACGCATATCCCACACCGACGCCGAGCGCCCGAACGTGCACCGGGAACAGCTCCGACTTCACCAGCGCGTTGATCGAGGTGTAGCCGGTGAGGATGATGTACCCAACCGCCACCAACAGGAAAGAGGTAAGCGGAGAACGGGTTTCGGGCAGGTAGGTGATGAGTATGTAGGTGTAGGCCAACCCGCCGAAGCCGAACCACAGCAGCAGCGGTTTGCGGCCGACCTTGTCGCTGATCATCCCGCCGACCGGTTGCAACAGCATCAGGAAGATCAGGCCGATCAGGTTGATCCACGTGCCCGTCATACCCTCGCCCTTGTAGGCGGTCTTCACGATCGCCGGGGCGTTGACGCTGTAGGTGTAGAACGCGACGGTGCCGCCCATGGTGATCAGGAAGCACAGCAGCAGCGGTTTCCAGTAGCGGGTGAACAGCTCGCGCATCGAGCCGGCGCCCTTGTCCTCGCCGGCCTTCGTCGCCTCGATGACGTCCTCGCTGAGCGACTCGTCCATGGTGCGGCGCAGCCAGAACACCACGACCGCCGCAACCCCGCCGATCGCGAAACCGATGCGCCAGCCGAAGTCGCGCAGCTGGTCTTCACTGAGGAACGCGTCGAGCACCAGCAGCGTGAACTGCGCCAGCACGTGCCCGCCCACGAGCGTGACGTACTGGAAGCTCGAGAAGAAGCCGCGACGTTCGCGGGTCGCGGCCTCGGACATGTACGTCGCCGACGTCCCGTACTCGCCTCCGGTCGCGAATCCCTGCACAAGGCGCGCGAGCACGAGGACGATCGGCGCGGCGACCCCGATCGTCGCCTGCGACGGCACCAGCGCGATGACCATCGAACAGAACGCCATCAGCGACACACTGACCGTCAGCGCGGCACGCCGGCCTCGCCGATCGGCGAACCGTCCGAAGAACCACGACCCGACGGGACGCATCACGAAGGTGACCGCGAAGATCGCGTAGACGTACACCGTCGAGTTTTTCTCGGACTCGTCGAAGAACTGCGCCTCGAAATACGAGGCGAACACCGTGTAGATGTAGACGTCGTACCACTCGACGAGGTTGCCCGACGAGCCGCGGATCGTGTTCCAGATCGCCCGCCTGGTCTCAGCGGGAGTCGACCGCGGCGGCTGCGCTTCGGTGGTCGGTACGGTCATGGACGGACACGGTATCCGACGGAGAATCCCGTCGGATGGATGTTGTTCATGGTCCTATGGGCGAGATTGCACTCAGGGTCGTGGTCGGTCGTGAACAGCCCTCAGTGCGATCTCGTGCGTAGGCGCTCGCGGGCATCCACCCGCTCCCGTTGCGGGACCACGACGTACTTCGGGTCGCGCGTCGACGCGACCCCGGCCTCGAACACCCCGAACCGCTGCAGCGCGCTGCCGACGAGCAGCGCCGCTCCCGACGCGACCATCGTCCCCCGGTTCCGTCCGAGCGCTGCGCCGACGGCTCCTCCCACGGTCAGCACCTCCGACAGCTGGCGCAACCGGTGCGGGCGCCCCGTGGTGTACGCCTCGCCTTCGACACCCATTCGCCGCTCCATCAGCCGCGACGCCCCCACCTCCATGCCCGCGCCCAGCACCGCCATGCGGCGTGCCGGACCGGTCTCGTCGTAGGGCGCCAACAACATGCCCAGACCGGCGCCGCTGGCCGCCGCCGAACCCGTGAACACGAACGGCAGATACGGGTGCGCCTCCCGCCACGCCGGAACCGCCGTCTGCGACAACAGGACTGCGGTGTAGGAAGCCACCCCCGACGCTGTTCCCGCCGCCCACAGCCCCGCCGGTCGCGCCGCCCGCTCGACTAAGCGGCCCAACGCAGTCTTGCGCAGTCGACGCGGCATCAGCTCGGCCACCGCGATCACGCCCGACCCCGGGCCGTACGCCGACAAGATCCAGGTGCCCATGCTCATCGGCGAGCTCGGCTTGGCCACCCGCAGCATGTGGTGGAACCGCTCCGGCCGCCCGAGGTCGGCGATCAGGAAGTACAGGCTCGCCAAAATGCTGACCAGCGAACCGATTCGGGTGACCTTGCGTAACTCGTTCCGCCCCGTCAGGTCCGCTCCCGCCGCGAGCATCGCCGCCCCCCCGGACAACCCGCCGCAGAACAGGTACGCCGCGATCCTCCAATCCCACACCGGAGTCTTGAGGATCTGCTTGCCGTAGTAGGAACGGAATTCGGCCTTCGGCACGGCGAGCTGCTCGCGGGCCATCAGCTGCGCCCTCCGAAGAACGAGGACACGGCGATGCCGATCATCGCCGACGCCGCCATGCCCGCGTACCGCCACATCGCACCCATGTCGCGTGTCGGCACCACAGGATCCGGCGGCAGCCCGTACACCTCCGGTTCGTCGAGCAGCAGGAAGAATGCGCCGTCACCGCCGACACCGTCGTTGGGATTCTCGCCGTACAGCCGCGCTTCGGTAACGCCCTGTTCGTGTAACTCGTTGACGCGCAAAGCGGCTCGGTCGCGCAGCTCGTCGAGCACACCGAACTGAATGGAGTCCGTCGGGCACGCCTTTGCGCAGGCGGGCTCGAGCCCGTCGCGCAAACGGTCGTAGCACAGCGTGCACTTCCAGGCTCGGCCGTCGCCCTCGCGCCGCTCGATCACCCCGTACGGGCAGCCCGACACGCAGTAACCGCACCCGTTGCAGATATCCTGCTGCACAACGACGGTCGCGAACTCGGTGCGAAACAGCGCGCCCGTCGGGCACACATCGAGACAGCCAGCGTGGGTGCAGTGCTTGCAGACGTCGCTGCTCATCAACCAACGGAAGTCCTGGCGGGTCTCGGCGCTCATCGTGTCGCCGGGGCGCTCGAAACCGGGGATCCCGAGGTCAACGCGTTCGCGTGAGGGTTGCTCGATGAACGCGACGTGCCGCCACGAATTTGCGCCTAGCTCGCCGGTGTTGTCGAACGACATGCCCAGCAGGTTGTAACCGCTGTCGGGTACCTCGTTCCACTCCTTGCACGCGACCTCGCACGCTTTGCAGCCGATGCACACCGAGGTATCGGTGAAAAAGCCCATCCGCGGCGGGTGTTCGTCGTAACCCGCGTCGGCGGCGACGTCGTCGAGAGGGCCGTAGAAGCTGTTGTGGCTCATGGCTGCTCCTCGGTGTGGTCTTCCGACGGCTCGGTGGTGTCCACGTTGGTACCGGTCTCGGGCGTGATGCGGGCACGCTCGCGGTACATCGCGATGTACTGCAGCAGCGCCGGACCCCGCGGCCGCCGCCCAGGCTGGATGTCACACGTCGCGACCTTGCTCTCCTGGATGAACACGTTCGGATCGGCCACCACCCCGAGCAGGTCGTTGACCACGTCGCCGTCGATCAAACCGACGCTGCCCCAGTGATAAGGCATCCACACCTGGTGCACGACCCGGTCCTCGACGCGCAACGGCCGCATCCGGTCGGTCACGAACACCCGCGCGTCAACCGCCGAGCGGCTGGTCACCACGTGCGCCCATTCCATATGCGTCAGACCGCGTTCGGCCGCCAAATCGGGTGACACCTCGACGAACAGACCGGGCTGCAGCTCGCTGAGATACGGCAACTGGCGGCTCATCCCGCCCGCCGTGTGGTGTTCGGTCAACCGTGCGGCGGTGAAGACGTACGGGAACACCTCTCCGTGCAACTCCGGCGGCGACGGATTCGACGGGTTGTCCGCTCGCCCGTACACCTTGCGCGCCGGGTTGCCCTGCTGCATGTAGAGGGCATTGGCCATCGGCGACTCGTGCGGTTCATAGTGCGTCGGCAGCGGCCCGTCGAGTACCCCGTTGGGCGCGAACAGCCATCCCTTGCCGTCGGCCTGCATGACGAACGCGTCGTCACCGCGCAGCGCCTCGACACCGACTGCATCCGAAGGTGGTTCGTAGTCGGGCGGTTTGGTCTTCTCGAAGTCCGGGACGTCGTAACCCGTCCACTCCCCCTTATCGGGGTCCCACCAGATGAGCTTCTTGCGCTCGCTCCACGGCCTGCCTTGCGGGTCGGCCGACGCGCGGTTGTAGAGCACGCGGCGGTTCATCGGCCACGCCCAACCCCATTGGGAGTCGTCGTGTGGCTCGCGTCGCGCTGCCTGGTTGATCTCGTCGGCGTACACGCCGCTGTAGATCCAGCAGCCGCATAGCGTGGAACCGTCGGCCTTCAGCGAGGTGTAGCCGTCGACGGCGCGATCCGTCGTCAGATCCACGCCGCTGATGCGCCGGAGCACGTCGTCGGCCGACGGCTCGTCACCGTCGAGCTTGTAGTCCCACGACAGGTCCAGCACCGGCCGGTCGCGCTCATCGGTTGAGCCGGCGAGCTTTTCGCGCAGAATCCGGCCCAGGTGGTAGAAGAACCACAGCTCGGAGCGGGCGTCGCCGGACGGTTCGACCGCTTGTTCGCGCCACTGCAGTTTGCGCTGCGTCTGGGTGAACGTGCCGGATTTCTCGACGTGCGAAGCCGCGGGAAACAGGAACACTTCGGTGCGGCAGGTCTTCGGGTCGATCTCACCGGTCTCGATCTCCGGCGCGTTCTGCCAGAATGTCGCGCTTTCGATTTCGACGAGGTCGCGCACCACCAGCCAGTCCAGGTTGGCCATGCCGAGTCGCTGCAATCGGCCGTGCGCAGACCCGACCGCGGGGTTCTGCCCCAGCAGGAAGTACCCGAACACGTTGCCGTCGACCATGTCCATCACCGTGCGGTAGGTGCCGTGATCACCGTTGATGCGGGGCAGATAGTCGAAGCAGAAGTCGTTGTCTGCGGTGGCGTTTTCGCCCCAATACTCCTTGAGCAGCGACACCATGTAGGTATCGGCGTTGTGCCAGAAGCCTTTCTGGTGGTCCCCGCGGATGTCGTCGACGTACTGCGAGAGCGTCTCCTGGCCGGCGTGCGGCATCGCGAGGTAGCCGGGCAGCAGGTTGAACAGCGTCGGCACGTCGGTCGAGCCCTGGATGCTGGCGTGCCCGCGGAGTGCGAACACTCCCCCGCCGGGGCGGCCGATGTTGCCCAACAGCAGTTGGATGATCGACCCGGCGCGGATGAATTGCGCTCCCAGCGTGTGCTGGGTCCACCCGACGCTGTACACCAGCGCGGCGGTGCGTTCGCGGCCGGAGTTCTCGGCCCACGCCCGCGCGACGTCGAGGAAATCCTCTGCGGGCACACCGCAGACTCGCTCCACCATCTCCGGGGTGTAGCGGGCGTAATGGCGTTTGAGGATCTGGAAGACGCAGCGCGGGTGCTGCAGCGTCGGATCGCTGGGGATCCGGTGCGCGGTGTCGTCGATGGGTGCGCCGCCGGACCCCTGCTGGTCCGGCGCGGCCTGCTCCTTGGCCCCGGACCCGCCGCCTTCGCGATCGGTGCGCTGGTACTGCCACGTCGACGGGTCGTAGGACGCGGATTCGTCGTCGTAGCCGGAGAACAAACCGTTGAGGTCCTCGGCGTCCTGGAACCGCTCGTCGACGAGGAACGAGGCGTTGGTGTAGGCGGTGACGTACTCGCGGAAGTCGAGGTCGTTGCTCAGGATGTAATTGATGACGCCGCCGAGGAAGGCGATGTCACTGCCCGCCCGCAGCGTGAGGTGCCGGTCGGCCAGCGCGCTGGTGCGGGTGAACCGCGGGTCGATGTGCACGACCTTGGCGCCGCGCAATTTGGCCTCGACCACCCACTGGAACCCGACCGGATGGGCTTCGGCCATGTTCGAACCCATGATCACGATGAAGTCCGAGTTGGCGAGGTCCTGCTGGTAGTCCGTCGCCCCGCCGCGACCGAAGGAGGCTCCCAGACCGGGAACCGTGGCGCTGTGTCAAATACGCGCCTGGTTCTCGATCTGTAGCGCTCCTAAGGCGGTGAACAGCTTTTTGATCAGGTAGTTCTCTTCGTTGTCCAGCGTCGCGCCGCCGAGGCTCGCGATGCCCATGGTCCGGCGCAGCGTGTTGCGGTCGGCGTCGAACTGCTGCCAACCCTTGTTGCGCGCGTCGAGCACCCGGTCGGCGACCATGTCCATCGCCGTGTCGAGGTCGATCTCCTGCCACTCGGTGGCGTACGGCGGGCGGTAGCGAACCTTGGTCAGCCGCTGCGGACCTGTGACGAGCTGCTTGCTCGCAGATCCCTTGGGGCACAGGCGGCCTCGCGAAACCGGGCTGTCGGGGTTGCCCTCGATCTGGATGACCTTCTCGTCCTTGACGTAGACCTTCTGCGCGCAACCCACCGCGCAGTACGGGCATACGGAGTGCGCGACCCGGTCGGCTTCGACGGTGCGCGGGGTCAACTCGATCGAGCGCTTCGACTGGGCGGCGTGGCCGCGCCCCAACGGGTCCTGACCCGTGAGCTGCCGGTACACCGGCCACGACTGGAACAACCCCTTGATGTCCACCGCGCCTCCTTCAGGCCTCGAAGGCTCCTTACCCGACGTTGCCCCCATCAAACCGCGTGCGGGCTGCGGTTGCTACAACCGGGCGTATCTCGGCGTTGCGCCTAGTCACACGGGGTGCGGCGCGGGCGGGCGCCGTCGTCGGATGACTGCTGTGGGCGCCACGGTGGTCGGAACCCGACCCGATCATGGTTTGCACCCTCTATGGTGCTGCTGTGGCCGAAATCGACCGTCGCACCCTGATGATGATGACCGGAGCCGCCGCCGTGGGCGCGGCCGCAATCCAATCGCCGCTGGCCAACGCCTCGCCGGTCCGGCCGTCCCCGCCGTCGCAACCACCACCGGACGCGGCGGCCGGAACCTACCTCTTCCACGACGAATTCGACGGTCCGGCCGGATCGGCGCCCGACCGGTCGAAGTGGATCATCCAGAGCTGGGACGACCCGGTGAACCCGCCGATCGCGGGCCACTACCGCGACGACCGCCGCAACGTGTTCATCGACGGCAACTCCAACCTCGTGCTGTGCGCCACCCAGGAAGGCGACCAGTACTTCAGCGGCAAGGTGCTCAGCCACTTCCGCGGCCAGATCGGCACCACCTGGGAAGCGCGGATCAAATTGGACTGCATGCACCCGGGTCTCTGGCCCGCCTACTGGTTGCTGAACCAGGACCCGCTGCCGGACGGCGAGGTAGACGTTTTGGAGTACTACGGCAACGGCGACTGGCCGCCCGGGACCACCGTGCACGCCGCGTCCAACGGCCGGACCTGGAAGGGGAAGTCCATTCCCGGGCTGGTCGATCCCGCCTGGCACAACTGGCGGGTGCACTGGGGCGAGGAGGGGTTCAGCTTCTGGCGTGACTACGTCGACGGCGCCGAGCCGTACTTCACCGTGAACAACAACCCGATCCCGGTCCACGGCCGGCCTGGCGACCTGCGGTGGCCGTTCGGCATCCCCGGTTACTGGCTGCAGGCCATCTTCAACCTCGCGGTCGGCGGTTCGGGCGGCGGGGATCCGCGTCGGGCGCCCTACCCGTCGGCCATGCTCATCGACTGGATCCGCGTCTGGTAGACGTCGCCGCCCGCGGTCGGCTGGCGTGGCTGGAACCGCTTTTCGTCGGCATTCTCGGTGCCGCGGTGAGCCTCGCGGGCGCCGGACGACCGTCGTTCTGGTACGACGAAGCCGCGACGATCTCGGCGTCCTACAGCCGGTCGCTGTCTGCGCTGTGGCAGATGCTCGGCGACGTCGACGCCGTACACGGCCTGTACTACGTGCTGATGCACGGCTGGTTCACCATCGTGCCGCCGACGGAGTTCTGGTCTCGGGTGCCCGGTGGTCTGGCCGTCGGGGCCGCCGCGGCCGGTGTGGTGGTGCTGGGTCGGCAGCTGTCGTCGCGGGCGGTCGGGCTCACGGCCGGCGTCATGTGCGCGATCCTGCCCCGGGCGACGTGGGCGGGTATCGAGGCGCGCCCGTATGCGCTGACGATGATGTTCGCGGTCTGGCTGGCTGTCGTGCTGGTGTGGACCGCCGGACGCGAATCCCGTTGGATCTGGGGGGTTTACGGCGGCCTGCTGGCGGTGTCGATCCTGTTCGACGTCTACCTGGCGCTGCTTGTCCTCGCGCACGCGGTGTTCGTGCTGGCGTTTCGGCGGCGCAGGGCGGTGGTGCTGCCGTTTGCGATCACATCGGGTGTGAGCGTCGCGGTGATGGCGCCGTTCGTCGCGGTGGTCGCCGGGCAGGCCCAGCAGATCAGCTGGATCACGCCGATCGGTTCGCGCACGTTCGAAGATGTTGCCGTACAACAGTATTTCGACCGCAACCCGTATTTCGCGGCGCTGGCCGCGGTCGTGGTACTCGTGGCGATCGGGGTGTGGGTCTTCGCGAGGCGCCCGAGTGTCGGCGAGCGGGAAGCCGTCGTGTTGGCCGCCGCCTGGTTGGTGATCCCGACGGGGTTGATCGTTGCGTACTCGGCGGTGCGCGAACCGCTCTACACCCCCCGATATCTGTGCTTCACCGCACCGGCCATGGCGCTGCTGCTGGGCGTCTGCATCATGGCGGTGGCGCGCTCCGCGTGGGTGGCGGCGGCGGTCGTGGTGGTGTTCGCGTTGGTCGCGGCGCCCACTTTCATTGCCGTGCAACGTGGTCCGTACGCCAAGTACCACATGGACTACAGCCCGGTGGCCGACCTGATCTCCGTGGAGGCCGCTGCAGGTGACTGCTTGCTGGTCAACGATACCGTCACCTTCCATCCGGCGCCGATGCGACCGTTGATGGCCGCGCGCCCCGACGCCTACGCCGGCCTGGTCGACGTCAGCCTGTGGCAGCGCGCTGCCGACCGCCGCCACGTGTTCGACACCAACCTGATCCCCGAGGCCTCGGTCGGACCGCTCGAGCACTGCGGCGTCGTGTGGATCATCACGCAGGCCGATCCCGACGCCCCCGAACACGAAGAGGGGGTGGCGATTCCACCCGGTCCCCTTTTCGGTGGGACGCGGGCGTTCGCGGTCAGCCACGACATGGGTTTCCGACTGGTCGAGCGTTGGCAGTTCAGTTTGGCGCAGGTGATCAAGGCGGAACGCTAGCCGCGCGTCGGAATGTTGACGCCGAGCGTACGGTTTGTAGGTGAACCCGCTTCAGGACACGGAGAAGGACACGCGATGAGCACGCCGCCGCTGGTACCGCCGTTCACCCACGACACCGCTGTCGCGAAAATTCGTGCCGCTGAGGATAACTGGAACACCCGTGATCCCGAGCGCGTCGCGAAGGGGTACACACCGGACAGCCGGTGGCGCAACCGGTCGACCTTTCTTCATGGCCGCGAGGAAATCATCGAGTTTCTGACCGGCAAATGGGAGCAGGAACTCGAGTATCGACTCATCAAAGAGCTGTGGGCGTACGGCGATGACCGTATCGCCGTGCGGTTCGCCTACGAGTACCACGACGCCGAGGGCAGGTGGTTCCGGGCGTACGGCAACGAGAACTGGGAGTTCGCCGCCGACGGGCTGATGAAGACGCGCCATGCCAGCATCAACGATGTCGCGATCACCGACGAGCAACGGTTGTTCCACTGGGACCGCTCCGGCCCGCGCCCGACGGAGCATCCGGGCCTGAGCGAACTGGGGTTGTGACGGAACGAGCGCTCCGTCAGGTACGAAACGTGTGGACGACCGCGTAAGTCAGCAGTCACAGTCGCCCTCAGCAGCGTCGAGCAGGGAGCCCCTCGACGCCGCCTGGGCTCCGGCAGACAGCCCTCGACGCTGCCCGGCTATCAGCGAATTATTCGCTTGGAGCGAATAATTCGCTCTGAGGCGGGCACTTGCGATGCGGAACCCACCAGAAACCAGTGAGGCTGGTAGAGCCAGTGAGGCTGGTGGAGCAGACGAGGCTGAATCTAATGAGGCTGCCGAGCTAATGAGGCTGAAGCTAAGGAGGCTGCCGAGCTAATGAGGCTTGGGCGTTGAGCGCTCCCGCGGAAGAAGCGTTCGGGTGCCGTCGGCACCCCGGCATGTGACCTTTCGAGCGTCGAGGAGTTCGAGCAGCGGCACCGCGACCCGCCGCGTGGTGTTCAGCGCGCGCTTGGCTTCGGCGACGGTGAACGGTTGCGGCAGCGTCGCGAGGATCTCGGCGGCACGGTCAGCGGCATCGAAGCCGAGGACGACGCCTTCGGCGATCCTGGTGAGCCGTCCGGCGCGTACCGCAGCCGCGAGTTCCCGCGGACCCAGGTTCAGGTCGGCGAGTTCGTCGGCCTCCGGTGCGTGAAACGGCTCAGCTGCCAACCACTCCTCGACCGTTCGCACCGCCTTGTCGACGCGTGCGGGCAACTCCGCGTCGGGGCGTCGCACCACGCCGTCGGTCACCTGAAGTCCGGTGCCCTCCAACAGCGCGAGCAGGAGTTCGGAGGCGGGCACACCGGCCTGCTGTCGTAGGGCTTCCAGCGGCATCCCCGCCGCGACGTCGTGCCCGGCGGTCCAGTCGTTGAGCGCCGCGGTCATCTGGTGGCGACGCTGGGCCCACCAGTCATCGTCGACCATCCACTCCCCGATGTGGGTGCCGTCGGCGTCGAAACCCATGGCGCGCAAATCGGTTATGCGCGCGCACGGTGGCGGACGCACACGCCCGGTGGCCAGCTCCTCACCGCGCTCGCGTGCCGCACCGCGACGCCGCAGCGCGGGCGGCCGCACGTCGAGCACCTCGACGCCCGCGGCGATACGGTGCTCGCCGGGGTCACGCAGCAAGCCGATGTCACCGACCCGCAGCGGAAGCGGACGCGTCAGCCGAAGCCGCGCGCCCGCCGCGCCGAGCGGACGCACGTGCACCGGCACCGCGGCCGACCCGACGTGGAGCACGAGCTGCCGATGCAGTTCACCGGATTCCCTTAACAGAACGTCGATTTCGGCGGTGTCCACCCACGCACCCGGCGTGCGGATGGTGTCGCCGCGGCCGATGTACCTGCGGTCGACACCGCGCACATTCACTGCGACCCGCGCGATCGCGCCGACCTCCCGCCGGTCCCGGCCGAGCGACTGCAGGCCGCGGATCGTCAACCGTCGTCCCGCGTGCTCAAGCTCGTCGCCGACGCGCAAGGTGCCCGCCGCCAGCGTTCCCGTCACCACCGTGCCCGCGCCGCGGACGGTGAACGACCGGTCCACCCACAGCCGCACGTCGGCGTCGCGATCGGGCGCAGGCAGCGCGTCGACAAGCGAAATGACCGCGCTGCGAACGGCTTCCAGATCCGTGCCGAGCACCACCGGAACGTCGGGCAGTCGCTCGCGACTCTGTCCGATCGCGTGCGCGGGGTCGGCGAGGTCGGCCTTGCTGATCACCACGAGCAGATGCCGAACGCCGAGCGCGCGCAGCGCGTCGAGGTGCTCGTCGGACTGCGGCATCCAGCCCTCCGTCGCGGCGACGACGAACACGATCGCAGGCACGGGGCCGACGCCGGCGAGCATGTTCGCGACGAACCGTTCGTGGCCCGGCACGTCGACGAATGCGACCTCGCGCCCGTCGAGAGTGGTCCACGCGAAGCCGAGATCGACGGTCAGGCCGCGACGCTGCTCCTCGGCGAGCCGGTCCGGCCACATGCCGGTGAGGCGTTCGACGAGCGTGGACTTGCCGTGGTCGACGTGGCCCGCGGTCGCTACGACGTACACGCCAGCACCGCCTGGGCGAGCAGGCCGTCGTCCTCGGGGGCCACCGTGCGCAGGTCCAGCAGGCACCGACCGCCCTCCAGCCGTCCGACGATCGCGGGTGTGCCGGTGCGCAGCGGCGCGGCGTAGGACTCCGGCAGGCTGACCGCGGCGCTCGGCAGCGCGACGTCGGGTGCGCCGCCTCCGCCGACCGCGGCGGTGCAGTCGACGGCCTCGGCTCCCGGGAGCTGGGCGGCCAGGTTCTGCGCGCGAGCCCGCAGGTCGGAGACGTCGGCGTCGAGCGCCTGCACGACCGGCGGCGGCGGGCCGACCAGTGTGGCTTCCAGCGCGGCCAGGGTCAGCTTGTCGACGCGCAGCGCCCGCGCGGCCGGATGGTGGCGCAGCCGCTCGATGAGCTCCGCCGAGGTGAACAGCAGGCCCGCCTGGGGCCCGCCGAGCAGCTTGTCCCCGCTGGCGGTGACGACGTCGGCGCCGTCGCGCAGCATCGTGGTCGCGTCGGGCTCGTCGGGCAGCAGCGGGTGCGGGGTGAGCAGCCCCGAGCCGATGTCGGCGACCAGCGGAACGACCTTCTTCCCGTCGCTTCGCTCGCCCCGGACGAGTTCGGCGAGCTCGGGCACGCCGACAGTCGAGGTGAAGCCCGTGACCGAGTAGTTCGACGGGTGCACCTTGAGGATGAAACCGGTGTCGGGGCCGAGCACGTCGGCGTAGTCGCGCAGGTGGGTGCGGTTGGTGGTGCCGACCTCGCGGATGCGAGAACCGGTCGACTCCATCAGTTCGGGCAGGCGGAAACCGTCGCCGATCTCGATCAGCTCACCGCGGCTGACGATGATCTCCTTGCCGGGTGCCAGCGTCATCGCGGTGAGCAGCAGCGCGGCGGCGTTGTTGTTGACCACGTGCACGCCGCCGGCGGTCGGGACCGCTCGGGCCAACGCGGCGAGCGCGCCACGACCGCGCCGGGCCCGGCGTCCGGTTTCGAGGTCGAACTCCACGTCGGTGGCGCCGCTTGCGGTGACAACCGCGTCGACCGCGGCTCCCGACAGTGGCGCCCGACCCAGGTTGGTGTGCACGACGACCCCGGTGGCGTTGATGACCGGGCGCAGGGTGGCCGCGCTCGTCGGCAGCGATGCGACCGCGTCGTCAGCAACCCGCTCCGGCTCGATCTCACCGGCCCGCGCACGCTGTTGCGACTGTCCCACAACGGTTTTCACCAGTGTCCGGCCCAGTACCCGCGATGCCTCGACCAGGCGTGGATCGGCGAGCAGCGCATCGGTGCGCGGCACCCGTCGTCGCGGATCCGTCACCGGGCCACCCCCTGCGATTTGTGCACCTAGGGGCGCCCAGCGCAACAAAACGTGCACAAATCGCATGAGGCCATCATGGCGCAACGGCGTCGATCGGGTACACCGGTGGTGTGTTGACGTCGGTGGGCCATGGTGCGCTCGATAAGTCGGAGCTCGCGAAGCTGCTGTGCGAAGCCGAGGTCGAGGCGCTCATCGACATCCGCCGCTATCCGAACAGCAGGCACAATCCCGACGTGGCGATGGCCGCGATCACCGAGTGGGCCGACGAGGCGGGGCTGAGCTACCGCTGGGAGCAGCGACTGGGCGGACGCAGAAGCCTGTCCTCGGGGTCCGAGCCCGAGGATCCGTGGTGGCGCGTCAAGCAGTTCGCGGCCTATGCCGCGTACACGCGCACCGAGGAGTTCGACGCCGCCATGGGCGAGCTCGTGGAGCAGTCGCAGCGACAGCACACCGCGATGATGTGCAGCGAGTCGGTGTGGTGGCGGTGCCACCGCCGGATCGTCGCCGACGTCGCGATGTTGCGGTACTCGGTGCCGGTCATGCACCTCATGCACGACGGTCGGCTTGTGCCGCACGAGCCGTCGGACGGAGCGCGGATCCGCGATGACGGCCTGGTGGTGTGGGACGGGTGATCACCGGAAAGGGTGGCGGAGGCGGACGGGAATCGAACCCGCCAGCGACAGGATCTGCCGCTCAGCGATTTTGAAGACCGCGCCGGTCACCAGACCGGATACGCCTCCCTGACCCACCGCCCGATCATGCCAGGCAGCATGGAGGCTGTGACGGAGCAGATGACCTACCGACTGACTCAGTACGCCCACGGTGGCGGATGCGCGTGCAAGATCCCGCCCGGTGAGCTCGAGGACGTGGTCCGGGGGCTGACCGGCGCGGCGCCGCGCGATCCGGTCGGCGAGCTGCTGGTGGGCCTCGATGACGGTGACGACGCGGCGGCGGTGCGCATCGACGTCGGTTTTTCAGACAACGGGTTGGCGCTGATCGCGACGACGGACTTCTTCACCCCGGTGGTCGACGACCCGTACGACTGGGGCCGCATCGCGGCAACCAACGCGCTGTCGGATGTGTACGCGATGGGCGGACGGCCGGTCGTCGCGGTGAATCTGTTGGGCTGGCCGCGCGAGGTGCTGCCGTTCGAGTTGGTCAGCGAGGTGTTGCGCGGCGGCCTGGACGTGTGCGGGGCTGCGGGCTGCCACTTGGCCGGTGGGCACAGCGTCGACGACCCGGAACCAAAGTACGGGTTGGCCGTCACCGGCGTGGCCGATCCGAATCGGTTGCTGCGCAACGATGCAGGCAAACCGGGTGTGCCCCTGTCGTTGACCAAGCCGCTCGGCGTCGGGGTACTCAACAGTCGGCACAAGAACACCGGAGAGACGTTCCCGGAGGCGATCGCGGTGATGACCACGCTGAACGCCGATGCCGCGCGGGTCGCCGTCGATGTGGGCGTCGAATGCGCTACCGACATTACGGGTTTCGGGCTACTCGGACACCTGCACAAACTCGCGCGCGCCAGCGGTGTCACCGCGGTGATCGACAGCGCGGCGGTGCCTTATATCGACGGTGCGCGAGAGGCGTTGGCGCAGGGCTTTGTCAGCGGCGGAACTCGGCGCAACCTGGAATGGGTGGCGCCGCACGTCGATCTGACCGCGGTCGACGAAGACGAGTCGCTGTTGCTGGCCGATGCGCAGACCTCAGGTGGGCTGCTGATCGCCGGCGAGATTCCGGGCGCACCCGTGATCGGCGAACTGGTACCGCGTGGCGAGCACACGATCGTCGTGCGCTGAAAGTTATGCCCTGGCCGTCCAGGCCACGCTGTCGGACTGGGCAGCCCGGATGACCGTGTCGGCGGCGTCGCTCCACTGCTCGCATTCCGGAGTGCCGTCGTTCGATTTGCCGACCGCGCAACGCATGACCATCGCACCGAGCGCGGGTGTCGTCATATGCGGTATCACAAGCAGTTTCACCGACGCCGAGCGTCCGGCGACAACCATCAGTCGATGCGGACGGCGCGGGCCGGGATTCTTGGTCCTGGTGCTCGACAGGATCGAGTTGTAGTCCAGCGTGCCCTCGGTGGCCGCCCAGTTGACCCGGATGTCGATGATCTCACCCAGCGTCTTGTGCAGGGTTTCGATCAGCTCGGGCAGTTCACCGGCTACCGAGCCGGTGTGGGGCCACCAGGCACCGTCGATGTCGGAGCCGAGTTGTGGTGCGAGCACGAGGCGGACGGGTCGGGCGAGCCGCCGCGTCCCCGTGAGGCCGTTCATGCGGAGGGTGTGGACGGACCGCGTTCAGGGCGGTCGGAGAACACCGGATTGGTCACGGGTTCGTTGGAGTGGTCTTCGCTCGAGACGTACTCGGGCTGCTGAGGGTGTGAAAACAGGTCGTTCGACTGCATGTAGCAAGTCCTTCGTTACGTTCCGCTGCGGCCGATGCCGAAAGTGGCGCGCGGTGTCAAAGCGCAGTTCCATCGCGTGGAAAAGATGGCTGCTAACCGGAGACGGCTGCCTTCAGGTTACACCCGTACCCAGAAGCGTGTGATCAACGGGTCGCGCCATTGATCTGCGGCGTGGAGATCATGCCCTTCTCCACGCCCCACATCAGGGCGATGGTGCGGTACTCGCCGGTGGAGATCAGATGCGCCAACGCCTGGCGCAGCGACTCGGCCAGCCCGGACCCCTTGGCCACGGGCCAGCCGTACGGCGCGGAGTTGAAAACGTCCCCTGCGGCCTCCAGCGCACCGCCCGAGGTCTTGATCGCGAACCCCGCGACCGGCGAATCCGTGGCCATCACGTCGACCTCGCCGTTGACCAGCGCCTTGGTGAGGTCGTCCTGCGTCACGTAGACCACTTCGTCGATCGGCGCCGATCCGGCGGCCACACACTCCTTGCTCTTCGCCGGGATCTCCTCGGTCTGCTGAAGCGTCGCGTACGCCACGCCGATACGCAGCCCGCACGCGTCGGCCGGGGTGAACCCGGACCCGGTCCGCTGCGCCCACATTGTGCCCGCCTGGAAGTAGGTGACGAAGTCGACGGACTCCTCGCGCTCCTTCGTGTCGGTGACCGATGACATGCCGACGTTGAAGTCACCGGCGCGCACGGACGGCAGAATCGCCTCGAACGCGGTTTCGCGGTATTCGGGAACCAGGCCCAGCGTTCGGGCGATCGCGTTCATCAGGTCGACGTCGAAGCCGACAATCTGACCGTCGGCATCTTTGAATTCGTTTGGCGCATAAGGGGTGTTGACACCGATGACGAGCTTGCCCGTCGACCGGATCTCCTCGGGCACCGTCGCCGCGATCGATGCCACCGCGCCTTCAGCGGCGGGCGGCGGCGCCGTCGTCTCTTCGACGCTGGCCGGTCTAGCGCTGCCGTCCTGGCCGCCGCGCCACTGCAATACGCCGAACGTGCCCAGCGCCGCGACCAGCATGACCGACGCGGCCACGGCCAGCGCCCGGCGTGGCACCCGCCTGACGCGTGCCGTTGCCGGTGCCCGTCGGGCCTGGTGCCTGCCGCTGCCAGCGGTGCGCACCGGTGCGGTGAGGGCACGGCGCGCGGCGTCGGCCAGGTCGCCGGCCTTCTGGTACCGCTTGGCAGGCGTCTTGGCCATACCTTTGGCGATGACCTCGTCGAAGGCCGCCAATCGCGGATCGACCGCCGACGGCTTCGGCACGTCCTTGCTCATGTGACCGGCGATCTGCTGCTCGAGGCTGTCGGCGGGATAGGGACGCACGCCGGTCAGGCACTCGTAGAGCACGCAGGCCAGTGCGTAGATGTCGGCGGTCTGGTCGACGGGTTTGCCCTCGAAGCGTTCGGGGGCCATGTACGCCATCGTCCCTAGCGTGCTGCCCGCGGTGGTCAGGCCTTTCTCGCCCGCGCTGCGGGCCAGGCCGAAGTCGATGAGGTACACGAATTGGCGTTCGGTGACCAGAATGTTCGACGGCTTGATGTCGCGGTGGATCAGGCCGCGGGCGTGGGCGGCGTCGAGGGCCGTCGCCACCTGTTCGGCGATCCTGACCGCGAGCGTGGTGTCCAGCGGGCGTTTACCGGCGTCGCTGAGGATGGCGCCGAGGTTGCGGCCCTCGATGAGGCGCATATCGAGGTAGAGGCGGCCGTCGATCTCGCCGAACCCGTGAATGGGCACGACGTGCGGGTCGTTGAGCCCGGCGGCGGCCTGCGACTCGCGCCGGAAGCGCTGTTGGAAGATCTCGTCGGCGGCCATGCTGGGCGGCAACACCTTCAGCGCGACGATGCGGTCGGTCTTGGTGTCGTAGGCGCGATAGACCTCGCCCATACCGCCGCGGCCGATCAATTCCTGCAGCTGGTAGTGCCCGAAAGGTATCGCGTCCACCGTCTCTATTAACCCCTCGACAGCGGCCAACCCCGCATCGTGTGTCGATTGAAGTTACATCATGTTTGCCAGAATCTCTGAATATTCTCCGCCGTTCGTGGGCGGCAGCCTCGGGCCTGCCGTGGTGGTGCTTGTGCCGGGGTTTTCGGGGCGGGTGGGACAGGTTGCTGTCGGCGACGAATGCGGCCGGTCGTTCGCGGTCGCGAGCGTGCGCAAAGTGCTGATTTTTCGCGGCGTTTCGAGTGCCGACGCGCACGGTCGCGGAGGGGGTGAAACGAGGTTTGGATGGGCGGTCTCGGTCAATTCCTCGGATGACCGAGGGAGGCGCCATGCAGACGGTCCAGCGCGGGTGGTGGCACTGGCGGATGATCCACGCGCTCGGTCGAAATCCGCTGGTGCGGATGAGCGATCGCGTCGAGACCCTCGTGATGGCGATGGCGGTGACGGCCTCGCTGATCGCAATACCGGTCGCCGGGGCGATGGCGACGGCCATCCACGAGGAACGTGGCCGCGCGTATGTGGCAGAAGCCCAGCACCGCTACCCGGTCACCGCGACCGTCACCGCCACGAGCGCGACGCTTCGAGGCACCGATGTCTCCGTCGTACAGGCGAATTGGCGATTTGCGGGCGTTCAGCACACCGAGCGTTTCCGATGGGACAGGCCCGTCAAAGCCGGGCAGACCATCGACATCTCGGTCCATCCGGACGGCCGTCGCGCGCAGCCGCTGGATCCGTGGTGGCGAGCCGGGGTCGACGCGGCGGTCGCGGCGATGTCGTTCTGGCTCGCGGTGACGGCGGTGGCGGCGATGTTCGTCGTCGGCGTCCGGCCGTGCCTGCGTCGGGTGCGGTATGCGGCGTGGGACCGCGAGATCGCCAGCCTCGCCGACGACGGCGGCACGGCGAACCGTCGCTCCTGACGAGTGGTGACTCGCGCACCAGGCGGCCACTCAAGCACCAGGCGGCCACTCAACCCCCGCGAGCGACCGCTCTTGTACGGCCAAACGCGGCGTGCCGGCGCACAAACACGGTCACTCGCGGTGCTTTGAGGTGGGCTCTCGCGGGGCTAGAGGTGGGCTCTCGCGGTGTTTAGAGGTTTGAGCTCCGCCGACGGTGGTAAAAGCACCGGCATGTTGACCAACCTGAAGAAGTTTTCACCGCTCCTGGTGGCCGGCGCGGCGGCTGCCGCGATCGCTGCCGCGCCTGCAAGCGTTGCTTCGCCGTCGTTCCTCCCGACCGGTGGCCCCTCGGGCTGCGTCGACCCCGCCGGCACAGGCTGCGCGGTCGCCCCGGCCCCGGCGCCCGCGCCGGGTGTATGGACACCGCCGCCTCCGCCCGCGCCGGGCGTGTGGACACCACCGCCGCCGCCTCCAGGCGCGCCCGCCGCGGCCGGCGCCGTTCCTGGTGGACCGGCCGGCGTGGCCGGACCCGAGGGCGCAGCGGGCGCGATCCCCGGCGGCCCGGCCGGCGTAGCCGGCCCCGAAGGCGCAGCGGGCGCGATCCCCGGCGGCCCCGCGGGAGCAGCCGGACCGCAAGGCGCGACGGGCGCAATCCCCGGCGGCCCGGCCGGCACAGCCGGACCGCAGGGCGCCGCGGGTGCCATCCCCGGCGGACCGTCCGGCGTGGCCGGCCCGCAAGGCGCCGCAGGGTGCATTCCCGGAGTCGCTTGCGGCAGCGTTCCCGCTACCGACATCCCCTGATCAGTTCTGCGTCGCGGATGACGTGTCGGCGGTGGCGGATCTTGATGCAGCTTGATCCGCCGCCGTCGACACGGCAGTCTTCTTCGCCGACACCGTGATTCGGGCACCGCGGTGCGGTGTCATGATCACGTGCTTGAGCTTCTGCCGCTCGCCTGGGGAGGTCGTCGTTGCCAGCTCGACGCGGCGCAACACCTCACGCAAAACCATCCGCATCTCCACCATCGCGAATCCCGCACCGAGACACCGGCGATTGCCGCCACCGAACGGCAACCACGTTGTCGGGCTCAGGGGCGCGCCGACCATGCGATCCGGGTCGAAGCGGTCGGGGTCGGGATAAATGCCGGCATCGTCGTGCACCAGCGTGATACTCGGAACCACCATCACCCCCGCAGGCAACCGGTAACCGGCGATTTCCACCGGCTCGGTGAGGATCCGGCCGACATCGGGAACGACGGGGCGATTCCGCAGCGTCTCTTTGGCGATCGCATCCAGATACTCGTCGTCGCCGGATTCGGCCGCCTGCACGGCCTTTGACAACACATCCGGATTGCGGGTCAACCGCTCCAGCGCCCAGGACAACCCGGTGGCGGTCGTGTCGTGCCCGGCAACCAACAGCGTGATCAGTTGATCGCGCAGCTCCCGGTCGGTCATCCCCGCGCCGTCGTCGACCCCGGCGCGCACCAGCATCGCCAGCGCATCGGTGCGCTGAGCGAGGTTGGGATCGGCGCGGCGGTCCGCGATCTCGGCATACAAGAGCCGGTCGGCGTGATCCATGTTGCGGCGCAACCGTTGCCACAGGCGATGTCTCAACAACTTGGGTTTGGCGATCGCCACCGACGCCCAGGGGCCGACGTTCAGCAGTTGCGGCATCACCTCACGCAGCGCGGCCAACCGATCCGGGTCGCTGGCGCCGATCACCGTCCGCAGGATCACCTCGAGGGTGATCTCCGACATCTTCGGCGCAACTGCGAACGGCTCCCCCACCGGCCACCCGGCGATGTTGTCCGCCGCGATCTCGGCCATCACGTCGGCCTGCCGCGCCACCGCGTCACGGTGGAACGGCGCCATCATCAGCCGGCGGCGCTCGCGGTGCACCTCGTCGTCGACCACCAGCACCGAGCTGTCCCCCAGCAGTCCCGCCAGCATCGAATTCGCCTCGCCGGCATGGTAAATCCGCGGGTCGCCGGCGAACACCGTCTTGATGTCGGCCGGATCGGAGAGGTAGACCATCGAGCCGACCATCGAATTGGTCAGCGTGAACACGTTGCCGTAACGGCGTTGGCAGATCGACACGATCCGCGGCCACCACCGCATCATCAGCAACAGCAGTGCGAACGACGGAAGCCGAGGACCCGGCGGCAACGCCGACGCCGTTGTTGTACTCATGCCTAATAGAGTAATGCTGCCGGCAGCGGGTAGGCAACGGCAATGAGCAGCTATCCCGATTTCGACACCATGCCCATCGGCAAGCAGTGGCGAGCAGGCTCGTCCGGCAAGACCCGGCAGGACACCGACCCCTACACCGGTGACGTGCTGACCGAGATTCCCCAGGCCGACGCCGACGACCTGGACGAGGCCTACACGACGGCCCTTGAGGCACAACGAGATTGGGCGGCCCAACCGCCCATGGCCCGCGCGCAGGTGATGCGCGACGCCGCCGACGTGATGGGGGCGCGCAAGGACGAGATCACCGACTGGTTGATCCGCGAGTCCGGCGGCACCGTCGCCAAGGCCGAACTCGAGTGGAACCTCGTCCGCTCGGTGCTGTGGGAAGCCGCGTCGATGCCCCACCACGTCGAGGGCAAGATCATGCCGTCCGACATCCCCGGCAAGGAGAGCCGCATCTACCGCGAGCCGGTCGGCGTCGTCGCGGTGATCTCGCCGTGGAACTTCCCGATGCAGTTGTCGAACCGCTCGGTGGCCCCCGCGCTCGCCGTCGGCAACGCTGTCGTGCTCAAACCGGCGGGCGACACCCCGGTCACCGGCGGACTGCTGCTCGCGCGGATCTTCGAGGAGGCCGGCCTGCCGCCAGGCCTGTTGTCGGTGGTGATCGGCTCGGGCTCGGACATCGGCGATGCGATCGTGGCACATCCGGTGCCGCGCGTCGTCTCGTTCACCGGCTCCACGCCCGTCGGCGAGGGCATCGCGGCGAAGGCCGGGATCAAGCGCACCGCGCTCGAACTCGGCGGCAACGGCCCCATCGTCGTGCTCGAGGACGCCGACCTCGACCTCGCCGCCAGGGCCGCGGTGTTCGGCTCGTTCTTCCACCAGGGCCAGATCTGCATGATCGGCAACCGGACGATCGTCGACGGCCGTGTCTTCGACGAGTTCCTCGACCGCTTCGTCGAGCGGACGAAGGCGCTGCGCGTCGGCGACCCGCGCGATCCCGAAACCCAGCTGGGGCCGATCATCAACACCTCGCAGGTGGAGTCCATCCAGGACAAACTCGACCGCGCCCGCACCGACGGCGCTTCCCTGCTGATCGGCGGCGACCCCTTCGGCCCGACCGGCCAGTGCCTGCCGCCGCACATCCTCACCGGCTCCAACGACGTGGCGACCGCCCGCGAGGAGGTGTTCGGGCCGGTGATGACGGTGATCCGGGCCGACGGCGACGAGGACGCGTTGCAACTGGCCAACGCCACCGAGTACGGGCTGTCGTCGGCGGTGTTCAGCCGCGACGTCGAGCGCGCGGTGCGGTTCGCCCGTCGCATCGACACCGGCATGACCCACGTCAACGACGCGCCCGTCAACGACGACGCCAACACGGCGTTCGGCGGGGAGAAGGCGTCCGGGATCGGCCGCTTCGGCGGCCAGTGGGCGATCGACGAATTCACCATCGAACACTGGATCTCCGTGCAGCACGAGCCGAGGCAGTACGCGATCTGACTTCCCCCGGTCCCCGGTCGGCCAATGAGCCGCTTTCCACGGGTCAGCGGCTAAGTTGACGGCGGGTCGCTACCGACGTGGCCCCCGACCGGAGAAGATCGTTGATACATGCGCGTTGACGGACGGGACATCGCCGTCTCCGGCAGCCTGCTGCAGCCTTTGACGAGGCGGACCAACGACATCGTCCGCGTCGTGCTGGCCGCGCTATTCCTCGCGGTCGTCATCACCGGCTCGGTCATCACCCGCAACGAGTGGGTGGCGCTGGAACGCTCGATCTCCGAGATCGTCGCGGTTCTGACGCCCACCCAGGCCAACCTGGTCTACCTCATCTATGGCATCGCGATCGTCGCGCTGCCGTTCGTGATCCTGGTCAGCCTGATCCTGTCGCGACAGTGGAAGCTGCTCGCCGCCTACGCCGCAGCGGCCGTCATCGCCGGATCCGCGTTGTCGATCAGCGGCCTGGGGCTGACCGCGCCGCGTTGGCACTTCGACCTGTCCGGGCGCCTCGACACGTTCGCGTCCCAATTCGTCGACGACCCGCGCTGGATCGCGATGCTCGCCGCCGTGCTCACTGTCTCCGGCCCCTGGCTGCCTGCCCGATGGCGGCGCTGGTGGTGGACCCTGCTGCTGGCGTTCGTGCCGATCCACCTGGTGGTCAGCGCGGTGGTGCCGGCCCGCTCGCTGGTCGGGCTGGCGGTCGGCTGGTTTGTCGGCGCCCTGGTGGTGCTCGTCGTCGGAACCCCCGGACTCGAGGTCCCCCTCGACGGCGCGGTGCGGGCGATGGCCCGGCGCGGTTGCGTCGTCACCGGCCTGCGGGTGGTGCGCCCGGCGGGTGCCGGACCGCTCGTGCTGACCGCCACCTGCGAAGACCAGCAGACCGCGGCGGTGATGGAACTTTACGGACCCCACCAGCGCGGCGGCGGCGTGCTGCTGCAGCTGTGGCGCAAAGTGCGGTTACGCGACCGCGAGACCGCGCCGCTGCACGCGTCGATGCGCCGCCTCGTCGAGCACCGCGCCCTGATGGCCATCGCGATCGGCGAGCTCAAGATCGCCAACGCGTCGACGATCGCCGTCGCCGCGCTGGACCGCGGCTGGACGTTGTACGCCCACTCCCCGCCCCGCGGAATTCCGATCAGCGAGTGTGCCGACTCGATTCCCGTCGGCCGGGTGTGGGAGTCGCTTCGCGACCTGCACGACTGTCAGATCTCGCACGGCGACCTGCGCAGCAGCGAGATCACCGTGGACGGAGACACGGTGCTGTTCGGCGGGTTCGACAACGCCGAGTACGGCGCCACCGACGCCCAGTTGCGCAGCGACATCGCTCAGCTGCTGGTGACGACGACGCATCTCTACGACGCGGGTTCGGCGGTGCGGGCGGCGATCGACGCGTTCGGCAACGACGCGGTGCTGACCGCGTCGCGGCGGCTGACCATGGCCGCGATGCCGATGCGCATCCGCAACTCCGTGACCGACCCCAAGGCCGTCATCTCCGCCGCCCGTGACGAGGTGAAGCGTCAAACCCGGGTGGATGAGATCCGCACCGAGACCGTCACGCGGTTCACCCGCGGTCAGGTGATCCAGCTGGTACTGCTGGCCGCGCTGGTCTACGTCGCCTACCCGTTCCTGTCCTCGGTGCCGACGTTCGTCACCGAACTGCGCACCGCGAACTGGTGGTGGGCGCTCCTCGGCCTTGCCGCCTCGAGCCTGACGTATCTCGGTGCCGCGGCAGCACTTTGGGCGTGTGCCGATGGGCTGGTCAGCCTGTGGGGGCTGATCGTGATGCAGGTGGCCAACAAGTTCGCCGCCACGACGACGCCCGCGGGGGTGGGTGGGCTGGCGCTGTCCGCGCGGTATCTGCAGAAGGGCGGTGTCAGCCCGATGCGCGCCACCACCGCCGTCGCGCTGCAGCAGTCGGTCCAGGTCATCACCCACCTGGGGCTGCTCATCTTCTTCTCCACCGCGGCCGGCGTATCGGCGGACCTGTCACGCTTCGTGCCCAACGTGACGCTGCTGTACCTGATCGGCGGTGTGCTGCTCGGGCTGGTCGGCACCTTCTTGTTGGTGCCGAAGCTGCGCCGGTGGCTGTCGACGGCGGTGCGGCCGCGGTTGGAGGAGGTGATCGGGCACCTCATCGCGCTGGCCAGGGAACCGCGGCGGTTGGCGATCATCATGGCGGGCTGCGCCGCGACGACGCTGGGCAACGCGTTCGCGCTGTGGGCGGCGATCGAGGCCTTCGGCGGTGACACGTCGTTCATCACGGTCACCGTGGTGACGATGGTGGGCGGCACGCTGGCCTCGGCCGCACCCACACCGGGCGGGATCGGGGCGGTCGAAGCGGCGCTGATCGGCGGTTTGGCGGCGTTCGGCATGCCCGCCGCCGTCGCCGTACCGTCGGTTCTGCTCTATCGGGTGCTGACCATCTGGCTGCCGGTCTTCGTCGGTTGGCAGGTGATGCGCTGGATGACCAGAAATTCGAAAATCTAGGCCCGTTGTCGTAGTGCCGCCCCTCACCACCGCAGTGCTCGGAGGTACTGTTTCACCATCGTGTCGAGAAAAAACTGCGCGATAGTCGAATATTCGTCCCTCGATCAGTTTTTAAGGGTGGGCCGTGGTGGGAACCTCAGATACACAGCAGAGCTCGACAGACCAGGCGCAGTCGAAGTGGCTGTCTAAATCCGCATCGCAGACGCGCGGATCGGACAAGGACGAGGTCCAGTTCCATTACGACATCTCCAACGAGTTCTTCAAGCTCTGGCAGGATCCGTCGCAGACCTACAGCTGCGCGTACTTCGAGAAGGACGACTACACGCTGGAGCAGGCACAGCTCGCGAAAGTCGACCTCTCACTGGGCAAGCTGGGTCTGAAGCCCGGAATGACACTGCTCGACATCGGCTGCGGCTGGGGTTCGACGATCCAGCGGGCCGTGGAGAAGTACGACGTCAACGTCATCGGCCTCACGCTGAGCGAGAACCAGAAGCGCCACATCGAGGAGAACCGGTTCGCCAACATCAAGAGCGACCGCAAGATGGAAGTCCGGCTGCAGCCGTGGGAGGAGTTCGAGGGCCGGGTCGACCGGATCGTTTCGATCGGCGCGTTCGAGCACTTCGGCTTCAACAAGTACGACGACTACTTCAAGAAGACCTTCAACTGGATGCCCGACGACGGCGTGATGATGCTACACACGATCATCATTCCCGAGGACGAGGAGATCAAGGCCAAAGGCCTGCCGCTGACCATGTCCCGGGTGAGATTCATCAAGTTCATCATGGACGAGATTTACCCCGGCGGACGTTTGCCGCTGGCCTCGATGGTGCGCGAGCACGCAAACAAGGCCGGCTACACGGTCACGCGTGAACAGCACCTGCAGTCGCACTACGTCAAGACGCTCGATACCTGGGCAGCGAACCTCGAGGCCAAGAAGGACGAGGCGATCGAGATCACCTCCGAGCAGATTTACGAGCGCTTCCGCAAATACCTGACCGGTTGTGCCGATCTTTTCCGCGACGGCTACACCGATGTCGCTCAGTTCACGTGCGAGAAGGCGGCTGCTTAGCCGGGTTAGGAAAAATGCGATATAAAGCTTGGTCGTTACGGGGTCGTCGGGGTCACGTAACCGCATAGGAGGCCAAAGGAAGATGTCGGATAGTTCGGGGACGACGATGAGGGTGGCGTACGAGGACGTTCAAGCCCACTACGACCTTTCGAACGACTTCTTCGGCCTCTTCCAGGATCCGACGCGGACCTACAGCTGTGCGTACTACGAACGCGACGACATGTCCCTCGAGGAAGCGCAGTACGCCAAGATCGACCGCGCGCTCGCCAAGCTTGACCTGAAACCCGGGATGACGCTGCTCGACGTCGGCTGCGGCTGGGCCTCGGTGATGAAACGCGCGATCGAGACCTACGACGTCAACGTCATCGGGCTGACGCTGAGCCGTAACCAGCACGCACTCGGCCAGCAGATTCTCGACGCCGTCGAGACCGAACGCTCCCGGCGGGTGCTGCTCAAGGGCTGGGAGGAGTTCGACGAGCCGGTCGACCGCATCGTGTCCATCGAGGCATTCGAGGCGTGGCCCAAGACGAAGTACAAGGCGTTCTTCGACACGTGCCACCGCGTCATGCCCGCCGACGGCCGGATGGTGCTGCAGACGATCATGGGGCACCCGCTCAAGCGCTGGCCTGAGCTGGGCATTCCGATCGTGATGTCGGACCTGAAGTTCATGCGGTTCATCGCCAAGGAGATCTTCCCCGGCGGCGCCGTGCCGTGCGACGAGGACGTCTACGAGTTCGCGGGGAACGCCGGCTTCACTGTCGCCGACTTCGACGACATGACCCCGCACTACGTGCGCACCCTGGACACGTGGGCCGAAAAGCTCGAGGCCGCCAAGGATCAGGCGATCGCGGTGACGTCGCAGGAGGTCTACGACCGCTACATGAAGTACCTGCGCGGCTGCTCGGACTTCTTCAGCCGCAACGTCAGCTACGTCGGACAGTTCACGCTGACCAAATAGCCGTTAGTAGGCGCCGAACACCAACGACACGTTGTAGCCGCCGAGGCCGAACGAGTTGGTGACCGCGTAGCGGTAGTCGGCGCGGCGCGGGCCTTCGGCGACCACGTCGAGGTCGATCTGCGGGTCGAGGTCCTTGAGGTTGAGTGTGGGCGGAACGAGCCCGTCGCGCAGCGCCTGCACCGTCAACACAGCCTCGATCGCACCGGCCGATCCCAGGGAATGCCCCAGCGCCGCTTTGGGCGCGTACACCGCGGGTGAGTGGTCACCGAGCGCCTTGCGGATGGCCCTGGCCTCGGCCAGGTCGCCGTGGACCGTGCCAGTGGCGTGGGCGTTGATGTGGTCGATGTCGGTCGGGTTGAGGCCGGCCAGTTCGATCGCCCGGGCGATCGCGTCGCTGGCGCGCTCGCCCTCGGGATCGGGTTCGGTGACGTCGTACGCGTCCGAGGTCATGCTCGCGCCCATCAGCCGGGCCAGCGGTTGCGCACCGCGCGCCTTGGCGTGCTCCTCGGTCTCGATGAGCATCAACGCGCCGCCCTCACCGAAAACCATGCCGTCGCGGTCCTTGTCGAAGGGGCGGCAGGCGCCCGCGGGATCGTCGTTGTTGGTCGACAACAGCTCCTGCAGGCTGAACGCCGCAACCGGGACCGCCTCGATGTGGGTCTCGACGCCGCCGCAGATCACCATGTCGGCCTCGCCCAGGACGAGGTGTCGCCAGCCCTGGGCGATGGCCGCGGCGCCCGACGCGTCGGCCATCACCGGCGAGATGATGCCCGCCTTCGCCTTCCGATCCAGTCCGACCGCGGCGGCCGCCCCGTTGGGCATGTACATCTGGATGGTCAGCGGCGACACCGCGCGCAGGCCCTTCTGCCGCCAGAGATCGTGCTGGAGCGGGATCTCCTCGGTGCTGCCGAGCGCGAGGCCGACCGAGACCGCCAGCCGGCGGGTGTCGACGTCGGGGTTGCCCGCGATCTCCCAGAGCCTGCGGCTCAGGACGGTCGACATCTTCTGCATATACGACGTCCGGCGCCGTTCGACGCGGTCCAGGTGCTCGTCGAGATTCTCGAGGATCGCGCCCCCGATGCGGACCGGGGAGTTGAACTCGTCGACGAACCACTTGTCGAGCGCCCGGATGCCGCTTCTGCCCTGCTGGAGCAGCTGCCAGGTCTCTTCGGCGTCGGTGGCCAACGCTGTCGTCGAGGCGACAGCGGTCACGACGATGTCGGGAAATCCGTCGCCAGTCCTGAGCGCGGCCATGCCGGATGCTCCTCGTTCACTCGAATATGTTCGGGTAGTACTGAATATTAGGACCCTCCGAAACGATGGACGACTGGTGGCTGAACTCAATGTGCTCGGCGAGCCGCTTCAGCCGTGCAGTTCTGACCCGCTGACCGGCTTCTACCGGGACGGGTGCTGCTCGACCGGGCCCGAGGATCTCGGCAGCCACACCATCTGCGCGGTGGTGACGGCGGAGTTCCTCCGGCACCAGCGGTCGATCGGCAACGACCTGTCCACCCCGCGACCCGAATACCGCTTTCCTGGTCTGCGGCCCGGCGATCGCTGGTGCGTGACCGCGGTGAACTGGTTGAAGGCCTATCAGGACGGCTTCGCCGCGCCGGTGGTGCTGGCGTCGACGCACGAACGCACGCTCGAGGTGATTCCGCTGGAGGCGCTGCGCGAACACGCCGTCGACGTGCCCGACGACCTCGGATCGCTCTAGCCACTCCCGTCGGGCGTCACGCCCTTCGGTACGGCGCGCGATGAGTGGGGAACTCGATGTCGCGCTCTGGCGGTGGTTTCGGGAGCGGTCGAGCGACGGGCTCCTTATCGACGGTCACCGGCTGACCGTGGTGGGTGAGGAGTACCGGATCACCCGACGTCAGTCGATACGTCGCTTCATGCGCGGTGACTTCCACCGCCAGGCAACTGTTGCGCCAGGTGACCCTGAACTTCAGCCGGTTCAGCGCCGGCGGAAGTGCGGGAGCGAACGTCAGTTCGTCTCCGCGACAACGCATTCCGCCGAAACCCGCCACGCAGACCAGCCACGTCCCGGCAAGCGCGGCGATGTGCAGCCCGCTGGACACGTTGTGATGGAGGTTGTGCAGGTCGATGAACGCCGTCTCGACCAAGTAGTCGTAGGCGAGCCGCAGCTGGCCGACCTCGGCGGCCAGCACCCCCTGTCCGCAGGCCGACAGCGACGAGTCCCGGACGGTTTGCGCCTCGTAGTACTCGAAATTGCGAACCTTCTCCTCCGCGGTGAACGCGTCGCCCCGCAAGTACATCGCCAGCGTGAGATCGGCCTGTTTGACGACCTGGGTGCGATACAACTCGAAGTACGGGTAGTTCAGCAGAAGCGGGTACGCGCTCGGCGGTGTCTCGGCGTAGTTCCACACGGCCATCCGGGTGAAGCTCTCCGACTGCTCGTGCACTTCGAGGTCGTCGTTGAACGGCACCACCATGTGCGAGGCCGCGACGCGCCATACCGCGGTCTCCTCCGCACTCACGCCGAGGCGGCGGGCCACCACCGGATTACGCTCACACGCGGCGGCGGCTTCGGTGAGATTGTGTTGGGCCATCAAGTTGGTGAACAGATTGTTGTCCACCAGCGCGGTGTACTCATCGGGTCCGGTGACGCCGTCGATCCGGAACTGCCCCGTTGAATCGTGGTGACCGAGGCTCACCCACAGGCGCGCAGTCTCCACCAGCAGCTCGACGCCGTAGTCGTTTTCGAATTGTCGGTCTCCGGTCGCAGCGACGTATTGTGCTGTTGCATAGGCGATGTCGGCTGTCACATGTACGGCCGCCGTCCCAGCCGGCCAGTAGCCGGAGCACTCGTCACCGTTGATCGTCCGCCACGCGAACATCGCTCCGTCATGGGCGAGCTCACGAGCCCGTCGCTTGGCGCTCGGCAACGTGGAGTGCCGCCAGCGCAGTGCAGCAGCCGCCGCTTCCGGCATGGTGTGGGTCAGCATGGGCAGGACGTAGATCTCGGTATCCCAGAAGGCGTGTCCGCCGTATCCGGTTCCGGTTAGGCCCTTCGCCGAGATGGGTCGGCTTTCACCGCGGGCCCCGGCCTGGAGCACTTGGAACAACGCGTATCGGATCGCCTGTTGGAGTTCCGGATCTCCGTCGATCTCGATATCGGCGTGGGACCAGAACCCATCGAGGTATTCGCGTTGCGCTGACAGCAGATTGTCCCACCCGGTCTGCTTCGCCTGCGCCAGCGCGGCCTCCACCTGCGCCCGCAACGCCTCTGTCGAGCGCCTGCTCGACCATCCGTACGCGATGAACTTCGTCATCCGCAGTACTTGGCCCTTGTCGACGTCGACCGCGACGGTCATGCGCGCCAGGTCGTCTTCGGCGCGGGTATCGCACGCGACGCCGGACGGGAGGTCGAGCTGGTGGTCCATGCCGGCGGCGACACGCAAACCGGAATGTCTGGTGTGATGGACGAGCAATGCGGAACTTCGCTCCGCGAAGGAGAATTCAGCGACCAGGGGATGATCCAGTGCGGCCGCCAGCCGCGGATCGTTACTTGCGGTGACCACCGCCTCGTTGGCGAGTAGATCGGACTGCACCACGAGTTCCAAGGACGAGTCCAGCGGTTCGACCTCGTAGCGGATCGCGGCCACCGCGCGCTGGGTGAACGAGACCAGGCGCTCGGAGCTGATTCGGACGCACCGCCCGGTCTGTGACGCCCAGACCGTGTTGCGGCGCAGCGTTCCGGTACGGAAGTCGAGGACGTGTTCGTGTTCGACCACCCTGCCGTAGCGCATATCCATCGGCGAGTCCTGGACGAACAGCTGGATGATCTTCCCATCGGTGACGTTGACGATGGTCTGGCCATCCTCGGGATAGCCGTATCCGCCTTCTGCATAAGGTAATTCGTGGTTCTCGTAGAACCCGTTCAGGAACGTGCCCGGTGTGCCGACCGGCTCACCCTCGTCGAGGGATCCACGCAGGCCGATATGGCCGTTCGAGAGAGCGAAGATCGATTCGACGTCAGGCAGCAAGTCGAGATCGAAGCCGGACAACCGCAGTTCCCAGGGGGCAATCTCGAACTCAGGATGGGCTGCCATGACGCCATTATCGCCACACCTTTGCGATCGCATGCCGTGTTCGGCGGAGGTTACGGCGTTGCGGAGCGGCTGCCCGTCGACGAGCGGCGTCGTGAAAGCACCGCCGAGTTGTGGTCATCGTCGCGATAATCGACCACAGCATGCGTCAGACCACCACGGAACGCCGTACAACCAGCACAGGTGAAACGATCGAATGTCCTTAGAATGTCTGAAGCAACACTGAGCCTGGTGATCGTCGGCGTCGCCGTCGTGTTGTTCGTCTGGAATCGACTTCCCGTCGAGGTGGTCGCGATCGGTGTGGCGTTGCTGCTGTACTTCACCGGGCTTGTCGACACGAGGACGCTCTTCAGCGGATTCGGTGATGCGGTGATCGTGTTCATCGCGTCGCTCTTCGTCGTCAGCGAGGGCTTGGAAGCATCCGGAGTCACTGCGTGGGTGAGCCGGGGACGCTGACTCGGTTGGCGGGACGGGCATACGCCCGGTTGACGGCCACCGTGATGTCCCTCGGAGCAGTGGTCAGCGCGGTGATAACCGTCAACGGCGCGGCCGCGGCGCTGGTCCCGGTGACCGTGTCGGTGTCGCGACGGGCGCGGATCGCGCCATCGAAAGTACTGATTCCGTTGGCGTTTGGCGCCAGTGCGGGGGCGCTGCTCACGCTGGGCGGCAGCCCGGTGAACGTCCTCATCTACGACGCATCGCGCGACCATGGCGGTTCAGGGTTCGGCTACTTCGAATTCGCGCTGGTCGGTGTCCCGCTGGTGCTCGTGACGGTGCTGGTTACGGTGGTGTTCGGCCGTCGGTTGTTGCCGGAGCGGGAGTCGACCTGCTGACCGATCGCCACACCGGCCAACATGATCGTGCTGAACCCGGGTGGTTACCGCTTCGGCGACTACTGGCGGCTCGGCATCGTCACGATGGTGGCGTGGTTCGCGGTCGCGATGGTGGTGATCCCCGTCTGGTGGCCGCTGTATTGAGTCCGGGCCGGCGGACGGAAAGCCCGGCGGCAGGCTGATTTCCGTCCTATTTCCGTCTGGATCCATCCGGAACAGGCCCGCATCGTCGACTATGGAGCCATGAGGAAGACGTCGCAGGGGCTGTCGAACAAGGTCAGCATCGTCGGGATGGGCAGCGTCGGCACCGCGATCGCCTACGCCTGCCTGATCCGGGGCTCCGCGGGTGCCCTGGCGCTCTATGACATCAACGCCAAGAAGGTCCGCGCCGAGCTGCTCGACCTCAATCACGGCAGCCAGTTCGTACCTCACTGCCCCACCATCGGCTCTGATGAGATCGGCATCACCGCCGGTTCGAGGATCATCATCGTCACGGCAGGCGCCAAACAGGACGAGGGGCAGACCCGACTGGACTTGGCGACCGCCAATGTGGCGATGGCGCAATCGTTGACGCCACAGCTGCTCGAACAGTCACCCGACGCGGTCATCGTGTTCGTCACCAACCCGGTCGACGTCGTCACCTACGCCGCGATCGCCGCGGCGGGCGCCGACGACGGCCGGATCTTCGGGTCCGGGACGGTGTTGGATTCCAGCAGGTTTCGCTATCTCATCGCTCAGCGGGCTGACCTGGCCATCGCCAATGTGCACGGCTTCATCGTGGGCGAGCACGGCGATTCGCAGATTCCGTTGTGGTCGAGCGTGTCGATCGGCGGGGTGCCTGCCGAGAAGTTCCGCATCGACGGCACTGTGGTGTTCGACGAACCGACCCGTAACGAGATATCGGCGGCCGTCGTAAACGCGGCCTACGAGGTCATCGCCGGTAAGGGCGCGACGAGCCTGGCCATCGGACTGTCGACCGCCCGGATCATCGAGGCGATCCTCTACGACCAACATCGGGTGTTGCCGGTGTCGACCGTGCAGCGCGGCATTTATGAGATCACCGATGTGTGCCTGTCATTGCCGACGGTCGTGACGGCCGCGGGTGCGGGCCGGGTGCTCGAGGTGCCGTTGTCGGTCTCCGAACTGCTCAGCTTGCAGGGTTCTGCGGCGACCCTCAAGCAGGCGCAGACGTCGCTGGGTCTGTAGTCGACTCGTCGGTGGAGTCGCGGTCGCGAGGCGTGAGGGCGACCAACACCCCGAAAACACCTGGGGCCGAGAGCTTGACGAGGTGACGAACACATCCAGCCGCTTGTGCATGGTGGCGCCGTCGAGCCCGTCTGCGGAACTGCCCAATACCGCAAGGACTTCGGCGACACTTCGGGAGTGCGCCAGCGCGCTTGCCCGGCGCGACGTTGCCGCGCAATCACGAGTTTCGCATCGTGGCCGCCCCTTTAGTCGCGCATGACGTCAGCCAGGTGACGATGGTCCCACCACTGCTGTTCGACCGGTCGCTGAGCGTTGTCCTCGATGAGCGTCGGGTAATGCGCGAGATCGGTGAATCGCAGTTCGCCGGACTGAAATCCGAGCATTGCGCCGGCGCGGCCGCCGGACGAGAGCTGTTCTGAGAGGAATCCGATACAGCGGGCGGTCATGATCGTCGCCTGCACCCGGTCGAACGGCGAAGGGTCGCCGCCCTCCTGGACGTAGCCGAGAACCTCCTCCCGCGCGTCGAACAACTCCGCGCCTTCTTTGTCGAACAGCGCGGTGATGAATCTGGTGGTGTAGACGCGATCGGAACCTTCGCTGCGCACGATCAGGCCCACCCGCTTGCCGGCTCGGAAACGTTCCGCGAGCGCGCGGACATCGGTGGTCAGCGAGTTCAACGTGATGCCGTCCTCCGGTAGGTAGACGCGATCTGCCCCCGTCGCCAGCCCGCTGACGAAGGCGAGATAACCGCAGTCGTGGCCCATCACTTCGACAATGAAAACTCGTCGCGTGGCGACCGCGGACTGCCGTATCTTGTCGACGTCGGAGACGATGCTGTTCAACGCGGTATCGCTGCCGATACTCAATTCGCTTGCCGGGACGTCGTTGTTGATGGTCATCGGCATGCACACTAGTGGGATGTCGAGGGCGTCATACTCGTGCCGATGCCGATAGAGCTCATGAGCGGCCCGGTAGCCCGCCCATCCGCCGGCGATGATGAGCCCGTCGATGCGGTGAGCGGCGATCTGTTCGGCGATTCGGGCGATACCGACCGAATCGGGCACATAACGATTGGTGCCGATCTCGGCGCCTCCATCGGACACCCAGCCGCTGACATCCATCCAGTCCATCTCGTGAATGTCACCGTCGCCTAGCCCACGGAACCCGTTCTTGACCGCCAGGACGGTGTAACCCCGGTCGAGGCCGAGTCGGACGGCGGCGCGCACCGCGGCGTTCATCCCCGGTGCCGGTCCGCCGGCGTGTACCACCGCGATCCGGAAGCGCTTCGCCTCGGCGGGCCGCGGCGCGGCCTGTTGGATGGTGTCCAGGACCCTGCACGATTCCGCGAAATATCCGCCGCGCGCCTGAATCGCTCCCGCATAGTCCCGTGACTTCATGCGTTTGGCGACTTCTTGGGTGCGCTCCACGCACTCCATCAGCGGCGAGGCGACCACGCGGTTACCCCGCAATCCGATCAGTTGCGCGGGCGCGTCGGGCGTGTCGGCATGCAGTCGTTCCACAGCCAGAAAGCCTAAGTGCGTTGCCAGGTAGCGGTCGAAAGCGCTTGGCGCGCCGCCACGTTGAACGTGGCCCAAGACGGTGATGCGGACATCCTCACCGAGTTCGTCCTGTAGCAGCGCTCTGACCTGTTCGGCGGTGATCCGGTTGCCGTCGCGGTCGTGGGCACCCTCGGCGACGACGACCACGCTGTGACGACGGCCGATGGATCGGCCCGCCTTGATGTCGCGACACATCTGCTCTCGCCAACCCTCGTCGGGCGGCCGTTCGGGTATGAGGACCCAACTCGCGGCGGTGGCCAGCGACGACATGAGGGCGAGGTAGCCGCAATTCCTGCCCATCACTTCCACCACGAAGGTGCGCTGGTGGCTGGCAGCGGTGCTGTGCAGGGCGTCCAATGCCTCGATGATCCGGTGCAACGCCGTATCGGCGCCGACCGTCATGTCGGTGCCCGCCATGTCGTTGTCGATCGACCCGACCAAACCAGCAAGTCGCAGGAAAGGGTGTTCATCGGCCAGGTCCTGCGAGATGTCTCCGGCCTCAACCAATTCAGCGAGCAATCCCGACCACTCCTGGCGGAACAGGTTTGCCCCCGCAAGACTGCCGTCGCCGCCGATCACCACGAGGGCGTCGATACCGTGCTCGACCAGGTTGCGCGCGGCCGATCGTCGGCCTTCACGAGTTCTGAACTGCTTCGATCGGGCGGTGCCGATGACCGTACCGCCTTGGTGCAGGATTGCCTCGACATCAATCGGTTCCATGCGCCGGATGAGGTCACCACCTGTGACGAGCCCGTGGTATGCCTCGTGGACCGCATACACGTCGATGCCGTGGTGCGCGGCGGTAAGCACGACGGCGCGTACCGCTGCGTTCATGCCGGCGGCGTCACCGCCGCTGGTCAGGACACCAATACTGGATGGTGCGGACTGGACTTCAGGCATGTACCCGCCTCCGTACCGTTCGGGGATGCTCCACGACCATCTTGCACGGCTGGAGCCGACATGCGTAGGAACGGATCAACCGACGTCGGCGTAATCTCCCGCTCGACCACAGGCGTCACTTCAGCGTCACCAGCGTAAGGACCGCTCATCGATGGTGTTGGGCACATGCGCTTCGACTTTGGCGAGAACCGCTTCTGCGGGACCGCCCCGTCATACCGTGACATCCATGGCAGAACAAACCCCCGCTGTCACGGCGGCGCATCCGTCCGACAGGGTGCTGCGGATCGTGAACCCCTTGGTCGGCAGGTTGCTGCGCACTCCCCTGGCCGGACCACTGCGCAGCCGCATGATGGTGGTCAACGTCGTCGGCCGCAAGAGCGGACGCCGATACTCAATCCCGGTGAGCGCCCATCGAATTGACGGCGAACTGTATGCGTTGACCTCAGCGGGATGGAAGAACAACTTCCGCGACGGGGCGACCGCGGACATACTGCTCGACGGTAGGACGACGACGATGCGCGGTGAACTGCTGACCGACACCGCGCTCGTCGCCGAGTTGTCGCACCGCTGCGCGAAAGCCTGGGGCGCCAAGCGTGCCCCGACGATGATGGGGCTGAAGTTCCGCGACGACGGCATACCGTCGGCCGAGGATTTCGCGGATGTGGTTCGTCGGGAACGTATCGCGGCGGTGCGGTTCAGACCGGCGTGAAGCGTTATCAGCCGCCGTCGGCCGAAAGGCTCTGCTCGAAGGCGAACACGTTCTGAGGGTCGTATTTCGCCTTGATCGCGCGCAACCTTTCGACGTTGTCCCCCCAATACGCCGATTCCCATGGCGGTGCTGGTCGACGGGTCCTCGGCCGAGGCCCAGCAGATACTGGCGCCGATCCTGGCAGTCGGCAAGCCACAAGTCTCGACCGACGACGCACGGTGGGCCGATGTCTACGCGGGCGTCCAGAAACCACCAGCCGTTCCGGCATACCGGCATTCGGGACATTGACGTAGGCGCCACTCGCATACGGCTGCAAGGCTTCTCCGAATTCGGCGCACCATGTCAGGCACTCGTCCGTCAGCGGATCGCCGGCGGCCGGTATCCCGCCGCGGACACCCCACCCCGCGCCGGGCTCAGCGTAGAACAGCGCATCGCGATGCGCGAAGGCAGAACCGCCGGGCGGCTCACTTGCTCGCACTGTGCCACCGAAGGCGTTGGTGAAGTAGTTGCAATCCGGCGTCGGGGCCTTAGCCATGAACGATGTGACGAGGTCGATGGCTTGCGGCGGATACGGTGCATAGACGAACTGCGACAGGAATTTCCAGTTCGCGGCTTCATCGACGTGGCCGGGGCTCGAGCAGCTTTCGCCGGTCTTCGAGGCCTGGCCACCAGCACCACCTTGTCGGGGCGGATCTCCAACTGGCTGGTGAGCCGATCGTCGGCATGTGGGGCGCTGCGCTGTCGCCACGACATGGATGGTGTGCTTCACGGGATGGATGCGGTACGTCAGCGATGTGACGATCCCGAAATTGCCGTTGCCTGCGCCACGTAACGCCCACAACAGGTCCGGGCTGTTCTGCTCGTCGGCGATGACCGTCGTCGCGCCACCGTCGGTCGAGGCCACGACGACCTCCGCCGCGAGCAGATTGTCAGACGCCATGCCGTACCGGCGGGTGAGCAGCCCTCGAGGCAGTGGCGTCCGCTACGCACCCGCAGAGGCACGCCGCTGCGCCGCGCCCATGACACGGCGTCGACCACCTCCTGTGTGTCGGCGCAGAACCCGACCGCGTCGGGTTGCGGGGCAAACAGGTGGTTGTAGCCCATTCGGGCCGCGTCGTAGCCCGAGTCTCCGGGCCGCACAACGTCTCCCGTCAACCCCGAGGGAGCGGTTGAGTTCCGGCTCGTAGCCACAGTCCTCACCGTTTCGTCTGCGTCTGTTTCGTCCGGTGCAACCTCTGTCATGACCGTTGACCTTCCGACGACTGAGGACACTTCTCCGAACGTACAGATCAGCGGCGAAGATAATCACCGAATTGACGACCGCGAAATATCCGGTGCCATACTGTTCACCTAACTTCAGAAGGGATGGGTGGATGACCACGGAGGGCGTCGTGCAGGGTCAATCCGCCGATGACGAGTCTCGAGAATGCGGTTATACGCCCGAACTGAAGCGGAGTCTCGGCTCGTTCCAGGTGTTCGCGATCTCGTTCGCGTTCATCTCGGTTGCGGTCGGCGTCTTCGCTAGTTATGGTGCGGTGCTTCAGAGTTCAGGACCCGTCGGCATTTGGCTGTGGTTGGTCGCGGCGGCCGGGCAGACCCTGGTGGCACTTGTCGTCGCCCAGTTCGCCGCTCGGATCGCGCTCAGCGGCTCCTCCTATCAGTGGGCATCGAGGCTGGCGAACCCGAAGGTCGGCTGGTTCTTCGGGTGGTTGACGTTCTGGTTTCTGGCCATCGGCGTGGTGGCCATGGACAACGCGCTCGCCAGCCAGGCGCTCATGCCGCTGCTGGGTATGGCGCCCGACGAGGATGTGGCGCGGGCGATCACGCTGGCGGTGTTGGCGACGCAAACGGTGCTCGTCATCGCCTCGACCCGACTGCTCGGAATGGTCACCTCGACGGCGGTGGCGCTGGAGCTGACGATCGTCGTGGTGCTGGTGATCGCGCTCGGTGCGGTGATGATGTTCGGCGGCAGCGGAACCGTCGACAACGTGGTATCGCATGGCATCGCCGCCGGCTCACCCGACTACTTCGCAATCGGCGGCGGCTTGATGGCCGGGATGGTCATGGGACTGGTGACGCTGGTCGGCTTCGACTCGGCGGCCAACCTGGCCGAGGAGGCCAAGGACCCCTACCGCAGCGTCCCGCGGGCGATCGTCACCTCGGTGCTGGCATCGGCCGTCCTGGGGTTCATCTTCATCTTCACCCTCACCGTCGGCATCAAGAGCATTCCGGAGGTCAGCAACAGCGAATCGCCGGTGGCGACGATCATCCGCGACCAGCTGGGATCCCTTACTGAGCGAATCCTGTTGTCGGGAATCGCGTTTGCGATGTTCGGTGCGGGAATGGTGATGTTGGCCTCCTGCTCTCGCATCGTGTTCGCCATGGCTCGTGATTCCCGCTTCCCGGGCTACACCTTGTTCCGCCGAGTCAACCCGCGCACCCGTACGCCGATTCCCGCGACCGTGCTGATGTTCGTCGTGGGCGTCGCTCTCATGGTGGCGCTGCCGGGTCAGGCCTTGCTGCAGCTGATTGTCGGGTCGACGATCCTTCCGGCGCTGATCTACGGAGCCATCTCCGTGTTGTACCTGTCGGTGCGAAAGCGGCTGGGCCGCAGGGAGGGTGCGTTCGGGTTGGGACGCTTCGAGGTGCCCGTGGCGATCGCCGCCATCATCTGGGTGGTGTTCTCGTTGGTGGCGCTGATGTCGCCCTCGGACTCACTGGTCCCCGACCTGATCGTCCTGGGCGTCGTAGCGGCGGGCGGGCTGTACTTCGCCAAGATGTTGATCTTCAACCGTGAGGTGCTCGAAACCGAACCCGGTGATCCCGACGCGTTCTGAGTTGCGACCCTTACCTGGCGGATAGGAAAGGCTTCCGATCGCGCAGCCGAAACTGGCTCGGCGGCCATTACGCGCGCGGCGCTTGACGTCGACGATTGGTCCAAGACCAAACGAAGGAACCGACGATGTTCGAAGCGACGCACGCCCCTGAGGATCAAACCGTGGACTGGCTCGCCCTGGCGGACCAGCTTTTTCCGGCCGAGGCGCTGGTCACCGCTCGGCCGGCTTTCGGCTCGCGGGTGGCGTCCTAGCGTCGAGATTGCACACCGGGTTGTTGCGTCGGCTTTGCAGCAACCTCAGTGGCAATGTCGACTATGGCTGCTCCAACAGCCGCAGCGGGTGCAGACCGTCGACGGCGCCGACGAACGGCGGGTGAATGCTGTAGCCGATCATGCGCCGGATGTCGTCGGAGACCTCTCGCGCCGTGTCGCGGGAGATCGACAGCGTGAAGGCCTCCATCGGCCGCAGCCACGGCTGGCAGTACTGGGCGGTGACGGCCAGTCGCGCGTTGTCGGTGGTGTTGGCGCCGCCGCCGTGCCAGAGGGTGCCGACGAAGAAGACGCACGAGCCGGCAGGCATGACGACGGGGATCGCGGGGTCGCCCCGCTCGGGCCGCCGCCTGCCCCAGCGGTGACTGCCCGGGTAGAGCACGGTGGCGCCGTTGTCGGCGGTGAAATCGTCGATCGCCCACATCGTCGCGGCGGCGAGCGGAGCGCGGGGCCGCGGAATCGGATAGAACCCGTCGTCGTGATGAGGCAGTTGCGCGGTCTCGCCGGGCTGGATGTTGATGGCTTGTAGGGCCGACAGGAGGTAGTTGTCCATCAGCAGCCGGTCGAGGACCGCGAGCACCCGCGGATGGTCGACGAGTCGGTCGCACCCGCGGGTCCTGCTCAGCAGGCTGTAGATGCGCTGTGTGCGGTGCCCTTCAAAGGAGTTGCGGCCGGTGTGCGAGAGCCAGGGTGCGACCGTCGCTTTGATCTGCCGGCACTCGTCGTCGCTGAGCAGGTTCTCCCAAATGAGGTAGCCGTCGCGGTCGAGGGCCGCCATATCGGCGTCGACGACCGCCGGGTCCACCGAGGCGCCGCTGCTGGGTGTCCACCTGTGCCGGCGCGCGAGATCGCTACGTAGATCATCGAGCGTGCTGACCGGATCGTCGTCGATGCTCATGAGCAGTCCTCACTGGCCGGCGCGCGGTTGGCGGCCTATGCAAAAACACTGGACCTGGCTGGACCGCCGGTCAAGTGTCTCGCGGGGCCGCGCCGAACTCAGCGTTGAGCCAGCTTCTCGGTCTGTTTTGCGATGAAGGAGTTCCAGTCCGTCGCGCGCTCGACGAGGAGATCACGCACCTGATCGTCGGTGTAGACCATGAAGGTGTCGTTGAGAATCGCCTCTGCGACCTGCTCGCCGACTTCCTCGGGTTGCAGGATGCCGAATTGTTCTCCGGGCAGGCCGGTCTGGACCTCTGGCCCGAAGGTAGGGGGCATCGTCGCGAGGATGTTCGTCGCCACCGGACCCGGACACACTACGGTGACGCCGATGCCGTGCGGGTGCAGGTAGAGCCGGAGGCCTTCGGAGATCTGGATAATTGCGGCCTTCGTCGCCGCGTACGGAATCCGATCGTAGGAATACGTGTAGAGCCCGGCGAACGAGGCGGTGTTGACGATATGGCCGTGCCCCTGCGAAATGAGTTGAGGCAGGAAGACGGCGTTACTCCGAACGACGGACATCAGGTTGATCTTGATGATCCGTTCCCATTCGCCGACCGGGAGATGGTCGGGTCGGCCGCTGGTCAAAACGCCGACGTTGTTCATGACGATGTCGACCGATCCGTAGCGCTGCCGCGTGAATTCGCCGAGATCTGCGAATGCCTGCTCCTTGGCGACATCACACACGAAGGCTTCTGCCGTGTGGCCGTCGGCCCTGATGTCCGCCACTGCCCGATCCGCGTTGTCGGCGTGGATGTCGGCAATCACGAGCCGCGCTCCCCGCTTGGCCAGGGAGTGCGCGGTCGCCAATCCGATGCCGCTGGCTCCGCCGGTGATGACGGCCGTCGCACCGTTCAGTGATCTCACAGTTGCCTCACCGAACCGTGAAGCCTGCGTCGAGCGGCCACTGAATGCCGGTGATGAATTTGGCCTCCTCCGAAACCAGGAAAGCTACAGCGTGGGCGACATCCTCGGGTTGGAGGATGGGCAGCGGTAGCGCGTTCTCCATGCCCGAGATCGCATTCTGGCCGCCTTCAGCCGCCTGCGCCATCAGCGCGTCCATCGCCTCGTTCTGCGTCATTCCGCTGAGCACTCCGGTGGGGTGGATGGTGTTCACCCGGATCCATTCGGGGGCAAGGTAGTTGGCGATGTTCTGCATCAGTGCGACCACGCCGCGTTTGGCTGCGGCGTAGGCGTTTCCGCTGGCGTTGAGCGAGGCGGTGCCCTTCAGACCCGCCGTGGAGCTTGTGATGACAATCGATCCACCTTGTTTGCCCCCACGCATGACGGGCAACGCGGCTCGGATGGTGTGGTAGACGCCGGTCAGGTTGGTGTCGATCACATCCTGCCAATCCTGCATGAAATCGTCTGATTCGCCTGCTAGACGGACGATTCCGGCATTGGCGATGATGATGTCGATACGGCCGAACTGCTCAACGCCGGCATCCACCGCGGTTAGCATGTCGCGATAGCTCCGAACATCGCCTTTGCGCGCCACCATGCGTTGACCTTCTTTCTCGACGAGCCTCTCGGTTTCGTCGAGGTCGGCCATCGAGGCATTCGGATACGTCATCGACGCGATGTTCTCGCAGATATCGACTCCGATGATGTCGGCTCCTTCACGAGCCAACCGCACGGCGTGCGCACGGCCCTGCCCTCTCGCCGCGCCGGTGATGAAGGCGACCTTTCCTGCCAGTGACTTCGACATCAGACTCCTTTCGCATTGGCGGTTGGCATGGCGGCCGCGATGCGCTGCCACGACTGGTCTGCGGCTGTCTGGAGGACCCGGCCCTTGGGAAATCCGCTGTAGGCAGAGAACTGCAAAATGACTTCGTTCATCTCCGAACGGCTGATGTCGCCGGACTCCAGGGCCGACCCGACATGGGAATAGATCGGCCCGAGCGCACCGGACACCCCGACCGCAGCGACCGTGATCAACCGGCGCTCACGACGGCCGAGGTTCGGTCGTTGCCAGAGGTGGCCGAAGACGAATGCCAGGATGCCGGCCTGGAAGTACGGCGAGTCCCGCGGCGGAGCCGGCAGCAGGTTCACGTCGACGAAGCACTTCTCACCCTCGTCGAGGCGAACGTCGTGATCCGTCGGCCCAAGCGATTCCGTCGGGAGTTCTGGCCTCGGCGGTACTTCCTCACCCCGCTCTTCTGCTAATCGAACCCACTCATTACGTGCCGCGCCTTCGGCTTCCGACGCCCGCGGCCAGCCGCAGTACACCGCGAAGTGCAAGACGAATTCGAGCAGTTCCTCGTAGGTGATGTCGCCGCTGGCCAGTGCGGCGTACATGTGCTGGTTCATGAGGTCGACGCTTTCGAGTGCACACACGCAGGTCAGCGTGACGAACCGGCGGTCTCGCCGACTCAACCCCGGCCGTTCCCACACCGGCCCGACGACCGGGTCGGCGACCATCACGTCCTGATAAGGCGGGTTCGTGCTCACAGGCACCTCTCTCGGTGAAGACGAATGACTGCACTTTAAGTCCCTAGACTTAATCCGTCCAGTATGAGATTGTCTTGCCATGTCCGTGTCAGTGGAACTGTCGCCGAAGCAACAGTTGGTGCTCACCGCGGAGCGGCTGTTCGCCCAACGCGGTCTCGACGGTGTGCCGCTTCGTCAAATCGGCACCGAGGCGGGCATGGCCAACAAGTCGGCGGTGCAGTACCACTTCGGGTCCAAAGAGGCTCTGGTGCAAGCGATCCTGCTGAACCGGCTGGAACACCTGACGCAGCGACGCCGGCTGCTGGCGGCGCGCGCCGGCTCCGATGACCTACGGGGCATCGTCGAGGCGCACCAGTTGCCGCTCATCGAGATGGCCGAGGACGAGAATTGCTTCTACGTATCGTTCCTCGAACAGCTACTGCGCTATGACTCGTCAGTCAGCCCGCTGGCCTCGCTACCGGAGGAGCACGCGCAGTCCCATCGCGAGTACGTCCGAAGGGTCGGCGATCTCACCAAGCACATTCCGCGAGCCATCCGCGACGAGCGGATCCACAAGGTCTCCGCAATGTGTGTGCACGCGTGCGCCGACCGTCACCGATATCGCTCTTTCGGACAACCGGTCGCGTCGTACGCGTTGCACGTGAGCGCACTGCTCGACGACTTCGTCGCCATGCTCACCGCTGCGCCGTCCGAGGAGACGCTCGCTGCGCTAAAGGGCTCTCGGCAGCGAGGCGTGGTGCTTCGGGCATTGCCGTAGGAGGTGGAAGCGAGCGGTCATAACACATCAGGCCCGCTCAAACGACCTGAATAGCGTGGCAGGTGCAGGATTCGAACCTGCGTAGGCGTAAGCCGACGGATTTACAGTCCGCTCCCATTGGCCGCTCGGGCAACCTGCCTGGGTGCTGCACCGCCGGGTGACCCGGTTTGGTGCGACTTGCAGGGTACAACGAGGATGGTCCGAAGACGAAAACGGGACCAGACCCTCAGTCGAGCATCTAGGAGGACCGATCCATGGCGGATTCATCGTTCGATGTCGTGAGCAAGGTCGACCGCCAGGAGGTGGACAACGCGCTGAACCAGGCCGCCAAGGAGCTGGCCACCCGCTACGACTTCCGCGGCACCGACACGTCCATCGAGTGGCAGGGCGAGGAGACGGTCGTCATCACCAGCTCCACCGAGGAGCGCGCCAAGGCCGCCGTCGACGTGTTCAAGGAGAAGCTCGTGCGCCGCGACATCTCGATGAAGGCGTTCGACGCCGGCGATCCGCAGGCGTCGGGCAAGACCTACAAGGTCAGCGGCCAAATCAAACAGGGCATCACGAGCGAGCAGGCCAAGAAGATCACCAAGCTGATCCGCGACGAGGGCCCCAAGGGCGTCAAGGCGCAGATCCAGGGTGAGGAGATCCGCGTCAGCAGCAAGAAGCGCGACGATCTGCAGGCGGTGATCGGGCTGCTCAAAGGCGCCGACCTCGAGGTGGCGCTGCAGTTCGTCAACTACCGCTAAGCGCTCGGACCCACCTAGCGTGAGTGCGCCCACTTCTGCCTGAGGGTCGGGCCCAACCGGTCAAGCACGGCCCTGCCGCAGAAATCGGCGCGCACACTGGGCCGTCGTTTCCGAATACGCCCTGGTTTTGGGCCGTCCGACCTACCCTGATCGGCATGGCACCTGCGCAACGTGTACCTCAAGTCGTCGTTCTCGGTGGAGGCTCCTGGGGCACCACCGTGGCGTCCATCTGCGCCCGCCGCGGGCCGACGCTGCAGTGGGTGCGCTCTGCGGAGACCGCCGATGACATCAACGACAACCACCGCAACTCGAAGTACCTGGGCAACGAGGTCGAGCTTCCGGACGGTCTGAAGGCGACGACGGACTTTTCCGAGGCGGCGTCGTGCGCCGACGTCATCGTCATGGGCGTGCCGTCACACGGCTTCCGCGCCGTGCTCACCGAACTGGCCAGGGAGCTGCGGCCGTGGGTCCCGGTGGTGTCGCTGGTCAAGGGTCTCGAGCAGGGCACCAACTATCGGATGAGCCAGGTCGTCTCCGAGGTGCTGCCCGGACATCCGGCCGGCATTCTGGCCGGGCCGAACATCGCGCGCGAGGTGGCCGAGGGGTACGCCGCCGCCGCGGTGCTCGCCATGCCCGACCAGCAACTCGCGGCGGACCTGGCACGACTGTTCCGCACCAAGCGGTTTCGCACCTACACCACCGACGACGTGGTCGGCGTGGAGATGGCCGGGGCGTTGAAGAACGTCTACGCGATCGCGGTCGGCATGGGCTACTCACTCGGTATCGGCGAGAACACACGGGCGATGGTGATGGCCCGCGCGATCCGCGAGATGTCCAAACTCGGCGAGGCGACCGGCGGGCACCGCGACACATTCGCCGGCCTGGCCGGCATCGGTGACTTGATCGTCACGTGCACCAGCCAGCGCAGCCGCAACCGCCACGTCGGCGAGCAGTTGGGCGCGGGCAAGCCGATTGACGAGATCATCGCGTCGATGAACCAGGTCGCCGAGGGCGTCAAGGCCGCCAGCGTCATCATGGAATTCGCTGACCAGTACGGGATTTCGATGCCGATCGCTCGCGAGGTCGACGCCGTGGTCAACCACGGCTCCAGTGTCGAAGAGGCCTACCGCGGCCTGATGGTCGAAAAGCCCGGGCACGAGGTGCACGGCGCGGGGTTCTAGCGCTCAGTTGAAGAAGGGGTTGGTGCCCTCGGGCCGCTCGAGCAACGGATCCCTGCCGCCGTTGATGATGTAGCTGCCCGCGGGGGACAACACGAAGCCGGACTGGTTGCGGCTGTCCGAGCACGTGGTCACACCGCCGTCGCTGCCGCAGCTGACGGTCTGGAAGCTGATCCGCGAACCGGCCGGAAGTGGCTTGGCGTCGCCGACGACGGCGAACACATCGGCCGTCGTCGCGGAGAACTGCGGAACCCCCGGGCCGCCGCTGACGAAGTTCGCGCCGTCCGGTGCCGCGGGGATCGCGCCGCTGCAGCCGTAACCGCCGTTGCGCTGCAGGACGCACGTCAACCCGTCCGGCGTCTTGAACGCGTACCAGTGGCCGTCCATCTTCGCGAACTCCGACAGCTTCACCGGTGCGAGCGCATTGACGTTCGGCGCTGGTGGCGGCGGTGGTTCGGACGGTTGAGCTACGGCGATACCTTGCGCACCGATCATGGCCGCCCCCGCGGACCCGACGACGCCGATCAACACCCGGTTCAGCACGGTCCACACCCTAAGGGGTGCGGCGGATCCTCGCAGCATACGAATCACATCGCCGCAGGTCGGCACGCTGTTACCGACGCCGACCCCGCCGGCTGTGGACCCCCCACCTGTGGGGTGGTGCCGAGCGCGGCTTCGGCCGACGCTGTAGTCAGGCAACGTCACGGAGGAACCGAATGCGAACCGCGCACACCGTGCTGGTGATCGGCAGCGGCCCGGCCGGCTTGTCCTGCGCCGCAGAATTGCATGCGCGAGGGATCGATGTGACCGTCGTCGAGCGCGGCGGGCAGATCGGCGCCGCCTGGTCCGGCCGCTACGACGCCCTACGGTTCAACACCTGCCGGCGCAACTCGGCCTTGCCCGGCGCTCCGTTCCCGCGCCGCTTCGGGCAGTTTGCGACCCGCGACCAGTACGTCGAATATCTGCAGACGTACGCCGGACGCCATCATGTGACCGTCGAGTTCGGGGTCGACGTGCAGCGGCTCGACCAGGCGCCCGACGGCGGCTGGAACGTTGAAACCAACGGCGGGCCGCGCAGGGCGCGCCATGTCGTGGTCGCCACGGGCATCTTCAATCAGCCCGCTCTGCCCGACTGGGCAGCCGACGATCGCTTCGCCGGGCAGGTCGTGCACGCCGCGCACTACCGCAACGCCGACCCGTTCTCCGGCCAGCGTGTGTTGGTCGCGGGTGCCGGTTCCAGCGGACTCGAGATCGCGCACGAGTTGAGCCGCTCGGGTTGCCCAGAGGTGCTGCTGGCGGTGCGCACTCCGCCGAACATCCTTCTTCGCGAACTCGGCGGGTTGCCCTTCGACCTGCCGATGCCGCTCTTTCTCCGGCTGCCCGCCGGCCTCGTCGACAAAGTATTGCTCGCCGTGCAGCGCGGAATCATCGGCGATCTCAGCGATTTCGGGTTCTCCACGCCGCCGGAGGGGCCGATCGCCGGACTCAAACGCCGCGGCGCCGGAACGGCGATCGTCGACCGTCAAGTGGTCGACGCGATCCGCGACGGTTCGCTGCGTGTGGTAGCAGCCGTCGACCGACTGCAACCCGATGGGGCGGTCCTGGCTGACGGCACAACCGTCCAGGTCGACTCCATCGTCGCGGCCACGGGGTACCGAACGGGGCTGGACGCCATGGTCTCTCACCTCGATGTCCTCGAGCAGCGAGGCATGCCGCGTGACGGGCGTGGCGGCGAGGTGTTGCCGGGCCTTCGCTTCGTCGGCTACGTGTACCGGCCGGGGCTGACCAAATTCGTGGGAACGCTCGCCAGACGGGTAGCCGACGACATCGCCGGGCAGCTGGCGGCTTCTGAGCTTGAGTCATCGCCGAAGGACGAGATCTTGCGAGAGTAGTGCCGCAAGCTCCGGACGGCTGTTCACACCGAGCTTGGCGAAGATTGCCTTGACGTGACCGCGCAGCGTCTCGGCGGTGATCCACAGCCGGCCGGCGATCTCCCTGGTGGACATGCCGGTCAACAGCAGCTGGGCGATCTCCTTCTCACGACGGGTCAGCTGGCTCAAGTGAACCAGCAGCGGCGCAATGTCCGAACGCCGCGCCTGTTCCAAAACCACTGCGGTGCAACCAGTTTGCGACCCATCTCGCTCCATACGGACTGCCCGCACCACGAGCCAGTCACCCGAGCGCGCTCTGGTGCGCGCCATCGCCGGCTCACCGACACCGGTTTCGGCGAGAACACGTGCCTGGTGGGCGACCTCGTGCAGCACGATGGTGCTTTCCAGACGTTCGTCCTCGACCGGACCCAGCCACTCCGTGACCTGCGGTGTCATCGACTCGATGCTGCCGTCGTCGGCGAGCATCAGCAGTGCGGGTGCTGCGGCAACACTTACCGCGGGCTTCTCGCCAAGTTGAAGGGATGCCCGGATGCCGTTGGCCACGTGCGGGCAGAGCCTCGCCATCGTCGCGACCTCGCCTTCGGTGAAGAATGCATCCTCGGCCCGCCGGGTCAGGCAGAAGTGCCCCCAGGTGGCCGACCCGGAATTGAAGACGCCGCGCATCTCGTCGCCATAACCGTTGGGCTGGTAGATCTTCGACCACCGCGCGCTGCGGCTCAGGTCACCGGCGGTTTCGATGCCGAGCGACGCCGCCGGGACATCCCGCCGCGCGAGGTCGACGAACTTGTTCACGTCGTCAATGGTCAACTCGCATTCGATGAGAGCGAGGTTCTGCTGACGTGTGACGTTCTCGGCGTGCACCCCGGTGATGAGCAGAGTGTCAGGGTCGGTGAGCAGCCAGCCCGCAGCGGCGTATGAGATCTCGGCCCTCACGGCGGTGGCCACCGCAGCCAATAGTTCGAGCGGATCGTGAGCCCGCGCGCAGATTCGCGCGACCCGCTGTTCCAACCGGGCAGGCCCGCTCAACGACATCGCCGGTGACATACCGACCTACCGCCCTTCCGTTGGGGTTCGCCGTCCGTCGAGGTGGTCCGTACTGTCGGTTCTACTCCCCTTTGACGCACGCAGACAAGGACTCTGCGGGCCGCTCACACAGCGCACTCGCACGGGTGGCGCATACGAACAGCAAAGGAGGATTTCGATGCGTGCGCTTTCGAACCTGGGTCGCACAGCCTCGGACGTGTTGGTCGGTGCAGGCGTCAAGGCTCTGCGGTCACGTCGGCTGATGCGGGCCCCAATCGGGCTGTATCGAGCTCGCCTCGGATTTGTCTTCGGCTCGCGGATCCTGTTGCTCGAACATGTCGGCCGCAAGTCGGGGCATACCCGGCAAGTGCTCCTCGAGGTGCTCGACCGTCCTGACCAGGACGCTTACATCGTCGCGTCCGGCTTCGGAACTCGGGCGCAGTGGTACAAGAACGTCGAGGCCGAGCCCCGGGTGAAGGTGTCCGTGGGGACCCGGGCGTCGATGCCCGCGATCGCACGTCCGCTCAGCATCGGCGAGGCTGACGCCGCGCTGCGTCGTTACGTCGACCGGCACCGCCGGGCGTGGGAGACGATGAAGCCGGTCCTCGAATCGACCTTGGGCGCACCGATCACGACCGAGAACACCGCCCTGCCGATGGTCGAGCTGCGGCTGACAGATCCTGACCGGTGAGGCGTCAGTAGTAACCCGGGCCGCGGCCGGCCATCGACTCCAGGCGGGCGATGCGGTCGCCGATCGGCGGGTGCGTCGAGAACAGCTTGCCGATCTTCTCGCCCGCACGGAACGGGTTGGCGATCATCAGGTGCGCCTGATCGGCCAGCTTGGGGTCGGGCGGCAGCGGCGCCTGCTCGACGCCGGCGCTGATCTTGCGCAGCGCACTGGCCAACGCCAGCGGATCGCCCGTCAACTCCGCGCCGGTCTGGTCGGCCTGGTACTCCCGCGACCGCGACACCGCCATCTTGATCACCATCGCCGCGATGGGGCCGAGCATCGAAACCAACAGGATCGCAAAGGGATTCGTGCCCTCGCGGTTACCGCCGAACATCGTCGCGAAGTAGGCGAGGTTGGCGAGCGCGGTGATGACCGCGGCCATCGCGCCCGCGACGCTCGAGATCAGGATGTCGCGGTTGTAGACGTGCGACAGTTCGTGGCCGAGCACCGCCCGCAGTTCGCGTTCGTTGAGGATCTGCAGGATGCCGGTTGTACAGCACACCGCGGCGTTACGCGGATTGCGCCCGGTGGCGAACGCGTTCGGCGCGTCGGTGTCGCTGATGTACAGCCGCGGCATCGGCTGGCGGGCGGTGGTGGCCAGCTCACGGACGATCCGGTACATCACCGGCGCCTGCATCTCGGTGACCGGCTGCGCGTGCATCGCCCGCAGCGCGATCTTGTCGCTGTTGAAATACATGTAGGCGTTCATGCCGACGGCGAACAGCACCGCCAGGCCGATGAGCGCCGTGTTGCGGAACAGCGCGGCGATGAACACGATCAGCGCCGAGAACCCCACCAGCAGAGCGAACGTCTTGGCGGTGTTCGCGTGCGGATGCCAGGTCATCGCTTCCTCCTCCAGAAAGAAAGACTTCGCTGAGTCAACGCTTAGTCGGGCTCCGCAAGTTCCGGCGCTCAGCCGTGCCGGTTGACCGTGTAATCCACCAGGGTCGCCAGGGCCTGACGGCCCGGCCCCTCGGGCAGCTGGGCGAGCTCCTCGCGGGCCTGCACCGCGTACTGCGCGACGGTCTGCTTGGCCTTCGCCATGCCCGGCGAGCCCCGCAGCAGCCGCAGCGCCTCGGCCACGTCGTCGTCGTTCTCCACCGGCCCGGCCAGCAGCTCACGCAACCGGTCGGCGGCGGGACCGTCGTCACGCAACGCGTACAGCACCGGCAGCGTGTGCACGCCCTCGCGCAGGTCGGTGCCCGGCACCTTGCCCGACTCGTCCGGATCGCTGTCGATGTCGATGATGTCGTCGGAGATCTGGAATGCCGTGCCGACGATGCCGCCCAGCCGGCTCAGCCGCTCGATCTGCTCTTCGTCGGCGCCGGAGAACGTCGCCCCGAACCGGCCGGACGCCGCGATCAGGCATGCGGTCTTCTCGTAGACGACCTTCAGGTAGTGCTCGACGGAGTCGACGTGCTCGGCCGCGCCGCGGGTTTCCCGCATCTGGCCCGTGACCAGCTGGGCGAAGGTGTCGGCGATGATGCGCACGGCGTCCGGCCCGAGCCTGCTCACCAGGCGCGAGGCGGTGGCGAACAGGTAGTCGCCGGCCAGGATCGCGATGTTGTTGCCCCAGCGCGCGTTGGCGCTGTCGGCACCGCGGCGGACCTGCGCTTCGTCCATCACGTCGTCGTGGTACAGCGTCGCGAGGTGGACCAGTTCGATGACCGCGCCCGCGACGGTGACCTGCCACGCATCCGGGTCCGGACCCAGCCGGGCTGAGAGCACCGTGAACAGCGGACGGAACCGCTTCCCGCCGGCCTGAAACAGGTGCTGTACCGCTTCGGCCATCAGCTCGTCGGCTTTGCCGAGCTCAGTGGCCATCAGGTCTTCGATGCGGGCGACCCCGTCGCGCACTTCCTGCGCGAATTCGGGATCTCCGAAGTCCACCCCGGCTACCACCGTCGCTGGCGTCCTCACCCTGCCAACATACTGGGAACCATGGAAACCCGAGGGGACGTGGTCGTCGTCGGGGCCGGGCCCGCGGGTTCGGCCGCCGCAGCGTGGGCCGCGCGCAACGGCCGCGACGTCCTCGTCATCGACAAGGCGCAGTTCCCGCGCGACAAGGCCTGCGGTGACGGGCTGACCCCGCGCGCGGTGCTGGAGATGCGCCGCCTCGGACTCGGGCCGTGGCTGGATGACCGGGTGCAGCACCGCGGACTGCGGATGTCCGGATTCGGGGCCGACGTCGAGATCGAATGGCCGGGGCCGTCGTTCCCCTCGACGTCGAGCGCGGTCCCCCGCACCGAACTCGACGACCGCATCCGCATGGTCGCCGTCGACGACGGCGCGAAGATGATGCTCGGCGTGAAAGCCGTCGACGTGCGCCGTGACGCCTCGGGGCGCGTGGAGGCGGTGATCCTCGACTCGGGAGCCGAGATCGGCTGCGGCGAGCTGATTGTCGCCGACGGAGCCCGCTCGACGCTGGGCCGCGTGCTGGGCCGCGAATGGCATCAGGAGACGGTGTACGGCGTGGCGATCCGCGGTTACATCGCCACACCGCGCGCAAGCGAACCGTGGATCACCTCACACCTGGAGCTGCGCTCGCCCGAGGGTGCGGTGCTGCCCGGATACGGCTGGATCTTCCCGCTGGGCAATGGGGAGGTGAACATCGGCGTCGGGGCGCTCGCGACGGCCAAGCGCCCGGCAGACGCCGCGCTGCGGCCGCTGATGTCGTATTACACCGAGTTACGTCGTGAGGAATGGGGCTTTGTCGGGGAACCGCGCGCCGGCCTGTCCGCGCTGCTGCCGATGGGCGGCGCCGTGTCGGGTGTGGCCGGACCGAACTGGATGCTGATCGGCGACGCGGCCGCCTGCGTGAACCCGCTCAACGGCGAAGGCATCGACTACGGCCTCGAAACCGGCAGGCTGGCCGCCGAACTGCTGGGCACCGGCGATCTCTCGCAGGCGTGGCCCGCCGTGCTGACGGCGCACTATGCGCGCGGATTCTCGGTGGCCCGGCGGCTCGCGCTACTGCTGACGTTCCCGCGGTTCCTGCCGTCGACCGGGCCGCTCGCCATGCGGTCGGAGACGCTGATGAACATCGCGGTGCGGGTGATGGGCAACTTCGTCACCGACGAGGACGAGGACTGGACCGCCCGGGTTTGGCGCGCAGCGGGCCTGCTGTCGGGGCGTATCGATACCCGCACACCGTTCAGTTAGTCAGTCGCGACGACGCCGCTCAGCGAGCTTGAGGGCGATGCGGGTGTGCGCGGGATCCCGGTTCGTCTGCGTAGAAGCCGTGAGCCTCAAGGCAATCAGAATGTCGGCCGCGGTGATGAACAGCCCGATCCAGTACGCCCACCGCACCGTGGGGTCCGGTTGGGACGCGAAGTACAAGACGAGGAAGATCGGGCCGACGATGCCGAAGACGAACATCATGCCCTGAAACATCAGATAGCGCTTGAACGTCTCCATGTCGCAGGCAGAATATCGCGGATGACCGCCGTGTACCGGGCTCCGATGCGATCCCGCCGCGATGACATCGACCCGCAGGCGTCGCTCGATCGGGCGTTGTCGGTGGGGGTCGTCGGTTTCGGCGACGCGGGTTTCGGTGAGCGGCTGGCTCGCCGGGTGGACCGGTTCGCCGATATCGAGGACGGGTCGTTCGTGTGGACACGCGATGCGGATGGCCTTTTCTGGTTGGGCCGGATCGAAGGCCCGTACCGCCGTGACGACACCGACGAGGCCGCCGCTGTCGACCTGGTTCACGTGCGGCCGTGCCGCTGGCTCAGCGAACCCATCCTCGAATCCGACGTTCCCGCAGCGGTTCTCGCGACCTACGCACGCGGTGGGCGCAACTTTCAGCAAACGCACGACCCCGATGTGGGCCCGCATACGGAACGCGTGTGGGATGCCCGCAGCGATCAAATTTCGTAACCAGGCTAACTGTAAGCCCAGCTAGACGACCTGTTTTTGGCGTCCTACGGGGATTATCCTGGAGCACAGCGGCGTTCATATATGCATCGGCGGAAGGAAACCACGATGCTCGGTGTGACGGTTCGATCGGCAGTTGCCGCGATCGCGGTCGCGGCTGCCGCGCTTCTCTCCGCCCCCGTCGCACCCGCTCTGCCGCAGGGGCCCTGTCAGGACGTGCCTTTCGTCGGTGTGTGCACACCGTATCGAGGGGCCACCGGCAAGCCGTCCTCGAACGCCAAGTCCGAACCGCCCCTGCCGGTCGTCAACACCGCCCCGGCAACAGGCGGCGGCCAGCAAGCGGCGATCGACATCGACGACTAACCTAGCGATTTCGCGAACCCGCTGACGTCGCGGATGGATGCGTCGAACACCTCGGGCATATAAGCCCCACACAGTAGGTCGCCGCCATGGCAGGTGCCCGCCACCACCCGGCCGACCGCGGAAACGCCCGCGCGGAGCAGGCGGCGGTAGTAGGCGAGGCCCTCGTCGCGCAGCGGGTCCAGTTCGTTGACCGAAATGACATGTGGCGGAAGCCCACTGAGTTCCTCGTCGGTCGCAACGGCAGCCCAGCACGTGGCGTCGCCGGCGTGAGAGCCGTCGGGGTTGTAGATCGAACCGAGCAGCGCGAGTTGGTGGCGGCTGACGAAGTACTCGTCGTTCTCCGCCAGTGAGGGCAGGTCCTCGCACTCGTCGAGCCAGCGGTTGGAGATGTACGGGCACTGCGCGTAGCACCCGGCGATCTCGTGCAGCCAATCCTCCCGTTTGGCCTTGTGCGCCACGGTCAGTGTGAGGTTGCCGCCGCCGGACTCCCCCGACACGATCAGGTGGCTGACACCGAGTTCTGTGCGGTTGGCGGCCACCCAGCGCACCGCGGCCGCGCAGTCGTTGAGACCGGCGGGGTATGGGTGCGGGCCGAGTTTGCCGCCGGAGTTGCGGAACTCCACACCGACCACGACGAGCCCTGTGGCGGCGAGGTATTCACGCATCCTCATGTAGCCGATGTCGGCCGCGCTGCCGATCGCCATACCGCCCCCGTGCAGATGGACGACGGCGGGCAGCGGGCCGCCGGCGTCGTCCTCTGGGCGGCTGATGTAGAGCGTGATGTCGTTGCCGTCGGGTCCGGTGATCGTCGTCGTCGATGTGGCCACCCCGGAGACGGTGGGCAGATCCTTGCCCAGCGCTTCGAGGATCGCGCCCATCCCCTCCTCGCTCATCGTCGCGAAGGCGATGCGGTCCTCGAGCGGGGAGTCGACGCTCAGCGGTACCGCGGGCAGTCGGCCCTCGAGACCGAACTGCGCGAACGCCTTGACCATTCGGGGGTCGGAACGGGGGTCGGTTGCCAGCGTGCGGTCCGGGTCGGTCAGGCGTCCGTACATGTCCAGACCGTAGCGCGCGATCGCCGGGACTGAACCCGGTTTCCGGTTACCGCCGCGTCGGCCACCGCGTGTCGACGATGTCGAGCAGATGCGGAAGACCGGCGCGGTAGCGAGCCCGGTCGGCGTTCTTGAACGGCACCCACCACGGCGCCTGGAATAATTCGACGATCTTCACCATGTCCCCGTTGTAACCCGACGCCTGCAGCACGCCGTTGGCTGCGTAGCGGCCGCCCTCGTTGGCGCCCTCCATGGTCGTGACGTTCTGGTCGGTCTTGATCCATTCGCCGGCCAAAAACAGGTTGTCGATACCGGTGACCGCGGTGGGGCGACGGTTCCACGAGCCGGGGTCCTGGATGAACAACGGTTCGTCGTTTCGCACATCCGGTGTGCCCGGGTCGATGATCGCGGGGTCGAGAAACCAGGAGTGCAGCATCGCGTCGTCGACGACCCTGTCGGTGTCGTTGAGGTGCGCCTTGATCTGAGCCCAGGCCTCACTGGCGATCTCCTGCGGTGTGCAGTCCCGCGCGCTTCGACGGTTGAAGTTGCCGGGCGTGGTCCAGTCCGAGATGATCGCGGACAGACAGTCTTTGACGGTGCCGTCGCCGTAGTTCGTCAGGCTCTTCTTCCAGAACTGCTCCTCGCTGATCGAGGTGATGGCCCATCCGGAGTCGACGTAGTTGACGTGCCCCTTGGTGACGTCGACCCGTTCCTTGAGGTAGAACATCAGGCCGTTCATCCACTCGGTGCGCAGCAAGGCGATGTTCGCCAGTTGCGGGTCGGCCTCGAGCACATCGGCGGTGAGCACGGCGGCGAGCTTTTCACACGGGATCGCGGAGACATACCAGTCGGCGGTGACCTGGCGTGGTACTCCGCTGGTGCTGACGACGGTGGCGGATTCGATGTGCCTGCCGTTCGGTGTGAGGCGGGCCAGGGCCTCACCGACGCGGAAGGTCACGCCTTGCGCACGCAGGTGGTCGACCCACGGGTCGAGCCACTGCGAGCTGGTCGGCCCGTTGAGTACGCGGTCGAATCCCTTGTTGTCGGAGTCGTTTCCGAGAAGCAGGATCGACCAGACAGAGGCTTCGCCGACCAGACCGATCGAATGTGCGCTCGCGTCTTTGGATTTCGATGCGGCGAGGTTGCGGATGATGCCGTCGGCGAGATACCGGTTGTACTCCGGCGACTTCCTGTTCGCGCCGATGTAGTCCTCCCACGTCATGTGCTCCCATTGCCCGAGTTTGCGTTCGGTGCTGCTGGTGACGTAGACGGCGAGCTTCTGCGCCGCGTAGACCGCTTCCCACGGCGGCAACTGGAACAGCGTCTCGAACACCGTCGCCACCGAGTCGATGAACGCCTTCGGGGTGATCGGATTCGGGATCATCGGCAGCGGGAACGGAAGCGGGATCGTCAGGTCGTGGCGCCCGAGTCCGGAGTGCAGATATGACGTCGCGCGGGTCAGGTTGTCCCAGGTGCCGTTTCGGTTGCCGGGGAACGGGACTCGTCGCATCGTGTCGGTGACGTTGCGGTAGAAGCCGGGGAAGAACCGGAAGCCGTGTTCGGCGGGCAACGGTGTCACACCGGAGTTCGGTACAGGAATCGACCTGGCTTTGCCGCCGAGCGCCTTGCGCTCGTAGACGGTCACCGTGTAGCCGCGCTCGACAAGTTCGTGAGCGGCGGTGAGCCCCGCAATACCCGCCCCGAAAACGGCGACCGACTTGCCCGGTGCCGCGCGTGCCGTCGGCGGCATCGCCATCAGGGCGGCCGCGGTTGCGGTGCCCATCACGAACGTCCGGCGCGACACCCGTCGCGATCCGACCCCACCCGACATTCCGCCACCGCCTCATTCGCGGACCCCGTTGTCGCAACAAGTTAATGGTGATTCTCGTCACAACAGCGTGCGACACGCCGGGTGGGCGATGGTTTTCGTGCGTGCGATGTTGTCGTCAGCGCTGGGGTTTGGTGGCGGCGTGCAGTGCGACGATGCCGCCGCTGAGGTTGCGCCAGCGCACCGAGGACCATCCGGCGTCGGCGATTTGATGGGCCAGCTGCGTCTGATCGGGCCATGCGCGGATCGACTCGGCGAGGTAGACGTAGGCGTCCGGGTTGGACGAGACCGCCCGAGCGATTCTCGGCAGCGCCTGCATCAGGTACTCCTTGTACACCGTCGCGAACAATCGGTTCGTCGGTGTGGAGAACTCGCACACCACCAGCCGTCCGCCGGGACGGGTGACGCGCGCCATCTCGCGCAGCCCCGCTACGTGGTCGACGACGTTGCGTAGACCGAAGCTGATCGTCACCGCGTCGAACACACCGTCGCCGAAGGGCAGTCGGGTGGCGTCACCGGCCACCTTGGGCACGTCCCGCGAGGCGCCCGCGGCCAGCATGCCGACCGAGAAGTCCGCGGCCACACACCACGCCCCCGAGGTGGCCAACTCGACCGTCGACACGGCCGTGCCTGCCGCCAGGTCGAGCACCTTGTCCTGCGGGCCGATGCGCAGTGCCGCCCGTGTGGCCCGTCGCCAGAACCGGTCCTGGCCCAGCGACATGACAGTGTTGGTGAGGTCGTAACGCCGGGCCACCGCGTCGAACATCGACGCCACATCGCGGGGGTCTTTCTCCAGCGTCGCGCGGCTCATGAGGCAACCGTAGCTGTGAAGATGCTTGAAGCGGGAATGCGGAGTCCGTCCAGAGGAGATATAGGGAGCATGAGCGAAAAGGTTTGGTTCATCACCGGAACGTCGCGGGGCTTTGGGCGCGAGTGGACGATCGCGGCGCTCGAGCGCGGCGACAAGGTCGCGGCGACGGCGCGCAACGTCTCCTCACTGGACGATCTCGTCGAGAGATACGGCGACGCGTTGCTGCCCCTGGCGTTGGACGTCACCGATCGCGAGGCGGATTTCGCCGCGGTCAAGCAGGCCCACGACCACTTCGGCCGGCTCGACATCGTCGTCAACAACGCCGGCTACGGGCACTTCGGCTTCATCGAGGAGGTGACCGAACAGGAGGCGCGCGATCAGATCGAGACGAACGTCTTCGGCGCGCTGTGGGTCACCCAGGCCGCACTGCCGTATCTGCGGGCCCAGCGCAGCGGGCACATCATCCAGGTGTCGTCGATCGGCGGGATCGTCGCGTTCCAGAACGTCGGCATCTACCACGCGTCGAAGTGGGCCCTTGAGGGCTTCTCGCAGTCGCTGGCGCAGGAAGTGGCCCCGTTCGGGGTGCACGTCACGCTGATCGAACCGGGCGGCTACTCGACCGACTGGGCGGGCTCGTCGTCTCGCCGCTCGACGCCGTTGCCTGACTATAAAGAGGTGCACGAGGAAGCCGACCGGATCCGCAGTCAGCGTGTGGCCAAACCCGGCGATCCGCAGGCGTCGGCGCGGGCTCTGCTCAAGGTCGTCGACGCTGAGAACCCGCCGCTGCGAGTCTTTTTCGGTGAGCTTCCGCTGCAGTTGGCCAAGGCCGACTACGAGAGCCGCCTCAAGACATGGGAGGAATGGCAACCGGTCGCTGTCGAGGCGCAAGGCTGAGCTCTTCTGCCGGAATACGGTGCTCGAGATTCGCGGCCGTCAGGCCACCCAATCTCCTGGCGGTGCGGGCCCACCGGGCTCACCGGCACCGTTGACGGGCGAGGCGGCGCTCGATTGCCTGTCGCCGAGCTCGCTGTCGTCAGCCGGTGCGGGCGGCGCGGTGCTCGATTGCCTGTCGCCGAGCTCGCTGTCGTCAGTCGGTGCGGGCGGCGCGGCGCTCGATTGCCTGTCGCCAGGCTGGCTGACCTCATCGGGTTCGGGCGAAGTGGCGGTGTCGTTGTGGCTGCGGGTTTCCTGCTCGTCGGGTGGGCGCAGGAGTCGTTCGGGT
>NZ_LQIR01000022.1:0-45233 GCF_001499925.1 Mycobacterium lehmannii
GCCCGCCGATGATCGTGCCCGCCAACACCGGCCAGGGTTATCCACCGCCGCCGCCCTATGGCGCGCCCTCCCCTTACGGCGCTCCGCCCTCGTACGCGGGATACGGCGCACCCGGGTATGCCGACGGTTACGGCATGCCGCAGGACAAGACCAACGGTCTGGCGATCGGCTCGCTGGTGGCCTCGGCGATCGGCGTCCTCTGTGGTGTCGGCTCGCTGATCGGCATCGTGCTGGGCATCGTGGCGCTGAACCAGGTCAAGAACTCAGGCGAGGGCGGCCGCGGATTGGCGATCGCCGGCATTGCCGTCGGCGCGGCGACGCTGCTGCTCAACATCGTCTTCGGCATCGCCATGCTGAGCACCTGACCCAGTGAGCGGCGGCGACCAGGACGGGGTCGGGAACACCGGCAGGCCCGACCCGTTCGCACCGGTGGATTACCCCACCGATGCGGGGCTGCCGCCGCCGCTCGATACGCCGCCCTCACCGGGTTATCCGCCGCCCTATCCGGCTTCTCCTCCTAACCCTTATCAGGGCTACTACCCGCTCGGCAGTTACGGATACGACCCCTACCGGCCGATCCGTCCTGCGGGCACGAACGGGATGGCGATCGGCGCGTTGGTGTGCTCGCTCGTCGGGGTGTTCTGCTGCGGCGTGACGTGCATCGTCGGGGTGATCCTCGGTGTCATGGCGATGCGCGAAACCAAACGCACCGGACAGGACGGATTCGGAATTGCGTTGGCGGGCACGATCATCGGCGGGCTGGCGGTCGCAGGCTTCGTCGTCTACATACTGCTTTACCTGAGCCTGCTCGCCACCGGAGGGTTGTGGGCCTGAGCGTCACTGCGGCGGACGGAATGGCTCGCCTTGGCGCTGCATGCCTGCGGCGCGGCCCTTTCCGGCGATCACCAGGGCCATCTTCCGACTCGCCTCGTCGATCATCTCGTCGCCCAACATGGCCGCGCCCCTTGCCCCGCCTGCGCGCGAGGTGTGCCACTCGTAGGCCTCGAGAATCAGTTCGGCGTGGTCGTAATCCTTCTGCCGGGGACTGAAAATCTCGTTGCCCGCGACGATCTGGTCGGGGTGCAGCACCCATTTGCCGTCGTATCCGAGCGCCGCGGAACGGCCGGCGACGCGGCGGAAGCCGTCGACGTCGCGAATCTTCAGATAGGGACCGTCGATCGCGAGCACGCCGTGCGTCCGCGCCGCCACGAGAATGCGCATCAGCACGTGATGGTGCGCATCGCCGACGTCGTAGCCCTCCGGCTGCTCGCCGACCTCGAGCGTGCGCATGTTCAAGCTGGCCGCCATGTCGGCGGGTCCCAGCACCAGCGCCTGCACCCGGGGTGCGGCCGCGATCGCGTCAATGTTGGTGAGGCCCTGCGCATTCTCGATCTGCGCCTCGATACCGATGCGGCCGACCGGGAGGTCGTGGGTGGCCTCGAGTTGGCTCAGCAACAAGTGCAGCGCCTGGATGTGGGAGGCGTCGCTGACCTTGGGCAGGACCACGATGTCGAGTGCGGCACCGGCGGTCGCCACCACCTCGATGATGTCGGCGTAGGTCCACGGCGTCGTCCAGTCGTTGATCCGCACACCGCGCAGCTGACCGGCCCACCCCGGCTCCGCCAGAGCGGTCGCCACCCGGGTACGAGCCTCGGCTTTGGCCTCGGGCGCGACGGCGTCCTCGAGATCGAGGAACACCTCGTCAGCGGTCAGGGTTTTCGCCTTCTCGACCATTTTCGCGCTGCTCCCGGGAACGGAAAGGACCGTTCGGCGGGGTCGATACCGGTTTTCCACAACCACACTCTCTACCCTTTGATGCATGGCGGCGGTCAACAGGGTCTATGCGGCTCGTCTCGCGGGGATGGTGGTCTTGGGCCCCGACGGCGAATCCATCGGCCGTGTCCGTGATGTGGTGGTCAGCATCAGCCTGGTGCGCCAGCAACCCCGCGTACTCGGCTTGGTTGTCGAGATGCTCACGCGGCGAAGGATTTTCGTACCGATTCTGCGGGTGACGTCCATCGATCCCGGCGCGGTGACGCTTGCCACCGGCAGTGTGTCGTTGCGCCGGTTCGCCCAGCGTCCCGGTGAGGTGCTCGTGCTCGGGCAGGTGATCGAAACCCGCGTCCGAGTCGACGATCCGGACCTGCCGCAGCTGGCCAACGTCGATGTGATCGTCGTCGATCTCGGCATCGAGCAGACGCGCACCCGCGACTGGATGGTCACCAAGGTCGCAGTCCGCCCACACCGGCGCTTGGGCAGGCGCGCCAATGTGCACGTGGTGGACTGGCAGGACGTTCAGGGCCTGACACCGTCGGGTCTGGCGATGCCCGGCCAGGGCGTCGCGCAACTACTCGACCAGTTCGAGGGGCAGCGCGCCGTCGAGGTGGCCGAGGCGATCCGGGAGCTGCCTGCCAAGCGGCGCTACGAACTGGTCAACGCCTTCGACGACGAGCGGCTGGCCGACGTGCTGCAGGAGTTGCCCGAAGACGACCAACTCGACGTGCTCAGGAGGCTACCGGCCGACCGCGCCACCGACGTCCTCGAGGCGATGGACCCCGACGACGCCGCCGACCTGCTCGGGTCGATGACGCCGACCGACGCCGAGCAGTTCCTTCGTCGCATGGACCCCGAGGATTCCGAGGATGTCCGTCGCCTGCTGGCGCACTCTCCCGACACCGCGGGCGGGTTGATGACATCCGAGCCCGTCGTGCTGGCCCCGGACACCACCGTCGCCGAAGCACTCGCGCGGGTCCGCGATCCGGACCTCACCCCGGCGTTGGCCTCGTTGGTGTTCGTCACCCGCCCCCCGACCGCCACGCCCACCGGTCACTACCTGGGTTGTGTGCACCTGCAGCGCCTGCTGCGCGAGCCGCCTGCCGATCTGGTCAGCGGCATCGTGGACACCGATCTGCCCAACCTGTCCCCCGACGACTCACTGGGCGCGGTGACGCGCTACTTCGCCGCCTACAACCTGTTGTGTGGGCCGGTCGTCGACGAGGAGAGCCACCTGCTGGGCGCCGTGTCGGTCGACGACGTGCTCGACCATCTGCTGCCCCACGACTGGCGCGAGACCACCGAACCCGAGCTCACCGGCGCCGAAGGCACCTCATGAGCGACCGCAGCCGGCTCGATACGCCGCTGGCCACGCGGCGGCGGTTCTCGTTCAACGTCGATCCCGAGGCGGTCGGGAACGTCAGCGAGAACATCGCCCGGTTCCTGGGCACCGGGCGCTACTTGGCCTGGCAGACCATCCTCGTGATCGTCTGGATCACGTTGAACCTGTTCGCGGTCGGGCTGCGCTGGGACCCGTATCCGTTCATCCTGCTCAACCTGGCGTTCTCCACCCAGGCGGCCTACGCGGCGCCGCTGATCCTGCTGGCGCAGAACCGTCAGGAAAACCGCGACCGCGTGTCACTGGACGAAGACCGTCGCCGCGCCCTGCAGACCAAGGCCGACACCGAATACCTGGCTCGCGAACTGGCCGCGCTGCGGTTGGCGATCGGCGAGGTGGTCACCCGCGACTACCTGCGCAGAGAACTCGACGAGATGCGCGAAATGCTGGCCTCCCTGCAGCACCCGGCTGGCGGATCGGACGACGACGAAGCTGGCCGGAGCGACCCGGGTGAGCGCCGGCCGAAAAAGTCGAGTGCAGGTGGCTAACGAATTGCTGTAACGCGGCGGTTATCTAGTAGGTATGGTGACTTGGTTCACAAGCGATCGCAAACATAGGACGGTTGAGTGCACATAAGGGGAGGAGCCGCCGCCCTCAAGGCCGTGCGGCGCCAAACGGGGCGTCTGCGGCGAATCCCGGGCCCTCACGTGCAGAAGCTGGCATCCGCCAACCGCATGCGCGCCGGCCTCGGCGTGGCCATCATCACCCCGATCATCCTGGCCGGCAGCGTCGGCGCCTCGGCGCCGTCCCCGCAGACCCCGACCTCGGATGCCGCGGTGACGCCACTGGCCGCTGTCGAACCGTCTCCGGGCGCCCGGTCGGGCGCATCGGTGGTCGCCGTCGCCAAGGAACCGATGGCCTTCCACATCGCCGCCTCGACGGTGTCGGCTCCCCCGCCCGCCGCAGTGGTCAATTCGCCTGGCGCACTGGGCATTCCCGGTATGGCCTTGTCGGCGTACCGGAACGCCGAGCGCATCATGGCGTCCGCTTACCCCGGCTGCGGCCTGAGCTGGAACCTGTTGGCCGGTATCGGGCGCATCGAGTCGATGCACGCCAACGGAGGCGCGACCGACGCCCGTGGCACCGCCATCCGCCCCATCTTCGGGCCCACGCTCGACGGCACTCTGCCCGGCAACGAGATCATCGTGCAGAGCCGCGTGGCCGACCGCGTCACCTACGCCCGCGCAATGGGACCGATGCAGTTCCTGCCGGGCACCTGGTCGCGGTACGCCTCCGACGGCGACGGCGACGGCAAGGCCGAAGTGCAGAACCTGTTCGACTCGTCACTGGCCGCCGCCCGCTATCTGTGCAGCGGCAACCTGAACCTGCGAGACCCGAACCACGTCATGTCGGCGATCCTGCGTTACAACAACTCGGTGGCCTACGCGCGCAATGTGCTGGGCTGGGCCGCGGCGTACGCGACGGGCGTCGTGCCGATGGATCTGCCTCCGATCACCGGATCGGTCCCGACGTTGGAAGACACCCCCGCCAACGTGCACCTCACCGATCTGAAGGAGTACCAGGGCCTCGGGCCGGGTCTGCCCCTCAACGCTCTGGGACTGCCAGAAGGCGATCCGTTGGCGTTGATGCCGTTGCTCGAGCGCGACTCGGTAGCCAGCCGGATGGGCAATATGCCGGGCTTCGTTCCTGGTCAGCGGCTCGGTCCCCTGCCAGGGCCGGCACCGCAAGCACCGGCGACGCCACAGGCCCCCGCGCAACCGCCGCCGTGGACACCGCCGTGGATGCAGCCACAACGGCCCGAGTGCGCGGTGTTCTGCATCGAGGACAACCCGGCGCCACCGCTGCAGCCGGCACTCGGTGGGCCTCCGATAGCCAACCCGATGCTTCCGCCCGCACCGGCGCCGTTGGGGCCGCCCGCACCACTGGGTGCTCCGCAGCCTGGGCCCGCGCCGATCGGCGCACCGGCTCCCATCGGCGCACCCGGTCCGGCTCCCGTCGGGGCACCCGCGCCAGGCCCGGCTCAAGCATCCGCACCCGGTCCGGCGGCACCCGCCCCTGGCCCGGCTTCCCAGCCGGGTCCGGCGCCGGGACCCGTCGGTTAAGCGCCGCCGTCGAGTCGGCCTAGACTCGACGGTGATGTCTCATTCACCCGCTGACCTGGAAACCGCGATCCGTCGCGCGCTGGCCAAGGTGATCGACCCCGAGCTGCGGCGGCCGATCACCGAGCTCGGCATGGTCAAGAACGTCACCGTCGAACGTGACGGGGCGGTCCATGTGGAGATCTACCTGACCACCGCCGCGTGCCCGAAGAAGACCGAGATCTCCGAACAGGTCAGCCGGGCCGTCGCCGACGTCCCGGGAACCGGTGCCGTGCGGGTCAGCCTCGACGTGATGAACGACGAACAACGCACCGAACTGCGCAAACAACTGCGTGGTGATTCGCGCGAGCCCGTCATCCCGTTCGCCCAGCCCGGTTCGCTGACCCGCGTCTACGCGGTGGCCTCCGGTAAGGGTGGCGTCGGCAAGTCCAGCGTCACGGTGAACCTCGCCGCGGCCATGGCCGCGCGTGGCGTGTCGGTCGGAGTGCTCGACGCCGACATCTACGGGCACTCCGTTCCCCGCATGATGGGCATCACGGACCGGCCCACCCAGGTCGAGTCGATGATCGTTCCGCCGGTCGCCCACGACGTCCGGGTCATCTCCATCGCGATGTTCACCCAGGGCAACACCCCGGTGGTCTGGCGCGGCCCGATGCTGCACCGTGCGCTGCAGCAGTTCCTCGCCGACGTCTACTGGGGTGACCTCGACGTGCTGCTGCTCGACCTGCCGCCGGGCACCGGCGACGTCGCGATCTCGGTGGCCCAGCTGATTCCGGGCGCGGAGATCCTGGTGGTCACGACGCCCCAACTGGCCGCCGCCGAGGTGGCCGAGCGGGCAGGAGCGATCGCGCTGCAGACCCGTCAGCGCATCGTCGGCGTGGTGGAGAACATGGCCGGGCTGACGTTGCCCGACGGCACCACCATGCAGATCTTCGGCGAAGGCGGCGGCAAACAGGTCGCCGAGCGGCTGTCGCGCGCGATCGGCGCCGACGTGCCGTTGCTGGGCCAGGTGCCGCTGGACCCCGAACTGGTGACGGCAGGCGACTCCGGCGTCCCGCTGGTGCTCTCCGCACCGGACTCGGCGGCCGGTAAGGAGTTGCGCAGCGTCGCCGATGCCCTGTCGAGCCGCAAACGCGGACTGGCGGGCATGTCGCTGGGTTTGGACCCGGCCGGTCGATAACACCTCGCGTGTCCGAGCCCGAACTCCGTCACACCCTGTCCGACAAGGCGTTACAGTGCTGTTCGTGGGTAGGGCGATGTTAGCCAACGGGCGCGGCAAGTTGCTGGCGCTCGTTGCGTCCATCACGCTGTCCGTCGCCCTGTTCTACGCTCAGACCGCCGAACCCGCGGCACAGCATTCCGCCCCGCCCGCGGCCGGGCATCAGGATGCGCCTGCGGCCGCCCCCAGGGTCAACACACCCACCGAAGCGGAGTTGCTCGCGGCCAGCGCGCCCGTCGCCACGGCAGCGACCCCGTTCGCGTTGCCCGCCGGTATCACGCCCGAAAACGGGTTGCAGGTCAACACGATTCGGGTGGCCCGCGCGATCAGCGTGTTGTTCCCCGAAGTCAAGACGATCGGCGGATACCGCCAAGACCCGCTGCGGTGGCACCCGAACGGCCTGGCGATCGACGTGATGATCCCGAACCACGGCAGCGAAGCGGGCATCGCGCTCGGTAACCAGATCGCCGGGATCGCGTTGGCGAACGCGGAGCGCTGGGGTGTGATCCATGTGATCTGGCGGCAGGGCTTCTACCCGGGCGTCGGGGCACCCAGTTGGACGGCCGACTACGGCAACGAAACCGCCAACCACTTCGACCATGTCCACATCGCCACCAACGGCGGCGGATACCCGACCGGCGACGAGGACTATTTCATCTGAGCTCTCGCCGCTTTATGTGGCGTCGGTGTCGAACGGTGTCGTCGCGGGCGCTTGCGGTGCTGCGGGCGGAGCCGTCTGCGCAGGCGGCTCCGTCGAGGAGATCGGCTTATCGGCCTGCTTGCGGTCGAAGTTGCCGGTGAAGATCGAGTCGTCGCCGTCGAGCAGATGTTTGGTGAGCGCGGCGCGCGGCGTCATACCGCGCAACTTGTTGAGCTCGCTGAGCGGCTCGCGCAGGTCGTCGAACTCCGGTCCGAGGTCTTCCCGCAGTTGACTGGTGGCGCCGCTGATGTAGTCGCGGGCCTGCCGCAGCGCGCCCGTCGTCCACCGGATTGCGCCGGGTAGCCGCTCGGGTCCCAGGATCACCAGACCGGCGATCACCAGGATCAGCATCTCGCCCCAGCCGATATTGGCGAACATCGGCTATGTGGTGTCGGGACCCGGGTTGACGGTCAGCGTGACCCGCCGGCCGTCGCGCATCACCTCGATCGGTGCGTCCTGGCCGATCTTGAGCTGACGCACGGCGACGACGAACTCGTCGGCGTCGGCCACGGTGCGGTCCCCGACCTTGACCACGACGTCGTTCTCCAGGATTCCCGCCTTTTCCGCGGGGCTGCCGGCCTTCACGTTGGCCACCTGGGCGCCGGAGGCGATGTCGTTGCTGACCGAGCGGGCGGTCAGGCCCAGCGTCGGGTGGGCGATCTTGCCCTCGCGGATGAGCGAGTCGACGACCGTCTTGACCTCGTTGATCGGGATCGCGAACCCTAGCCCGCTGGCGCTGTCCGACAGCGACTTACCGGCGGTGTTGATGCCGATCACGTTGCCGTTCATGTCGATCAGGGGGCCGCCGGAGTTGCCGTGGTTGATCGGCGCATCGGTCTGCAGACCGTCGATGACGGTGTCGGTGTCGGAACCGTCGCCCGACAGCGGCACCGGGCGGTGCAGCGCGCTGATGATTCCAGCGGTGACGGTGCTGCGCAGACCCAGCGGGGCGCCCGCGGCGATCACCTCGTCGCCGACGCGTAGCTTGTCCGAGTCGCCCATCTGCGCCACGGTCAGGTTGTCGACGTTGTCGACCTTCAGCACGGCCAGATCGGTCTTGGGATCGCGGCCAACGAGGTTGGCGGGCACCTCTTTGCCGTCGTTGAAGACGATCTTCATCTTGTACTTGCTCGGGTTGTTGGCGGCCTCGGAGATGACGTGGTTGTTGGTGACGATGTACCCGCGTCCGTCGATGACGACGCCGGAGCCCTGCGAACCTTCCTGATCGCTGGTCGCCTCCACCGTGACCACCGAATCAGCTACGGCGGCAGCGACTTTGGCGATATGACCTTCGGGCGGCGGACCGCTGTCGGTGGTGTCGAGCGTGACCTTCGACGTGGTGAACGCCTCGACCACCTCGGCGGTCTTGCGGCCGACCCAGCCGCCTGCGAAGCCGATCACCAACGCGATGATGGCCAACATCGCCAGCGCGACGTAGGACACCCGGCCGCCGAACAGCACGTCGCGCACGCCCAACTTGCCCGTGGGGACATTCGCCGGGGGTCGCGGCGGCTCGTGGACCGCGGGGGCGCCAAGAGCGGCCGGCGCCGACGGATCCCGCCACGGGTCGGCTGCCAAGTCGGTGTCCTGATCCCGCTCGGCTTCGAGCGCGCCCGCGTCGGCGGGATGGCGCTGCAGCGAGTCGCCGCCGGGATGGGGCTTGCCGAACGCCTCGGCCAGCACCGGGTCGGGCGGCTGGTTGGTCGGCGTGAACTCGCCTTGGTCGCGATATTTGTCGAGGCCCACGAACGAACCCTCGACACCGTCGGGCCTGCCGAATGCGCGCTGCGCCGCCGGATCGACGGGCGGCCGCGAGACAGGGCGCGGTTCCAGGCGTTCACGCCCGGTCTGGTCGAGATTGGTCACCCGGTCATCACCCTCTGTGAAAGCGCCTGCGAATGCCGGCGCGGATCGCTGCTGGTCTTCGCACTTACCCTACCGGCGCTTGCGCCGAGAACGCTGTGTGCTGTCAGCAAACTGGGACTGCTGCGTCTCGACGGGCGGCTCCGGTGGAGCATGGTGCGGGATCTCGGACAACAGGCCCAGCAGCGAGCTCGGCATGGCGACCGGCCGGCACTCCCGCAACGCCGCGCGCGCTTGGCGCTGGGCCTCGACCTCGGCGGCGCACTGCGGGCACAGCGATAAGTGGTGGGCGGCGCGCAGATGCGGGGTCAGCCTCAGTTCACCGTCGACGAAGGCGGCGACGGCCTCGGTCGAGAGGTGCTCAGTGGAGCCGAACTCTCGCGGCCCGACGGGCGCGTCGCTCTGGGAGGCGAACTGAGAGGGCAACCACGAGAAGGCCCGGCGGAACACGTGTCCCGGGTCGACCATCGCCCCGCTCCTCTCGCTGCGTGTCACGGCGTCCATTCGAATGTAGCGCGGCGGGCTGTGCGGATGCCCGCGAACGTCAGGCCGTTTTGGCCGCGTCGCCGTTGCCAACCCCGGTCTCGCCGTGGTTGGCCAGGTAGTCGCGAAGCGCCTGCCGCCCGCGGTGGATGCGGCTGCGCACGGTGCCCAACTTGACGTCGAGCGTCGCGCCGATCTCCTCGTAGGACAGTCCCTCGATGTCGCACAGCACCACGGCGGCGCGAAACTCCGGCGGCAACGAATCCAGCGCGGCTTGCAGGTCAGGACCGAGCCGCGAGTCGTGGTAGATCTGCTCGGGGTTGGGATCGTCGGCCGGAACGCGGTCGTAGTCCTCGGGAAGCGCCTCCATACGGATGCGGCCGCGTCTACGCACCATGTCGAGGAACAAGTTGGTGGTGATGCGGTGCAGCCAGCCCTCGAACGTGCCGGGCTGATAGTTCTGCAGCGAGCGGAACACCCGGATGAACGTCTCCTGGGTGAGGTCCTCGGCGTCGTGCTGATTACCCGACAGACGGTAGGCCAGCCGGTACACCCGGTCGGCGTGCTGGCGTACCAGCTCGTCCCATGAGGGCATGGTCGATTTGTCGCCCGTGGCGTCGAACACCGCGGTGCCGGTCATTTCGTCGGAAGGCTCGACCCATTCCCCATCCGCGAACTGTTCGAGGTGGGACATCGAAGTCGGCGCCATCTTGATGGTGGTCGTCAGATCCTCCTGGTCACAGCCGCCATCACGGTGCGGCGGTTCGTTACTGCCCGCAACGCGGAGATCCGCATAGGTATTCCCTGGTTGGTCCCCTGGATGCCAGCGTCCGCCGTTTTCCATGGGACATACCGTCTCCGACCGTTCCGTGCCTGGCATATGAGCAAACTGAACATTTCCTGAGAAAGCTTTCCTACCCATTTTTGACCTGCGCGAACCCGCTGAAAATTCGCATGATCGGGTCGTCGCGAACGGGCGTGTCGCGATGCTGGCCCGCACCGGTTGGCTACGCTGCGGGCATGGCCGGCACCGACGACGTCATCGGACCGCACAGCCGTGCCGACTCCATCGTCTCGCACGCCGAGCAGTCGATCTCCGAGGACGCCATCGTCGCCGCGGCGCGCGAACGCGCCCTCGACATCGGCGCAGGCGCCGTCACCCCCGCGGTCGGCGCGCTGCTGTGCGTGTTCGCCAAGCTGACCTCCGCCAAGGCCGTCGTGGAGGTCGGGACCGGCGCCGGGGTCAGCGGACTGTGGCTGCTGTCGGGTATGCGCGAAGACGGCGTACTGACCACGATCGACGTCGAACCCGAGCATCAGCGCATCGCCAAGCAGGCGTTCACCGAGGCCGGGATCGGACCCGGGCGCAGCCGTCTGATCAGCGGGCGCGCCCAAGAAGTGCTGACCCGCCTCGCCGACGAGTCGTACGACCTGGTGTTCGTCGACGCCGATCCGCTGGATCAGCCGCAGTTCGTCGCCGAAGCCGTCCGGTTGCTGCGCCCGGGCGGGGCGATCGTGCTGCACCGCGCGGCGCTCGGGGGCCGGGCCGGCGACGCCACCGCCAACGACGCCGAGGTGGCGGCCGTGCGCGAGGCCACCCGGCTGATCGCCGAGGACGACCGGCTCACCCCGGTGTTGATCCCGCTGGGCGACGGCCTGCTCGCCGCCGCGCGCGACTGAAATCTCTCCGCTGTTCCCTCGGGTCGCCGAGTTCTGCGGTCGCCGAGTTCTGCGGTCGCCGAGTTCTGCACAGTGGTCGCGCTCGCCGCGCGATCGCGACCCTCATGCAGATCTCGGCGTGCTCTTTCATGCATCTTGACCACCGACTGAACGTGCGTTTAGTCTACTGAACGTGCGTTCAGCTTCGAACGATCTCACGGCCGTCGCCCGGATTCGCGATGCCGCGATCGACCAGTGGGGCCAGCACGGGTTCAACGTCGGCCTCCGAACCATCGCCGAGGCGGCGGGGGTGTCGGCCGCGCTGGTCATTCACCACTTCGGCTCCAAGGACGGACTGCGCAAGGCGTGCGACGACTTCATCGCCGACGAGATCCGCCAAGCCAAGACCGAGTCGATGCAAACCAGCGATCCGGCGACCTGGCTCGCCCAGATGGCCGAGATCGAGTCCTATGCGCCGTTGATGGCGTACCTGGTTCGCAGCATGCAGTCCGGCAGCGAGCTGGCGAAGTCGTTCTGGCGTCGCATGATCGACCAGGTCGAGCAGTACACCGACGAAGGCGTTCGATCGGGTGTACTCAAGCCGAGCCGTGACCCCCGCGCAAGGGCCCGGTACCTCGGGATGATCGGCGGAGGCGGCTTCTTGCTGTATCTGCAGCTGCACGACAATCCCACCGATCTGCGGGCCGTGTTGCGTGATTACAGCGAGGACATGGTGTTGCCCGCCCTCGAGCTCTACACCGAAGGGCTGATGGCCGACTCGACCATGTACGACGCGTTCCTCGCCCAGCGCGAGAAAGGCATCCCGTTCACCACCGGGGAAGAAGGAGATCGCGATGACGGCTCAGACAGCGCACCATCGGCGGCAGGCTGACTTCAACGGACCTGCCGTCGAAGTTCGCGGACTGACAAAGGCTTTCGGACGGACCAAGGCGCTCGACGGACTGGATTTGACGGTGGCGCCGGGACAGATCACCGGCTTTCTCGGCCCGAACGGCGCGGGCAAGTCGACCACAATCCGCGTGTTGCTCGGCCTGTTGCGGGCGGACAGCGGCACGGTGCGGCTGCTCGGCGGCGATCCCTGGCATGATGCGGTGGCACTGCACCGCCGGATCGCCTATGTGCCGGGCGATGTGACGTTGTGGCCCAACTTAACCGGGCTGCAGGCGATCGACTTCCTGGCCCGGCTGCGCGGCAACGGCGTGGACACGGCCCGGCGGGATCAGCTGATCGAGCGCTTCGAACTCGACCCGCACAAGAAGGCCCGTACCTACTCCAAGGGCAACCGGCAGAAGGTCGCCATCATCGCCGCGTTTTCCACCGCCGCCGAGCTCTACATCCTCGATGAGCCGACGTCTGGCCTGGATCCGTTGATGGAGAAGGCTTTTCAGGAGTGCGTGGGTGAAGTCGTCCAGCGCGGCGCTGCGGTGCTGTTGTCGAGCCACATCCTGGCCGAGGTCGAAAAGCTGTGTGACAGCGTCACGATCATCCGCGCCGGTCGCACCGTGCGCGCCGGCACCCTCGCGGAGCTGCGGCACCTGATGCGCACGACCGTGACCGCACGCACCCGCAACGACGGCCAGCGCCTTCGGGGCGAGCCGTTCGTCCACGACTTCGCGGTCACCGACGGGCACTACGTCTTCTCGGTCGACCGCAACGATCTTGACCGCGCGATGGGCATTCTGACCGAGCTCGGGATCCTCGACCTGACCGTCACACCGGCGTCTCTGGAAGACATGTTCCTGCGCGAGTATCGGGGGGTCGCGCGATGACGACGATGACGGTGTCCGCGCCGCGCACGCAACGGCATGGCCGTTCGAACGCCTGGACGGGCACCGCAGACCTGCTGCGCCTGGCTCTGCGCCGGGACCGGCTCCGGCTCAGCGTCTGGGTCGCCGTCCTGACGATGCTGATGGCCTATGCGCCCGCCGCGATGGAGCTGGCCTATCCCGAAGAGGCGCAGCGGCTCACGCGCGTGGATCTGCTGAGGACGCCCGCGGGAATGATGATGGGCGGACCCATGTTCGGGCGCAACGAGACCGACCTCGGCGCGATGATCGCGAACGAGATGATGCTGACGCTGATCGTCGCCACGTCGATTCTCGCGATCCTCACGGTGATTCGCCATACCCGGGCCGAAGAGGAAAGCGGCGCAGCCGAGTTGGTGCTGTCATCGGTCGTGGGCCGCTATGCGCGAACCGCAGCGGCACTGATCCTGGTCGGCGTGGTCAACGTGATGCTCACCGTGACGATGACGCTGGCGATGGCCGCGAGCGGCTTCTCGCTCATCGACACTGCGGCGATGTGTCTCGGCGTGACCGGGGTGGCCATGCTTTTCGGCTCCGTGGCCGCGGTGACCGCGCAGTTGTGGCGCCAGTCGCGTACGGCGTCCGGCGCGGCCATGGCCGTGCTGGCGGTCGCTGCGGTGGTCCGTGGAATCGGCGATGTGATCGACAATTCCGGCAGTGCGCTGAGTTGGTTCTCCCCGATCGCGTGGGCCCAACAGATGCGCGCGTTCGTCGATCTGCGGTGGTGGCCGTTGGCGCTGCTGATCGCGCTCACCGTCGCCCTCATCGCACTGGCTGCGGCGCTGGAGGGCAGGCGCCAGTACGACGCCGGTGTCATTCCGTCCACCGGTGAGCATCCCGACGCCCGCCCCATCAGGGGTGTGCTGGGTCTGCACCTGACGCTGCAGCGAGGTCAGACCGTCGGCTGGACCATCGGATTGTTCCTCGGCGGCCTGGCATTCGGGTCGATGACCAAATCCCTGCTCGACGCGGCCGAGACCAACGACGTGATCCGGCTGATGATGGCCCAGCAGGGCACCGACGGCGTGTACACCACGATGACCCAGTTCCTCGCGGCCGCGGCGAGCGCGTACGTCGTCGCCGCCGCGCTGCGGGTTCACACCGACGAGGGCAACGGCCTGGGGGAAGCCGTGCTGGCCGGAGCGGTGTCGCGATGGCGCTGGCTGACGACGGCCGTCGTATCGGCGGTGCTCGGTTCGGTGGTGCTGATGTTCGCCGCCGGACTCGGCAACGGGTTGGGCGCGGGACTCACGGTCGGCGAACCAAACACGGTGCTGCGCCTGACGCTCGCCGGCCTGGCCTTCGTTCCCGCACTGGGGGTGATGGCGTCCGTGGCGGCGGTGGCCGTCGCGATGCAGCGGCCCGTGCTGGGTTGGCTGGCGGTAGCGTTCGTCGTCACCGCGCTGTACCTCGGCCCGTTGTTGCGGTTGCCGCAGTGGCTGATCGACCTCTCTCCGATCGGACGCACGACCGCGCCGATCGACTATTCGGTGGCCACGCTCGTCCTTCTGGCGGTACTCGCCGCCGCCCTGACGTGGGTGGCCGGTGCGCTGTACCGGCACCGCGACGTGGTCTGAAAGGAGCAGACATGAAGACCGCTCTGCAGGTATTAGCGTCGGCCGCGTTCGGATTCGCGTTCTTCGCCGCGGCGCTGTTCTGGCCGGCCGGGACGTTCGACTATTGGCACGCTTGGGTTTTCATCGCGGTGTTCATCGTCGGCACGATGGGACCAACCATCTATCTCGTCATCAAGCGTCCCGACGCGTTGCGCAGGCGTATGAGGGCGGGCCCGTTCGCAGAAACCCGACCGGTACAGAGGGTCCTCATCGCGGGGATCGTCTTGATGGTGGTCGTCGTGCTGGTGGTCAGCGCACTGGACCATCGCTTTGGATGGTCGACAGTGCCGACGGCGGTGGTGGTGCTCGGCAATGTGCTGGTGTGGACGGGTCTGACGCTTTCTCAGCTCGTCATCATCCAAAACGATTATGCCGCAGCCACGATCACCGTGGAGTCGGGTCAGTCGCTGGTCTCGACCGGACTGTACGGCGTCGTGCGACACCCGATGTACGCCGGCACGCTGACCATGTTGCTCGGTACCCCGCTCGCACTGGACTCGTACTGGGGACTGGCCGCCATCCTGCCCGTCCTGCTGCTGCTCGTCGCGCGCATCGACGACGAGGAGAAGATGCTGCGGCAGCAATTGGCCGGTTACAGCGCATACCTCGACCAGGTTCGGTATCGGCTGATACCTGGAGTGTGGTGACGGGAACCTTTGTCGAGCCATCGCATCCGGCGGAAGTTCTTAGTCGCAGAGAAGCGCGGATGGGATGCGCCGGTCGAGCCGTCTGGCTGTGCAGCCCGCGTTGAGCTTCGGGAAGCGCTCGACGACAGCGATGTGACGGAATGCCAGTGCCTCAATTTATAAAGTTGGTTCCGGTCCGCGCAATGAGTACTGACTGGTGATCACCGGAGATCTGAAAAGCAAGGTCCACCGCGTATGGGATGCCTTCTGGTGGGGGTTTTTCACACCGATCGAGGTCATCGAGCAGCTGACTTATCTGCTGTTCATCGGGCGCCTCGACGACGTCAACACGTTGGCGGAGAAGAAGAGGCGTGTGGACGGGCCCAATGAGGTGATCCTCTTCGGTGCCGATCAGCAGGCTTGCGCCGGAAGAACCTCAAGGACTGCGAACGGCCATCATGTTCGACAGCGTTGGCCAGAAGATGCTTCCGTTCCTGCGCGGATTGGGCGGTGACGGTCGACGTGCTCCGAGCACGTGAAGGATGCCTGCTCCACCATCCCGAACTTGGCCATGCTGTCGCGCGTTGTGGACATGATCGACGACATCCCGATGGAGATGAGCTGGTGATGAGATTTGTCCCCCGCATCAGCTAGACTCGCACATATGTTCGAACCACTGGCAGTCATCGACACCGATGGCGATGAGGCGACGCTGGTTGACTGCATCGCCGAACTCGAGCACTTCAAGTCTGTCGCCGCTGCTAGACAGGCCCGGTTGACCGCGGCACTGGACCAAAAGCGCCGCGCCCGCGAGGCCGCGGAGGGCGTGCCCGCAGCCAAGCGTGGTCGCGGCTTGGCCAACGAAATCGCGCTGGCCCGAAACGATTCCCCTAACCGCGGCGGCCGTCATCTCGGTTTCGCGCGAGCCTTGGTGCATGAGATGCCCCACACGCTGGCCGCCCTGGAGGCCGGCGCGCTCTCCGAGTGGCGTGCCACCCTGATCGTCCGCGAATCCGCCTGTTTAACCCTGGAAGACCGCGGAAAACTCGATGTCCGGATGTGCGCGGATCAATCCGAACTCGAAGGCAAAGGCGACAAGCGCATCGCCGCCGACGCCAAAGCCATTGCCTATGAACTCGATCCACAAGCGATCGTCGACCGCGCCGTACGCGCCGTGCGCGAGCGTACTGTGACGATCCGTCCAGCCCCCGACACCATGGCCTATGTGACCGCGCTGCTGCCCATGCCCCAGGGTGTGTCCGTCTACGCGGCCCTCAAACGCGCCGCCGACACCACCTTCGACGATCGCAGCCGGGGCCAGATCATGGCCGACACCCTCTTCGAACGCATCACCGGCCAGCCTGCAGACGTTTCGGTGCCGGTCGCCGTCGACCTAATCATCACCGACGAGACGCTACTCGGCGGTGACACGACTCCCGCACGCGTTCCGGGTTACGGACCGATTCCTGCCTCGGTCGCGTGCCGATTGGCGAGCCGAGCCGTCACCGACGAGCGTTCGAAAGCCACGCTGCGTCGGCTGTACCGTCATCCGTCATCCGGCGCGTTGGTCGCCATGGAGTCGCGAGCTCGTTTGTTCCCGAAAGTCCTCGCGCAGTTCATCGCCTTCCGAGATGACACATGTCGCACGCCATACTGCGATGCCCCCATCCGGCATACCGACCATGCCACTCCGCACGGCGTGGGCGGGGAGACCAGCGAGCTCAACGGCGTCGGCAACTGCGAAGCCTGCAATTACGCCAAAGAAGCTCCGGGATGGCGGGTCACCACCCGACGTGACGGGGAGAGCACCCACAGCGCCGAGGTCACTACGCCGACCGGTGCCCGCCACCGATCTAAAGCGCCACCGCTGCCCGGCCGGCCGCCCTCGCCGGCAAGCAAGGTCGAAATCGCCTTCGCCGACGAAATCGCCTGGCGCGACGCTGCCTGATTCGGGGTTGTTCATCGCTTGTCAGTCCTGGCTGCTGCCAACGGTGTCATGGAGCCGGTACGGCTCTACGATTCGCCGTATACAGACGGCGCACCCCACGGTCCCGACACGGTATTCGCCGGCGCGGATGTTGAGGTATTCGTCGCCCCTTGTGCAGCTTTACGGATCGACGTCGGCCGCCCACAGTGCGCCACTCTATCGGCGATGCGATCGCGGCTTGCGGCTCATAATGCGGAGATGGAACTGCTGACCGGCCTCGGCCTGGCGACCGCGGCGGGGCTCAACGCCTATATCCCCCTGTTGGCGCTTGGTCTGCTGTCGCGGTTCACCAACCTGGTCGCCCTGCCCGCCGGCTGGGCCTGGCTAGAGAACGGCTGGGTGATGGCGATCGTCGCGACACTTCTGGTCGTCGAGATCGTGGCCGACAAGGTCCCGGCGCTCGACAGCGTCAACGATGCCGTCCAGACGTTCGTCCGGCCGACCGCGGGCGGCATCGTTTTCGGTTCCGGCACCGCGGCGCAGACGTCGGCGGTCACCGACCCCGGCGCGTTCGCTCAGTCCGGGCAGTGGATTCCGGTGGTGATCGGTGTCGTGGTCGCGCTGGTGGTGTCGCTGACCAAGTCGACCGTTCGTCCGGCGGCCAACGTCGCCACCGCCGGGGTGGCCGCACCGGTGCTGAGCACGGTCGAGGACGGGGTCAGTGTCGGACTGGTCCTCGCCGCGATCCTGGTGCCCGTGCTCGTGTTGGTGGCCGTCGTGGTCCTGGCGTGGCTGGCGGTCTGGATTCTGAGGCGACGGCGCCGCAACGCCGCAGCGAGCTGACTCCAGGTCCCGCTCACGTCAGCGTCGTGACGTAATGGCCGCCGGATAAGACGTCGATGTACCTGTTGCCGCTGATGTCCTTGTAGCCGCAGGTCGACACCGAGCCCTTGTTGGTGTAGGTCCCGCCGGCGGCTTTGCATTCGCTTTTGATCGTCTTCTCCGAGAGCTTCTCAGCGTGTGCGGCCGGCGCGGTCGTGGTCATCAGGGCGCCGACGGCGATCGCGCCGGCGGCGACGGCGGCCGTGATGGTGTTGCGTTTCATCGTTGTCTCCTGTGCTCGTGGCCTCGCGGGCCGTTTGACAGGAGCCAGCGTGAAACACCAGGGCACAACGCATAAGGAGGGCGATGCCGAAACTCGTCGAGTGCGCCCCTGGGTCTGGCGGACGGTCCGCGTTAGGGGGTTAGGGGTTAGATCCAGACGCCCTTGCCGACCGCGACCACTCCTCCGGCGCTGATCGCGAACCGTTCGCGGTCCTTGTCGAGGTCCACCCCGACCATCTCGCCCGGACCGACGACCACGTTCTTGTCCAAGATCGCGTGGCGCACCACCGCCCCGCGCCCGATGCGGGCCCCGGGCATGATCACGCTGCCCTCGACGATCGCCCCGTCGTCGACGACGACGTTGGACGACAGCACCGAATTCCGCACGGACGCAGCCGAGATGATGCTGCCGGCGCCGACGACCGACTCTTGGGCCGAACCGCCGTTGACGAACTTCGCCGGCGCGAGCATCTCCGACTCGCCGCGGATCGGCCAACGCTTGTTGTAGAGGTTGAACACCGGGTGCACCGAGACCAGGTCCATGTGCGCGTCGTAGAACGCATCGAGGGTTCCCACGTCGCGCCAGTAACCGTGATCGCGTTCGGTCGCACCGGGCACTTCGTTGTTGCTGAAGTCGTACACCGCCGCCATGCCGTCGTCGACCAGACGGGGGATGATGTCGCCGCCCATGTCGTGGTCGGAGTGGTCGTCGTCGGCGTCGGCGCGGATCGCGTCGATCAACACCTTGGTGGTGAAGATGTAGTTGCCCATCGACACGAACGCCTCGTCGGGATTGTCCGGCGTGCCCGGCGGGTCGGGGGGCTTCTCGATGAAGCTGCGGATGCGGCCGGACTCGTCGGCGTCGATGACCCCGAACGCGGTGGCCTCCTGGCGCGGTACCCGGATACCCGCGACCGTCGCACCCGCGCCGCTTTCGATGTGGAACTGGACCATCTGTTCGGGGTCCATGCGGTAGACGTGGTCGGCGCCGAACACGACGATGTAGTCCGGATCTTCGTCGTAGATGAGGTTCAGCGACTGGTAGATCGCGTCCGCGGAACCGGTGTACCACCGTGGACCGAGCCGCTGCTGGGCCGGGACGGGCGTGATGTACTCACCCGCAAGGCCCGACAATCGCCAGTTCTGGGAGATGTGACGGTCAAGTGAGTGCGACTTGTATTGCGTCAGCACGCAAATCCGGAGATACCGCGCATTGACCAGATTCGACAGCACGAAGTCGATCAAGCGGTAGGCGCCGCCGAAGGGAACGGCGGGCTTGGCTCGATCCGCGGTCAACGGGTAGAGCCGCTTGCCCTCCCCGCCGGCCAGGACGATGCCCAGCACGTGTGGCAGTTCCCTCATGCTTCAAACCTATCGGCCGCTTCTGTCCTGGGCTACCCATTCCACGACGAGTCAACGTCTTCGACGCAGATCCGGCGGTTCCGACACGATCACTCCAGCGGCGGCTTGCGCCCGTAACTAGGGTCGAATTCATGCGGGTGGCGATGATGACTCGGGAATATCCACCCGAGGTCTACGGCGGGGCGGGGGTTCACGTCACCGAGTTGGTCGCTCAGCTGCGCCGCCTCTGCGAGGTCGACGTGCACTGCATGGGCGCCCCGCGTGCGGACGCGATCGTCGCGCAACCCGACCCCGCGCTGATCGGCGCCAACGCCGCGCTGTCGATGCTGTCGGCCGACCTCAACATGGTCAATGCCGCCGCACACGCGGACGTGGTGCACTCGCACACCTGGTACACCGGCCTGGCCGGCCACCTCGCCGCACTGCTCTACGGGGTGCCGCACGTGCTGACCGCACACTCGCTGGAGCCGATGCGCCCGTGGAAGGCCGAACAGCTCGGCGGCGGCTACCGGGTCTCGTCGTGGGTGGAGAAGACGGCGGTGGAGGGCGCCGACGCGGTGATCGCGGTCAGCTCCGGTATGCGCGAGGACGTCCTGCGCACCTATCCCGCGTTGGACCCGAATCGGGTCCACGTGGTGCGCAACGGGATCGACACCGAGGTCTGGTATCCGGCTCACCCGGAGCCGGGCGAATCGGTGTTGGCCGAACTCGGCGTCGACCCGTCGCGGCCCATGGTGGCGTTCGTCGGTCGGATCACGCGGCAGAAGGGCGTTGCCCATCTGATCGCCGCGGCCCACGATTTCGCCCCCGATGTGCAGCTGGTGCTGTGCGCAGGAGCGCCCGACACCCCCGACATCGCCGCCGAAGTGACCGAGGCGGTTCAGCACCTGTCGCACGCCCGCACCGGGATCTTCTGGGTGCGCGAGATGCTCCCCATCGTCAAGATTCGCGAAATTCTATCCGCTGCAACTGTTTTCGTATGCCCCTCAGTGTACGAGCCGCTGGGCATCGTGAACCTGGAGGCGATGGCATGCGCGACGGCGGTCGTGGCCTCCGACGTCGGCGGCATTCCGGAGGTGGTGGCCGACGGACACACCGGGCGGTTGGTGCACTACGACCCGCAGGACGCGCCGGCTTACGAGAGCCGGTTGGCCGCGACGGTCAACGAGCTGATCGCCGACCCCGAGAGGGCGCGCCAATACGGCGAGGCCGGGCGGCAGCGCTGCATTCAGGAGTTCTCCTGGGCCCACATCGCCGAGCAGACCTTGGAGATCTACCAGAAAGTGGGCAATCCGGCGTAGCCGGTCACAGCGGAACCGTCAGCTCGTGACGTTCTTCAGTTCGTCCCCGAGCGCGGCGGCCTCATCAGGGGTCAGCTCGACGACGAGTCTCCCGCCGCCTTCCAGTGGTACCCGCATCACGATGCCGCGCCCCTCCTTGGTTGCTTCCAGTGGACCGTCGCCGGTCCGGGGCTTCATCGCCGCCATCGAGTGCTCCCTCCAGATGAGCCGGCCCGCCCGCGGGCTCGGTCGGGGCCGAGACTGCCCACTCGTTGACATTCCCGGCACTGAAACTGCTACTGAACGCCTCTATTGTTCCCTATCGGCGCCGTTCGGTGTGCAAAGACCCGGCTAAGGCCGCTTACCGGGTGCCGCTGAAGTCGCCGGTACCGAGCAGTCGGCGGTGTGATCGTCGACCATTCCGGTCGCCTGCATCAACGCGTAGGCGGTCGTGGGTCCCACGAAGCGGAAGCCGCGGCGCTTCAATTCCTTGGCCATCGCGGTCGACTCTGGGGTGACGGCCGGAACCTCGGCGAAGCTGGCGGGCCGCGGCCGGGGCGGCGGTGCGAACGACCACAACAGCTCGGCCAGGTCGGTTCCCGCGTCACGCAGGTCGGCCGCCGCTTGCGCGTTGGCGATGGTGGCCTCGATCTTCGCGCGGTTGCGCACGATCCCGGCATCGCCCATCAACCGCGTGATGTCGCGCTCGGTGTAGCGCGCGACCCGGTCGATGTCGAAATTGTGGAACGCTCGGCGGAAGTTCTCCCGCTTGCGCAGGATCACGAGCCACGAAAGCCCGCTCTGGAACGCTTCGAGGCTCACCCGCTCGAAAAGGGCGACCGAGTCGCGCAGCGGCCGCCCCCACTCGGTGTCGTGATAGTCGCGGTAGAGAATGAAATCAGCTGGGGCCAAACGTGATTCGTCGATCCACGCGCACCGGACACGGCCGTCGGGTTGGAAGGAGGGTTCTTCGGAGGTCTCCGGGGTGGCTGCGGTCACGACTCCTCCTCGGATTGCAATGCGTGCGCGCCACCCTCGATGGGCTCGTCGTCTTCGATGCCGTGGGTGGCCCGCAGGGTGGCCAGCTGACCGTGCAGCAGGTCGAGTTCCTGGCCCAGCCGGTCGAGCACCCAGTCGACTTCGCTGGTCTTGTAGCCGCGCAGCGTCTGGGCGAACTTGACGGCGTCGACGTCGGCGCTCGTCACGCCGGAGGCGGGCAGCACCGTAGCGGTGGTCTCCCGCGGCAACGGGGGCAGCGGTTCACCGCGCCCGAACACGACGCTGCCGACGGCGAACAGCACCACGGCAATCAGGACCAGTACGACCAGATACAGCAGAACCAGGCTCACGGTTTCGATACTGCCTCAGCGCGCCGACATCCGGCGGACGACGATCAAGCGGCGAGGGACGAGCCGCGCTGAGGAGTCCGCCAATTCAACCCGGCGGACGACGATCAAGCGGCGAGGGACGAGCCGCGCTGAGGAGTCCGCCAATTCAGCCCGGCGGACGACGATCAAGCGGCGAGATGACTCAGCGTGGGCGCAGGGTCACCATCGGGGGGCGGTCGGCCAGCGACACCGACGATGTCCGCGGCGTGTAGTCCTGACCGTCGGCGAAGAACTGCGTCAGCCCCACACCGGAGTCCGGCACCCCGCAGCGCGACAGCAGCGTCGCGATCACCTGGCGGCTCATGCTGGCCAGCTCGGTCAGCGGCCGGTTGCGGTGGGTGCGAACACCGAGGTTGACCTGGGCGATCCCGTCGAGGCCGAGCCGGTCGTAGGCGTCGATCAGCAGACCGATCTCGACCCCGTAGCCCGGCGCGAACGGTACGGACGTCAACAGCTCACGGGTGCCCGCGTATTCACCGCCCAGCGGTTGCAGGATGCAGCTGAGCTCGGGCCGCAGGGAGGCCAGCAGCGGCCGGGCCACCAGCTCGGTCACCCGCCCGCCGCCGTTGGCGTCCTCGCTGCCGCTGACCTTCAGCGGCCTGCGGTAGAAGCCCTTGACTAGGTGCACACCGTCGGTGGTGAGCAGCGGACCCACCAGCTTGGGCACGAACATCGGGTCGGGGTCGATCAGGTCCGAGTCGACGAACACCACGACGTCACCGGTCGTGGCGGCCAGCGAGCGCCACAGCACCTCGCCCTTGCCGGGTTGCGGAGCCACCTCCGGCAGCGCCGCCTCACGGCTGATCACCCGGGCACCGGCGGCCAGGGCGCGGATCTCGGTGTCGTCGGTCGAGCCGGAATCCAGCACGATCAGCTCGTCGACCAGCCCACCGAGCAGCGGGGTGATGGTCTCGACGACGCTGCCGACCGTCTCTTCCTCGTTGAGGGCGGGCAGCACCACCGAGATGGTGCGGCCCCGTTTGGCGGCTTCGAGTTCTGAGACCGTCCACGTCGGCCGGCTCCAGCTGTGGTCGCTGAGCCAGCGTGCGATGACGACGTCAGTAGCGGGAAGTTCGGGTGTGAGTGTCATGCCAGTCCCCTCACCGTGCGCGTCGGCGGCCGTCCGCCCTGGATCGACGCGACCATCTCCAGTACACGCCGAGTCGGTCCGACCTCGTGCACCCGGAACATCGCGGCTCCGTCTGCGGCCGCCAGGGCGGTGGCTGCAAGGGTGCCCTCCAGGCGTTCGGTCAAACCCACACCCAGAGTCTCCCCGACGAAATCCTTGTTGCTCAGCGCCATCAGGACGGGCCATCCAGTGTTTACAAGCTCTTTCACATGGCGCAACAAACTAAGACCGTGATGAGTGTTCTTGCCGAAATCATGCGTCGGGTCGATCAGCACGGCGTCGCGCGCCACCCCCGCCGCGACCGCGCGTTCGGCCGCCGCGGTTACCTCCGCGATCACGTCGTCGACGACGCCGCGTTCGGTGATTCCGTAGTTGACCCGGGCCGGCCTAGTGCGCGGTTGTGCGCCGCCGGTGTGCGAGCACACCAGGCCTGCACCGAACTCCGCGGCCACCTCCGGCAGCGCCGGATCGTGGCCGGCCCAGGTGTCGTTGATCAGGTCGGCTCCGGCCGCGCACGCCTGTTTGGCGACCGCCGAGCGCCAGGTGTCGACGCTGATCAGCTGATCGGGATAGGTGCTGCGCAGCCATTCGATGAACGGAACGACGCGCGCGATCTCCTCGTCGGTGTCGACGGTGTTACCCGGGCCCGCCTTGACCCCGCCCACGTCGACGACGTCGGCGCCGTCCTCGATGACCCGGTGCGCGGCCGTCTTGGCCGCCTCGTCGGTGAATGCGGCGCCGCGGTCGTAGAACGAGTCCGGAGTCCGGTTCACGATCGCCATGATCAGCGCTCGATCGGCGGCGACGGGCCGGCCCAGGAAGCGGCCCGAGTGCGTGTTCACCCTTCCAGGCTACGGCGGCGCGATTTGTGCGTGATTTCGTTCGGCGGCGAACGTTTCCACTCACGATCGCTAATTCTTGGGCTTCTTTCCGTCGGCGACCTCTTTGGGGTAGTCGTCGTAGAACTCGACGTAACCCTCGTCGCGACCGGAGAGCACGTAGATCGGATCGTCGATCTCCTCTACGTTGAAGCCCTCCTTTCGAAGGTCGACCTTCTGGCTCTTGAACGTCGACGTGTACGCCAACTCCTCGACCACCCGCACGAACAGCGGCACCGCGTAATTGGGCAACTTGTCGTATGCGGCTTTGGCCAGCGCCTTGCCGTCGAACTTCTCGCCCTCATTGAGCTGGATCGCGGCCATGCCCGCGCGTCCGCCTGCGCCCTCGACCTCGACGCCAAAGACCGTGCACTCCTCGACCTGCGGAGCGGCGGAGATGGCCGTCTCCACCTCGGTGGTGGCGACGTTCTCGCCCTTCCACCGGAAGGTGTCGCCGAGCCGGTCGGTGAACGACGCGTGCCCGAACCCCTGCGAGCGCATGAGGTCGCCGGTGTTGAACCACACGTCACCATCGCGGAAAGCGTTGCGCACCAACTTCTTTTCGGTCTCTTCGCGATCGGTGTAGCCGTCGAAGGGCTGGAAGTTGCTGACCTTGGACAGCAACAGGCCCGGCTCACCGGTGGACACCTTCTTGACGCGGCCTTTGTCGTCGCGCAGCGGATCGCCGGTCTCCGGGTCGTACTCGACGAAGGCCACCGGCGACGGGCAGATACCGGTGGACTGCGGAATGTTGAACACGTTTACGAACGCGGTGTTGCCCTCGCTGGCGCCGTAGAACTCACACACCCGGTCGATGCCGAATCGTTCGGTGAAGTCGTTCCAGATCGCCGGGCGCAGCCCGTTGCCACAGATGACCCGCACCTTGTGCTTGCGGTCGGTGTCCTTGGGAGGCTGGCTGAGCAGATACGAGCAGATCTCGCCGATGTAGACGAACGCGGTCGCGTCGTGGCGGATCACCTCGTCCCAGAACTTCGACGCCGAGAACTGCTTGCCGATCGCCAGCGTCGCGCCCGAGTTCAGCACCGACGACAGCGCGACCGTCAACGCGTTGTTGTGATACAGCGGCAGACAGCAGTAGAGGGTGTCCTTGCTGGTCAGCCGCATTCCGAGGCCGCCGAACCCGGCCAGCGCCCGCAGCCAGCGGTAATGCGTCATCACGCTGGCCTTCGGCATGCCGGTGGTGCCCGAGGTGAAGATGTAGAACGCGTTGTCCTTGGCGAGCACCGCCGCGGTGGTCGGGGGGTTGCTGGTGGGCGCAGACGAGGCCAGGCGCTTGAGGTCGTCGATGGTGAGCAGCCCGTCGGTGTCGGCACCGGACTCGGTGATCGGCTCGACGAAGTCGGTATCGGCGACAATGGCCTTGGCCTCCAGCAGCCCGAGGCTGTGCTTGAGCACATCGCCTCGCTGGTTGTAGTTGAGCATGCCGGCGATCGCGCCGCACTTGACCGACGCCAGCATCAGCAGCACGGGCTCCGCGGAGTTGCGCAGCATGATGGCGACGACATCGCCGTGGCCCACGCCGCGGGCAGCCAGGATCGCGGCGTAGCGGTTGACGGTCTCGTTGGCCTCGCGATAGGTGATCTGCTCGTCACCGAACCGGAGGAACACCTTGTCGCCGTAGCGTGCGGCGCGGTCCTGGAAAACCTTGCCGATCGAGGTCTTGGCCGAGGGCCGGGCACCGAAACCGGTGACGACGCCGCGCAGGATCGTCGGCAGGTCCGCGATCAGGCCCGGCGCGCGGGCGGCGATGTCCAATAGACCGACGCTGCGGCGAATCCCCGACTTCTCGGTCATGCGCGTTCGTCCCTCCCTGTTCGTTTGTCGCACACCCTAGTGACCGTGTTCATGGCTGTGGCGCACACGCCGTCATGGCCGACTCGACGTCGACGGTGACGACCAATCGGTCCAGTGCCCCCTGCGCGACGTACCCGCTGTCGCGCAGATCGTGCAGCCAAGCCAACAGCCCGTCGTAGTGCCCGATGGGGTCGAGCAGCACGACCGGTTTGTCATGCATACCCAAATAACCCGCTGTCCAGGCTTCGAAGAACTCCTCGAGCGTGCCGATGCCTCCGGGCAGCGCGATGAACGCGTCCGCCCGCCCCTCCATGACCTCCTTGCGTTGACGCATCGTGTCGGTGACCACGAGTTCGTCGGCGTCGACATCGGCGACCTCGCGATGCACCAGCGCCTTCGGGATGACACCGACGGTGTGGCCCCCGCGGGACCTGGCCGCCGTCGCCAACGCACCCATCGCAGAAACGTTTCCGCCGCCGGAGACCAGGCTCCAACCCCGCTCGGCGATCGCCACCCCGACCTCCTCGGCCAGCCCGATGAGCTCGGGGTGCATCGGACCCGACGCGCAGTAGACACACACCGCCCACTGACGACGGGACTCGCGAGCGTGGGGTTCTGCGGACACGAGCACAACCTAGCCGCACGACGATCAAGCGGCCCCCGGCCGCGTTGAGGAGTGCGGCCATCGAATTCAGCCGCACGACGATCAAGCGGCCCCCGGCCGCGTTGAGGAGTGCGGCGATCGATTTAGCCATAGACTCCGGCGGTGCCGATTGAGTGGGTCACCTCGCCGCCCGGACCGGCACTCGATTCGATCGAAGCCGGTCTGCAGAAGCGTTCCGGCGCCGTCCTGATCGGTCCCGCCGGCGTGGGTAAGACGACGCTGGCGCGAGCGGCCGCAGAGCGGCTCGCAGGGGCCTACCACCGCGTCGACTGGGTCACCGCCACCGCGCCGATGGCCGCGGTCCCTTTCGCGGCGGTCAGCCGCCTCATCGACGTCGCCGACACCGGCAAGACCACAGACGTTCTGCGCAGCGCCCGCGACACTCTGGGCGACGGGCGCCTGCTGGTGGTGGACGACGCTCATCTGCTGGATCCGTTGTCGGCGGCGCTGATCTACCAGCTCGCGGTCAGCGGCACCGCCGCGCTGATCGTGACGGTAGCGCCGTCGGGGGTGATGGCCGACGGTGTCTCGGCGTTGTGGGACGACGGCCTCGTCGAGCGCATTGACCTCGAGCCGCCGGGTCAGGACGACCGTCGGGTGGCCGCGTCGGTCGACGAATTCGTCGCCGCCCTTCCGGACGCCGCCTATGGCGTCCTGGAGTACCTGGCCGTCGACGACCCGCTGGCGCTCGACGAGCTCGAAGCCTTGGTGGACCCGGAGTCGGTCGAGGCCGCAGCGGCATCGGGTGCCGTCGTGGTCGACGACGGTTGGGTGCACCCGGCGCATCCGCTGTTCGCCGACTCGGTGCGCGAAGCGTTGGGCGGCCCGGAGCTGCGCAGGCTGCGGGGTGAAGTCGTCGACCGGCTGGCCGGGCGGCCCGGTCACGGCGCCGTCGACAGGTTGCGCCGCGCGGTGCTGGCGCTCGACAGCGACAGTCCGCAGGGGCCATCGGAGCAGTCCTCGGCGGCCGCGGAGGCGTTGCGCCTCGGCGATCTGGTGCTCAGCGAACGGCTCGGCCGCGCCGCGCTCCAGGGCGCACCCGATGACCTCCCCACCCGGCTGACGCTCGCGTACGCGCTGGCGTGGCAGGGCCGAGGCCGCGACGCGGACGCGGTGCTCGACGGCGTGAACGGTGCCGCGCTGTCGGAGACCGAGCTGATGGCGTGGGCGCTGCCGCGGGCCGCCAACCAGTTCTGGATGCTGTCCGAGCCCGAGCGCGCCACGGCGTTCCTGCGTGCGACACGCAACCGGGTGTCGTCGCCGGCCGCACGCATCACCCTCGACGCGTTGTCGGCGACGTTTGCGATGAACGCCGGGAGCGTGTCGCGGGCGATGGAGGTGGCCACCGGCGTGTTGGCGTCGCCGGACGCCGACGACACCGCGATCGGCTGGGCGGCGGCGGCAGCGGCGTTGAGCTCGGCGCGGACGGGCCGGTTCGCCGATGTCGACGCGTTGGCCGAGCGGGCGATGACCGCCGGGCATCCGGGGCTTCTGCGGTTCACCAGCGGATTCGGGCAGACGACGGCGTTGCTGATGGCAGGTGAACTGGACCGGGCTCAGCAGCTTGCCCAGCGGCTCACCGACTTCGCACAGTTGCAACAACCAGGGCGCGCGATCGGTGAGGTGCTGGTGTCCGACGTGCTGATCGCCAAGGGTGAGCTCGAGGAGGCGGTACGCCTGCTGCGTCGTGCGGCCGCGGCGCTGGCCCCCACCGGCTACTCGTGGGGTCCGTTGGCGTGGATGCTGCTGGCCCAGGCGCTCGGCCAGCTCGGTGCGGGTGTCGAGGCGGGGAAGGCATTGGCGCGCGCCGAGTCTCGGCACGGATTGAAGTCGATGCTGTTCGCTCCAGAGTTGGCACTCGCACGGGCATGGACGATGTGGGCGCGCCGCGACGAGCACGGCGCCGTCGCCGCGGCCCGTGAGGCGGTGCGCAGTGCCGAGCGTGGAGGACAGACGGCCGTCGCGCTGCGCTCGCTGGTGGACGCGGTACGGCTCGGCGACATGCGGGCCGCGGACGCGATCGAACGGGTGAGCACCGAATGTGACTGCGCGACTGGGCGGTTGGCGCTGGTTCACAGCCGAGCACTCATCGCGCGGGATGCCGCCGCGCTGGCCGAGGTGTCCCAGGGTTACGCGGCGTGCGGGTGGCACGGCGCCGCCGCGGACGCCGCAGCCCAAGGCGAAGCGCACCGCTGAAATTCGTGTCAGGACGGGTCTTGTCGCGGCCCTAGGCTTGACTGTCATGAGTCAGTTGTTCGCGCAGACAAACGGGTTGCGGTCCTCCGCCTCGATCCACGACCGCGTCGTGACGGACCTGTCGCACGTGCTCGCCGGCGTACCGGAGGCAACCGGCGTGCAGAACAGCCACGGCCAAATCGCGGCCGGAGTGGGCGCCGCGTTGTCGAGCGCGCTCGACGCTCGGCTTGGCACCGTGCACTCCACCGCCGACGCGGGTGCGACGATCTCTGACCTGCTGCAAAAGGCCGCCCAGATGTACGAGCAGGGCGACCACGAAGGAGCCGAGAAGTTGCGCGCGGCCGCCGACGCGCTTGACGGTCAACGGGATACGGAAGTGAGCGAAAGCACATCGACAACAGGGGGCGTCCCAGGCTCCCCCGCGAACGGCGTGGGCCCGCCCGGTGGCGATCAGATGGTCGGCCAGATGCTCGGTCAGGTCGGACAGCAGGTCGGACAGCTGGTCGGGTCGATGGCGGCGCCGCTGCTGGGTCTTGCGCAAGGGCTGCAACAGGTTCCGCAGATGATCGCGCAAGGTGTACAGCAGGCCGCGCGAGGCGAGGAGACACCCGAGCGCGACGACAGTCGCGTCAACGATGACGGCACCGGCGCACGCTCCGACGAGGACCCAGCCGAAAAACCATCCGAGCCGACGCGCCGTGCCGAACCGGAATACCAAGCCGCACCTAGTGATTCGGCAGTAGTGGGTCGCCCACCGGAGGCGCCGGTCGCCGCGGAGGGCCCGCGACCCGCGCAGACGCGTCCCCAGGTGGGGTAACCGCTACAGGTTGCGGGCGACGTCGTCGTCCCCAGACTTCGGAGGGGTGACGGGGGCAGCGCCCGCACCCGATTCACTGCCCTGTGGTCCGGCGGCGCCGTCCCACGGGCGGTCATCGCCGCGGTTCAACGGCCGGTGGTCCTCACGATCGTCGGATTCACCGGTCTGCAGCCCGGCGTCGTCGCGAGGCTGCTGCGCCGGTGCGCCCGCACCCGGGCTCTGCGCTCCCGCCGCGGCTGTCGGTGCGGCACCGCTCGGTGGCGCACCCCCACCGGTGGCCGACGAGCCGCCCGGCGACTGGGCACCCTGCATGGCCTGCTGCATGAGGGAGCCGAACATTCCGGTCTGCCCACCGAGGGTCTGAGCAGGCGCCCCCGCCATCTGCCCCATCTGACCGGCCTGCTGCCCCACCTGGCCGAGCATCCCGACGATCTGGCCAACCGACTGAGAGCCCGCGTCGTCGGAGTTCTCGTAGGCGGCTTGCGCGACGCCCACCTTGCCCGAGAACGTGTTCTCCTTGGCCGACAGCGCGGCGACGTTGGTAGTCAGCTGGGCGGCCAGCGTCGGCAGTACCGCCGAAATGGTGGCGCTCATCGCGTCTTGTCCCGCCGGGATCATCGGTATCTCGGGCAGTTCGACCGCCGCCGCGTTCCAGCTGATGCCGTCGGGCTTTCTCAGTGGGCTACCCATGTGCGCTCCTCGTCACCAGTCGTCATCGTCGTCGTCGTCGAGATCGTGCTCCAGCGGCGCGGGCACGGCCAATCCTGGTGCGGTGCCCCCGCTGACGCCGCGCTGACCCATCATCGGGGCCATCCCGCCCATACCGCCGCCCGCGGCCATCGGGGCCGCCCCGCCGACCGCGGCGGCCCCCGCGGTCGCGCCGTCGGGCGCGGGTGCGGTGCTGACCGCCTTGCTGCCGACGAGGTTGGCCATCTGCGGGGTTTGCAGTGGCGCACCGCCGGAGCCCGGCAGCGACGCCGCCCGGACCATGCCGGAACCGCCACCGGCGCCCGAGCCGCCGGCGAGCGGATGGTTGGAGAACGACGAGAAGGGCAGCCCCGCGGCGCCGAGGGAGTCGGCCTTCCCGCCCTGGCCGAACATCGACGTCAGCTGTTGCAGCGGCTGCGAGAGCTGCTGGCCCAGCTGCTGTGGCACCTGCATCAGCGTCTGGCCGATCTGCATCGGCAGCTGCGCGGCCATGGCTCCCATCTGGCCGACCATCTGCATCGCCTGCTGTGAACCGTCACCGGCCTGCTTCGCGGCTTCCTCCCCGCTGTCCTGCGCCTCCTTGGCTCCGGGCACGGGTGGGACGCCGAAAAGCGGGATGCTCGGCGGTACGCCGAGGGTGTTCGCGAGTTCGGTGGTGCTGGCGGTGATGTTGGCGATGTTCTGCGACAGCCCCATCTTGATCCGGCTCTGCACCAGCTCCTGGGCGTTGCTGAACGGCATCGCCGAGAGGGCTTCACACTCATGCTGGACCTCTTGGGCGATCGTGTTCGCCAGCATCTTCGTCTTCACGACCGTGGCCTCCATCGCCCGCAATTTCGCCGCGATCGCGGCCGCCTGCGCCGCGTTGGCCTCGTGCCCGCCGATGATGCTGGTGGCCTCCCCCGCGGCGGCGAGCGCGCCCGCGCCCTCCCATGAATCGGACAGCTGCATCAGCTGACCCTGCTGTTCGGGCACGACGTTGCCACTGATCTTGGACGCCAACGCCTCGTACGACGCCGCCGCTGCGGCCAACGTCTCCTCGTCGACGTTCGGCCAGCCCGGGCCGGTCACGGTCTGACCGCCGTACGGGCTGGAATCGGGCGCGATGCCCATGGCGCGACCCCCTTGACGACACGCTACGGGTCTCAAACTTACCGTGCCCCGGATAGCTGGCCGTGCGCCGATTTCATGCGGCGCGACGCCCGATCAGGGCATCCACTGCTCCTCGAGACGGCCGCCGGATAGCCGAAGCCACCGCTGCACGCCGATGTCGGCGAGGAAGGGCTCGTCGTGGCTGACGACGACGAATGCGCCCCGGTACGCGTTCAGCGCGGCCTGAAGCTGCCCGACACTGACGAGGTCGAGGTTGTTGGTGGGCTCGTCGAGCAGGAGCAACTCGGGTGCCGGTTCGGCGAACAACACGCACGCGAGTGTCGCGCGCAACCGCTCACCGCCGGACATCGCGCCCACCGGCAGATGGATCCGGTCGCCTCGGAAGAGGAACTGCGCCAGAAGGTGCATGCGACGGGTGTGAGAAAGGCTCGGTGCATACGCGGCGAGGCTCTCGGCGACGGTGAGGCGCGGATCGAGCAGGTCGAGCCGCTGCGACAGATACGCCACGCGGGCACCGCTGCGCTGTACCGAACCGGAGTCCGGTGCCAGGTCCCCGCCGACGATGCGCAGCAACGTCGACTTGCCCACCCCGTTGCGCCCGGTCAGCGCGATACGCTCGGGCCCGCGCACCGACAGGTCGACGTCGTCGAGAAGCAGCAGCTCACCGGCCGAGAAGCGCAACCCCTTGGCGGTGAGCACATCCCGGCCGGCGGGTACGTCGGTGCCGGGTAGGTCCAGTACGAGCGCGTCGTCGTCCCTGACCGCCCGCTCGGCGTCGTCCAGGCGAGCCCTGGCATCGTCGACCCGCGCGGCGTGCACGCCGTCGATGCGGCCCGCGGACTCCTGGGCTCGCCGCTTCCGGGCTCCTGCAACGATTTTCGGTAACCCGGCGTCGTTGAGGTTGCGTGTCGCCGTGCCCGCCCGCCGCGCCGCACGCTCACGCGCCTGCTGCATCTCGCGCTTCTCGCGCTTGAGCAGCTGGTGAGCGCTGCGGACATTGTTCTCGGCGACGCGCTGCTCGTGGCTCACCGCCTCCGTGTACAGCGTGAAATTGCCACCGTAGGAGCGGATTTCACCCTGGTGCAGTTCAGCGATCCGATCCATGCGGTCGAGCAGCAGCCGATCGTGGCTGACAACCAGCAGGCAGCCCGTGAAGTCGTCGAGCGCGTCGTAGAGTCGGTGGCGGGCGTCGACGTCGAGGTTGTTCGTCGGTTCGTCTAGCAGCAACACGTCGGGCCGATTCAGCAGCTGACCGGCGATGCCGATGCTGATGATCTCGCCGCCCGACAGCGTGTCGAGTCGACGGTCGAGCGCGATGTGGCTCAGTTCAAGCCGATCCAGCTGTGCCCGCGTGCGCTCCTCGACGTCCCAGTCGTCGCCGATCGTGGTGAAGACGTCGGCACCGGGGTTCCCGTCGGCCAGCGCGTCGAGCGCTGCGATGACGGGCGCGACGCCGAGCAGTTCTGCGACGGTGTGATGTGCGATGTAGGGCAGCGTCTGCGGCAGGTACCCGAGCGTGCCGTCGACGGTGACCGAACCCGACGTCGGCGACAGCTCACCGGCGATCAGCTTGAGCAGCGCGCTCTTTCCGGCGCCGTTCGGGGCGACCAGACCGGTCCGGCCGTCGCCGACGGAAAAGGACAGCTCGTCGAACAGCGGTGTGTCGTCGGGCCATACAAATGACAACTCAGAACAGACGATGGAAGACATGTGAGTGATCGCTTCGTGTCTCGCACGGAAATGGGGGACGGTCGGATCCGGGCGGCACCCGGAGACGTCGTCAACTCACATGCATTCAGCGTAGGTGCGCGGTCAAGCGGTTAAATACCGGCGCAACACGTCGGTCGCGGCGGTGATCTTCGCGACCTCGACGCGCTCGTCGACACGGTGGGCGAGGTTCGGATCACCGGGGCCGTAGTTGACCGCGGGAACCCCGAGCGCGGCGAATCGCGACACGTCGGTCCATCCGTACTTGGCCCGGACCTGTCCGCCTGCGGCCTGTACCAGCGCGGCCGCGGCCGGCTTGGTCAGCCCGGGCAGCGCACCGGCCGCCGAGTCGGTGAGTTCGATCTCGACGTCGAGGCCGTCGAACACGTCGCGCACGTGGTGCAGCGCCTCGTCGGTGCTGCGGTCGGGAGCGAACCGGAAGTTCACCGACACCGAGGCCGCATCGGGGATGACGTTGCCGGCGATACCGCCGTCGATGCGCACCGCGGACAGGCCTTCGCGGTAGGTGCAGCCGTCGATCTCCACGTTGCGGGCCCGGTACGACGACAGCCGGTCGAGCACGGGGCCGAGTTTGTGAATCGCGTTGTCGCCCAACCACGACCGGGCAGAGTGGGCGCGGGTACCGCTCGCGCTGATGACGACGCGCAGCGTGCCCTGGCAGCCGGCCTCGATATACCCGTCGGAGGGTTCACCGAGGATCGCGACGTCGGCCCGCAGCCAGTCGGGCAGCTCGGATTGGATGCGGTTCAGTCCGTTGGCCGACGCCTCGATCTCCTCGCAGTCGTACATGACCAGCGTGATGTCGTGCGTTGGCTCGGCAACGGTGGCGGCCAGGTGCAGGAATACCGCGTCGCCCGATTTCATATCCGACGTGCCGCAGCCGTGCAGTTCCCCGTCGACCAGCCGGCTGGGCAGGTTGTCGGCGACGGGCACGGTGTCGAGGTGGCCGGCGAGCAGCACCCGCGACGGTAGCCCCAGGTTCGTGCGGGCCAGCACGGCGTCGGCGTTGCGGATCACCTCCATCGAGGTCTGTTCGCGGAGCGCGGTCTCGACTTCGTCGGCGATGCGCCGCTCGTGGCGCGACTCGCTGGGAATGTCCACCAGCGCGGCGGTCAGCGCGATCGGATCACCGTGCAAGTCCAGGCTCACACGGCTGACGTTAGTCTTACCCGCGTGACTTCTGCTGCAGGTATCGGGCTGGCGACGATCGCCGCCGACGGATCGGTCCTCGACACATGGTTCCCGGCACCCGAACTCGGAGCCGACGGCCCGTCGGGCACGGTGCGCCTGTCGGTGGCCGAGGTGCCCGAAGAGTTGGGCGCGCTGACCGGTCGCGATGAGGATCGCGGCGTCGACATCGTGGCAGTGCGGACGGTCATCTCGTCGCTGGAGGACAAGGCCGCCGACGCCTATGACGGCTATCTACGGTTGCACCTGCTCTCGCACCGGCTCGTCGCGCCGCACGGCCTGAACGCCGACGGATTGTTCGGTGTGCTGACCAACGTCGTGTGGACCAATCACGGCCCGTGCGCGGTCGCCGGTTTCGAGACGGTGCGGGCGCGCCTGCGTGCGCGCGGGCCGGTGGCGGTCTACGGCGTCGACAAGTTCCCCCGAATGGTCGACTACGTGCTGCCGACCGGCGTGCGTATCGCCGACGCGGATCGAGTCCGACTCGGTGCGCACCTGGCCGAGGGCACGACCGTCATGCATGAGGGTTTCGTCAACTTCAACGCGGGCACGCTGGGCAGTTCGATGGTCGAGGGCCGCATCTCGGCCGGTGTCGTCATCGACGACGGGACGGATCTCGGCGGCGGCGCGTCGATCATGGGGACGCTGTCGGGCGGCGGCAAGGAAGTGATCTCGGTGGGCAAGCGGTGTCTGTTGGGCGCCAATGCCGGTATCGGGATCTCGCTGGGCGACGACTGCGTGGTCGAGGCCGGTCTGTACGTCACGGCGGGCACGAAGGTGCAGACCGCCGACGGTCAGACCGTCAAGGCGCGCGAACTGTCCGGCGCCGACAACCTGCTGTTCCGGCGTAATTCGCTCTCAGGCGCCGTCGAGGTGGTCAACCGCGACGGCACCGGTATCACGCTGAACGAAGCGCTCCACCAGAACTGAGGTTGAGCACCGCCCTCTTTTCATGTTGTGCGAGCGTCCGTGTTCGTACCGCAACACGCCGGCGTGGACGGTCATTTCGCGGTCGCTCGCGGCGTGACGAGCGCCCCTCGATGTCGCGGTGAGCCGTCATTCCGCTGCGGCGTTCGGCTTGAGCGGCGGACAGCGCCCGTCGACGACGGCCCACTCGAAGTGCCAGATCTCGTTGGCGTAGATCTGACACAGACCGAAGCGGCGGCCGTTGGTGATGAGCCACTTGTCCGCCTCGACAGGCCCGATGTCGACGGCTTCGCCGGTCACGTGCTTCGACTTCTCCGGTGAGGCGACGAATTCTCGTGCCGCTTGGACACTTCCGTACCGGACGACGCCGTCGTCGAAGAGCCGCTCCTGAAACCCCTTCGATCGCCAGCCGGATGTGATGCGCATCTTTATGCCGTCGTCTTCGGCGCTACGCGCCGCTTTCTGCACCGCCTCGCGAAGCGCGGGGTCGAGCCACTTCACGATCGGGTGCTCGGCGTTGAACGGGCTGACCGTCCGGCCGTCGGGCAGCCACCCGCCGACGGTGTCCTGCGCGGCAGGTCCGATACGCAACGGCTCCTGGCCGACAACGGGCGCCGGGGACGACGGCGGCGGAGGTGTGCCACATGCGGCGATTGCGCACACTGAAGCCGCCGCGAGCGTGCGCAAGATGCTGAGATTTCGCGGCGTGTCGTATACAGACCCGCACGCTCGCGCCAATAGGGACGGGGCGGTCAATCTTCGGCGGCCAGGATGCAGAATTCGTTGCCCTCCGGATCGGCCAGCACAACCCAGCTTTCATCGCCCTGCCCGATGTCAACCCGGCGCGCGCCGAGGTCGACCACCCGCTCGACTTCGGCCTGCTGATCGTCGGGCCGGAAGTCGAAGTGGATGCGATTCTTGACGACCTTGTCGTCGGGCACCGCGAGAAAGAGCCAGTCGGGGCCGGCGCCGGGCGGTGCGTGCAGCACGACGTCACCGTCGTCGTCGACGTCGTGGGGCCAGCCCAGCACCTGCGACCACCACCGGCCCAACGCCGAGGCGTCGTGGGCGTCGATGCAGATCTCGTCGAACTTCAGCGTCACCGTGCCAGCTCCTTCTTGAGCACTTTGCCCATCGCATTGCGCGGCAGCGAGTCCACCAGCCGCACCTCACGAGGTCGCTTGTGTATCGAGAGCTGTTGGGCCACATACTCGATCAGGTCGTCGGGCGTGGCCTCACCGACGACGAACGCGACGATGCGCTGGCCGAGGTCCTCGTCGGGCACACCGACGACCGCCACTTCCTGCACACCGGGATGTCCGAGCAGTGCAGCCTCGATCTCGCCGGCGCCCACGCGGAAACCTCCGGTCTTGATCAGGTCGACGGATTCGCGTCCGACGATCCTGTGCATACCGTCGGCGTCGATCACCGCGACGTCGCCCGTGCGATACCAGCCGTCGGCGTCGAGCACCTCGGCGGTCGCATCGGGGCGGTTGAGGTAGCCGTCGAACAACGTCGCGCCCCGAACATGAAGCTGCCCAAGGGTTTCCCCGTCGTGTGGCGCCGCGCCACCGTGCTCGTCGACCAGGCGGGTCTCGATACCGGTCAGCGGCAGGCCCACCCAGCCGGGTCTGCGCTCACCGTCGGCGCGGGTGCTGATCGTGATCAACGACTCCGTCGATCCGTAGCGTTCGACGGGCCGGTGCCCTGTCCTTTCGACCAACTTGTCGAACACCGGCACCGGCAGCGGGGCGCTGCCCGATACCAGCAGCCGCGCCGACGCCAGAGCCGCTGCCGCGTCCGCGTCGTCGGCCACCCGCGACCATACCGTCGGCACCCCGAAGTACAACGTCCCACCTGCCGCCGCATAGTTCTGCGGACTCGGTTTTCCGGTGTGCACGAACCGGTTTCCGATTCGCAGCGATCCGAGCAGCCCGAGGATCAACCCGTGCACGTGATACAGCGGCAAGCCGTGCACCAGGATGTCGTCGGGCGTCCACTGCCACGCTTCGGCGAGCGCGTCGATGTCGGCGGCGATCGCGCGGCGGCTGACGACGACACCCTTGGGCGGGCCGGTCGTGCCGGAGGTGTACACGATCAGCGCGGGCGTCTCGGCGGGCGGTTCGGCGTAACGGTGCCACGAGCGGGCGTGCAGCCGCACCGGCACGTGCTGCAGACCCTCGGTCTCCGCAGGCTTCTCCCCCAACCACGCCTGCGCGGCCGAGTCGCCCAGGATGTGTCTGCGCTCGGCAGCGCCGACGTCGGCGGGCACCGGGACGACGGGCACACCGGCGATCAGGCAGCCGGTCACCGCCAAAACGGTCTCCACGGTCGGGGTGGCCAGCACCGCGACCCGCTGCGCACCCGCGACGCGTTCGGCCACCGACGTCGCGGCCCCCACCAGATCACTGCGCGACAACTGCGCCCCGCCGATACGGACCGCGTCCCCGATGTCAGCGCCACCCGCGACCGCGGCGGGGTTGAGCGAAGCCAGCAGCATAAGCAGCGAGGTTACCCATATCGGCTCGGCGATACTGGGCGCGTGACTCACATTGAGCGGCTGGCATCGCGCGAGGTCTACCGGAACAACTGGATGGTGCTGCGCGAGGACGACATCCGCCGACCAGACGGCAGCGACGGCATCTACGCGGTCGTGGACAAGCCGACCTATGCGTTGGTGATCGCGCGCGATGGCGACCGGTTCCGGCTGGTCGAGCAGTTCCGCTATCCGCTGGGTCTGCGGCGCTGGGAGTTTCCGCAGGGCACCGCGCCGGACCAGAAGGACCTGGCGCCCGCCGACCTCGCGGCGCGCGAACTGCGTGAGGAGACGGGTCTGCGTGCGTCGGAGCTGGTGTGCCTGGGACTGCTCGACGTGGCGCCCGGAATGAGCAGCCAGCGCGGCTGGGTGTTCCTGGCCACCGGCATCACCGAGGGCGAGCACGACCGCGAGCACGAGGAACAGGACATGCACAGCGAATGGTTCACCCGTGCCGAAATCGAGCAGATGATGCGCGCCGGGGTGATCACCGACGCGCAGTCGATCGCGGCGTGGGCCCTGCTGGTGCTGTCGGGGCGCTGACGGATGCGATGAGTTTGGTCGCGGTGCCGAGTCTTCACAGTGACGCAGAAAGGCGACCACAGGAGACTGACATGGCGACTTCAGACACCATGCCGATCGGCATGTATTCGTTCGACTGCCGCGACGCCGCCGCGCTGGCGCGCTTCTGGTCCAGGGTGCTCAACCGGCCGGTCGACGAGCACGCGACCGCGGAGTTCGCGACCGTCGGCCTCGACGACGGCGGGGTGACCTGGATGTTCCAGGGCCGCCCGGCCGCGGACCTGCCCTCGGGACAAAATCGGCTGATGATCGACTTCAACGGCGGACCCGCGTGGTCGGAGCACGCCGACCGGGTCGAATCGTTGGGCGCGGTGCGCGTCAGTGATCGCCAGGAGGACGGTCTGTATTGGGTCGTCTTCCGCGATCCCGAGGACAACACGTTCCGCATCTTCTCGCCTCGACCGTAACCGGCCCGTCGCCGACCGCTTCGAACCGCGAGCCGCCCTGCTTCGTATACCAAGTAAGAGCGATCGGAGGAGGTGACACGATGACCGCGATCTACGGGATGATGGCGATGATGCCGCTGGTGTTCGGCGGCGCCGGATACTTCCTCGTGTCCTCCGCCGGCTGCGGCGAGACCCCGCGACCACCGGCACATCGAGACCAATCCGTGACGGTGTCGTAGCCTTCGGCAAACCGTGTCGCGAAGGGTTGGCGGAAGTCGGCTCAGTAGTGTTCACGATATGTCCGCCCGTGCCCTGACCAGTGCGCTGTTGGGGCTGACATGTGCTGTGGCCACGAGTGTTTCGCTGCTGCCGACGGCCGCCGCAGCGAATCCGGTGTGGAACGGGCGCTACGAGATCGTCACCTACGCGTCGGACAAGATGGGCACCAGCATCGCCGCCGCTCAACCCGAACCCGATTTCAGCGCGCAGTACGTGCTGGCGACCGACTGCTCGGCGGGGCTGTGTGTCGCCACCGTCGTGTCGGGTCCCGCGCCGAGCAATCCCACCATCCCGCAACCGGTCCGCTACACCTGGGACGGGGCGCGCTGGCAGTACGCCTACAACTGGCAGTGGGAGTGCTTCCGCGGCGACGGGGTTCCCAGCGAGTACGCACCGGCGCGGTCGCGCGTGTTCTACGCCCCCGACATCGACGGACAGCTGTTCGGTACCTGGCAGACCGAAATCCTGGGCGGAGCATGCCGCGGGACGGTCGTGATGCCTGTCGCCGCCCGCCCCGTCAGCTCGCCCGGTATCCCCGTCGGCGTGGCACTCTAAGCGCCGCGGCGTTCGGCCAGCGCCCGCAGGAAGAACATCAGGTTGGCGGGCCGCTCCGCGAGCCTGCGCACGAAGTACCCGTACCACTGGGCGCCGAACGGCACGTACACCCGCACATGGTTGCCCGCATCGGCCAGCCTGCGCTGCTCGGCATCGCGGATGCCGTATAGCATCTGGTACTCGAAATCGTCTCGGCCCCGGTTGTTCTCGGCGGCCAGCGCGGGTGCCGTCGCGATGACGGTCGGGTCGTGCGAGGCCACCATCGGGTAAGCGTTTCCCGCCATCAGCACCCGAAGGCAGCGCAGGTAGGAGTCGGTGATGTCGTCGCGGTCACGGTAGGCCACCGACGACGGTTCGTCGTAGGCACCCTTGCACAACCGGATTCGCGCAGCGGCCGATGAGCGCTTGCGCGAAGAGAATGCAGGGGCGGCGAAATCCCGGCAGTCGGCATGGGTGCGCTTGAGATACGCCTGCAGAGCCGTTCCCAGCCAGCCGAACTCGGTGCGCAGATCGCGCACGATCGACAGGGTCGAATCGGTGGTGGTGTGGTCCTCGGCGTCCACCGTCACCCACACCCCGATGCGCTGCGCCCGTTCGCAGATGGTGTGGGCGTTCTCCAGCGCGATCTTCTCACCGTCGCGTGCCAATGCCTGCCCCAACGCCGACAGCTTCAACGAGACCTCGAGTGGCCGCACTTCGGCCGGTCCCTCTTCACGCCGCGCGAGTCCGTCCAGCAGCGTCAGGTACGCGTGCACGTTCTCGGTCGCGGTGTCCGCGTCGGTCACGTCCTCGCCGAGGTGGTCGATCGACACGAGGCGACCCGAATCACGCAATTGGACAACGGCGTCGAGCGCATCGTCCACCGTCTCCCCCGGCACGAATCGGTGCACGACATCGCGTGTCACCGGAAGCCGCTCGGCGGTTCTTCGCAGGGAGTCCCGTCGGCCGGCGGCCATGATCGCCGGCCGCGCAACGCGTTGGAAGAATCCCATCACTGCTCCATGTGCGGATAGTTGTGGTCGGTCGGCGGGACGAGGGTCTCCTTGATCGAGCGCGCCGATGTCCACCGCAGCAGGTTCAGCGCCGAACCCGCCTTGTCGTTGGTACCCGATGCCCGCGACCCGCCGAAGGGTTGTTGTCCGACGACTGCACCGGTCGGCTTGTCGTTGATGTAGAAGTTGCCTGCGGCGTGGCGCAATCGCCGTTCGGCCTCCAGCACCGCCGAGCGGTCGTCGGCGATCACCGCACCGGTCAGTGCGTACTTCGCCCCGGTGTCGACGACGTCGAGGATGCGGTCGTATCCGTCGTCGGGGTAGACGTGAACCGCCAGGATCGGCCCGAAATACTCGGTTTTAAACGATTCGTCGGTCGGGTCGTCGGACAACAGCACGGTCGGTCGGACGAAATAGCCTTCTGTGTCGTCGTATTCGCCGCCGACGGCGATGGTCACATGGGCGGTCTTCGCGCGCTCGATCGCCTTGACGTTCTTGGCGAACGCCCGTGCGTCGATCAGCGCACCGCCGAAGTTGGTCAGGTCGGTCACGTCGCCGTAGCGCAGTTCCTCTGTCGCCGAGAGGAAGTCGTCGCCCATCTGCTGCCACACCGAGCGCGCGATGAACGCCCGCGACGCCGCCGAGCACTTCTGGCCCTGATAGTCGAACGCGCCGCGGATCAGCGCCGTGCGCAGCACGTCGGGCTGCGCGCTGGCATGGGCGACGACGAAGTCCTTGCCGCCCGTCTCGCCCACCAGGCGCGGGTAGCCGTGGTAGCGGTCGATGTTGTTGCCCACCTCGCGCCACAGATGCTGGAACGTCGTGGTCGACCCGGTGAAGTGGATGCCTGCCAGCCGCGGATCGGACAGCGCCACCTCGGAAACCTCCACGCCGTCCCCGGTGAGCAGGTTGATGACGCCGGGCGGCAGACCGGCCTGCTCCAGCAACTGCATCGTGAGATAGGCGGCAAATGTCTGGGTGGGCGAGGGCTTCCAGATCACGGTGTTGCCCATCAGCGCAGGCGCGGTGGGCAGGTTGCCCGCGATCGCGGTGAAGTTGAACGGCGTGATCGCGTAGATGAATCCGTCGAGCGGTCGGTAGTCGGTGCGGTTCCAGATCCCGCGCACGCTGATCGGTTGTTGCTCGAGGATCTTTCGGGCGAACGAGACGTTGAACCGCCAGAAGTCGATGAGCTCACAGGCCGCGTCGATCTCGGCTTGATACGCCGACTTGGACTGCCCGAGCATGGTGGCGGCGCAGAGCATTTCGCGCCACGGGCCGGCGAGGAGGTCGGCCGCCCGCAGAAACACCGCGGCCCGGTTGTCGAACGGAGTGGCCTCCCATTGCGCTTTGGCGGCCATCGCGGCCTCGATGGCCGCGGCCGCGTCGGAGTGAGTGGCGTTGGTGAGGGTGCCCAGCCGTCCGGAAGGGTCGGTGTGACGGTGTGGCTGCACCACGTCGATGCGGTCGCCGTCGCCCATCCGGTGTTGGCCGCCGATGACGTGCGGCAGGTCGACGGGGTGGGCGGCGACGGAGGTCAGCGCCTCGATGAGCCGGGCGCGTTCACCCGAGCCCGGCGCGTAATCGTGGACCGGCTCGTTCGCCGGAGGGGGAACGTCGGTGATGGCATCCATGACGAAATGATGCTCGGCCACGACACCCGATCCGATGGTCGATCCGACAACGCCACCGACGATCTATAGTCGGATCAGACAAAGGGGCGTGTGATGGAGCCACCAACCGCCGGTCTCGGCCTCGGCCGACTGCTGCTGGCGTTGGACCGGACCATGGTGACGCTGGTCGAAGCGCCGCGCGGCCTGGACATGCCGGTCGCATCGGTCGCCCTGGTCGACGCCGACGATGTCCGGCTGGGTCTGGCCGTCGGATCCGGCTCGGCGGACCTGTTCTTTCTGCTCGGTGTCGACGACGTGGACGCGGTGCGCTGGCTCGAGCGGCAGTTCGCAGGCACCGGCCGCGTGCCCGCGGCGATCTTCGTCAAGGAACCGTCTCCTGTCGCGGTCGAGCAGGCCGTCGCGCTGGGCACTGCGGTGGTGGCCGTCGAACCGCGGGCCCGCTGGGAGTCGCTGTACAAACTGGTGAACCACGCGTTCGAACATCACGGCGACCATGGCGATCCGCACCACGATCCGGGCACCGACCTGTTCGGCTTGGCCCAGTCGATGGCCGATCGCACTCGCGGCATGATCAGCATCGAGGACGAGAATTCCCACGTGCTGGCGTATTCGGCGTCCAGCGACGAGGCCGACGAGCTACGTCGGCTGACCATCCTCGGCCGCGCCGGCCCGCCCGAGCACCTGGCCTGGCTCGCGCGGTGGGGCATCTTCGACGCCCTGCGTTCGAGCACCGACGTTGTGCGCGTCGCCGAACGACCGGAGTTGGGGCTGCGACCGCGCCTGGCGGTCGGCATCCACGTTCCCGATGCGAAAGCCGGCCGGTTCGCCGGAACCATTTGGCTGCAACAGGGTTCGGCACCGCTGGCCGACGATGTCGAGGAGGTGCTGCGCGGCGGCGCTGTCCTTGCGGCACGAATTCTGTCGCGGCTGTCGGCCTCGCCGTCCACACACACCAGCCAGGTGCGAGAGCTGCTCGGGCTGTCCGGTGACGTGGTCGACGTCGACGCCGTCGGACGGGAACTCGGTATCCAAGTCGGGGGTCGAGGTGCACTCGTCGGGTTCGTCGACGCCGACGGCACCACACCGGCGAGCGTTATCGCTCTGAGCGCCAGTGCCTTTCGACCCGATGCGCAGATCGCCTCGAGCAGTGGGCGGGTCTATGTGCTGCTGCCGAAGATCGGCGGGCCGTCAGCGGTGATGTCCTGGGCGCGCGGTGTGGTCGCGACGCTCGACCGGGAACTGGGACTCTCGCTGCGCGCGGTCGTCGCCGCCCCGCTCGCCGGGCTTGCCGCCGCCGCGAACGCCCGCGCCGAGGTGGACCGGGTCTTCGACAGCGCACAGCGTCACCCCGGCGCGATCGGCCACGTCGCGTCGCTCGACGACGCGCGTACCACCGTGCTGCTCGATGAGATCGTGTCGCGGGTCGGTCAGCGGCTCGTCGACCCGCGGATACGTCAACTGCGAGAACAGGATCCGGTGCTCGCAGAAACGCTCGGGGCCTATCTTGACGCGTTCGGCGACATCACCGCGGTCGCTCAGCGGTTACACGTGCATCCGAACACGGTGCGCTACCGCATCCGTCGCATCGAGAAGTTGTTGTCGACGTCGCTGAACGATCCAGACGACCGGCTGGTGCTCGCGCTCGGCTTGCGGGCGACGGAGCCTAGCTGTACCGGGTCATGAGGTTGGTGTCAGTCGGCTTATCGGTGGGAGGCCGCCGAGTGCGCTGTGACGTCGTTGAGTGTTGTAGTAGTGGAGCCAGGGGGCAAGGGCTGCGGCGCGCTGGCTATTGGAGGTGAAGACGCGTTTGTAGGCCCATTCGGTTTGCAGCGTGCGGTTGAGGCGTTCGACCTTGCCGTTCTGCCAGGGGCAGTGCGGTTTGATGAAGATCTGGCGGGCGCCGAGTTCGGCGCTGACGTCGCGGAGTGAGTATCGGTAGGCCCAGGCATTGTCGGTCATGATTTCTTCGATGGCGGGGATGCCGTGGGCGTCGAAGTAGGCTGCGGCGCGGCGTAGGAATCCTGCGCAGCTGGAGCCTTTCTCATCGGCGAGGATCTCGCTGTAGGCCAGTCGGCTGTAGTCGTCGACGAGTGAGTGGATGTAGTCGAACCCATTGCGCCGGTTGACGTCTAAGCCGGTGTTCCCCCGGCCGTGCGCGCGCCAACCGCCTCCGTCGGGGATCCGGCCCAGCTTCTTAACATCCATATGCACTAGTTCTCCGGGCCGGGATCGTTCGTAACGGACAGCAGTGGCTTTGGACGAGCGGATCAGCTGACCGGTCATCGGGTCGCAGTCACGCAGATAGGGCACGCCGCGTCTACGCAGCACCCGCGACACCGTGCGGGCACATACCCCCAGCTTCGCGCTGATCTCGTCAGGTCCGCAGCGGTGACGCCGCCGCCAGGCCACGATCTGATTCTCCAAGCTGCCGGCGATCCGGGTGGGCGTCGTGTGCGGACGCGAGGATCGATCAAGCAGGCCCGCCTCGCCCTCGGTTTCGTAGCGATCGATCCAGGTGTGTACGCACTTCCGCGACACTCCCATCGCCTTGGCAATATGGGCTTTAGCCCAGCCGGCCTGAAACCGCTGCACGATCAGCAGTCGGCCATGGAACGTCGTACGGGCATTACGGTGGGACACGAGAACCTCCGGACGGTGGTGGACCTAGACAAGCCACACCTCACCCGGAGGTTCTCCCCACATCAAGCCAACACGCCTGCTACCAACCTCATGACCCGGTACACCTGATATGTAGAGAAGTTTGTCAAGAGGGCAAGGTGAGGCGCCGCCGGGGAGCTACCCCGACGGCGCCTCTTTTGCT